>CANJMS010000023.1 GCA_947475825.1 Nitrosomonadales bacterium
AATTCCTTTGCGATGCAGCCGCACGACCTGCTTGCGTCTCTCGTGCAACCGCTCCAATGTCTGAAATCTAGCATCTTCTTTGTCCATGCGTATCGGACTGAAATGCGCGACAAAAGTTCAAACTTCATCGTGCCGAGTCTATAGTAGTATTCCGTGAGCTCGAGGGTTAAGGTATCATACGAAAAGTAACTATTTCAATTTGAGGGCGCTAACTGGCAGCCTAGATTTTTTGATAAAGTGGGAAAGTCGTATGGGGTATCAAAGCTGTAACCGTGGTAACTAACGTGGTAACTCGTAGTTGTGGTAGTTATGAAATCCAGTTTCAGAGCCATTTTTAGGAGACAATGTGGAAGACACAGCCGCCAGAACTCAATCTCAATCAGCCTCAAAAATCCTCTAAAACCCGCCAATAGTCATGATTATGCGGGGGTTTTATTGTCCAAACGGTATCGGGTAGTGTCATCCAATCTCTGTTTTGTGTTGGTATATGATGTGTTGGTATAAAAATGTACCAACAGGAGGGCGGACATCCTGGCACTGACGAAGCTAGCAGTAAAAAAACCAAAGCAACAGATAAATTACAAAAGCTGACGGATGGCGGCGGGCTTTTCTTGTTGGTGCATCCGAACGGTGGGAAGTATTGGCGGATGGCTTATCGCTTCGCGGGCAAGCAAAAAACTTTAGCAATCGGGGTATATCCAGACATATCACTAAGCGAAGCACGAGATCGGCGTGAGCAGGCGCGCAAGTTGCTGGCGAATGATGCAGATCCCAGGCCAGTAGTTATATCAGTTGTTTCACCCAGAGGGACAGAGGGAGAGGCTGACAATTCTGCATCGAGCTTGCTCGATAGCAGATTACGTACTTTTAGTGGAACAGTCTGGCATTGTTAAATTGAAAATAAAATGACGATACCAAGAGCTATTTAGATTCACAGGGTCACTGCAAAGTTATCAGCGCGTGTCCGGTCATTTCATCCGGTTGCGGCAAACCCATCATCGTCAGCAGCGTCGGCGCAACATCTTTTAACGCGCCGCTGGCAGCCATTTTGGCGGGGCGACCAATATACAAAAATGGCACAGGATTCAAAGTGTGTGCGGTATGCGCTTGTTTGGTTTCGCGGTCTATCATCTGCTCGGCATTGCCGTGGTCGGCGGTGATAATCACCTCGCCGCCTGTCTCTTGCATGGCTTGCACCGCGCGCCCGATGCAGATATCCAGTGTTTCGACCGCTTTTACCGCCGCCGCCAAAATGCCACTATGACCAACCATATCGCAGTTGGCATAGTTGCAAATAATGGCTTGATATTTCCCACCGCGTATCGCCGCCACCAGCTTATCGGTTAGCTCAAACGCACTCATTTCCGGCTTAAGATCATAAGTTGCTACCTTGGGCGAGGGCACCATGATGCGATCTTCCCCGGCAAACGGCTGTTCCTGTCCACCGTTAAAAAAATAAGTAACGTGCGCGTATTTTTCAGTCTCTGCAATGCGTAATTGTTTCAGCCCCAGCTTGGAAATATATTCACCAAAGCAATTTTGAATGCTGGTGGGAGTGAACGCAGCTGGCACATCAAACTCATCGCCATAGCTGCTTAAGGTCACGAAACTCGCCAGCTTCGGGTAGTGTTGACGAGGGAAACTGTTAAATACGGGATCAGTCAGCGTACGGGTCAGTTGCCGTGCGCGGTCAGCGCGAAAATTCATAAACACGACCGCATCCCCATCCTGCATGGTGGCGGCTGGCAGGCTGGAGGAGTGGATGCTGGTAGCCTGCACAAACTCATCATTCTCGCCGCGCGCATACGCTTGCTGCAAAGCGGTCAGTGCATCCGGCGCGCTGAAAGGGGTGCGTCCCAGCGTTAACATATCGTAAGCAATTTGCACGCGCTCCCAACGATTATCTCTATCCATCGCAAAATAACGTCCCACAATCGAGGCAATGCGTCCCACACCCAGCGCGTTACATTTATCTTGCAAACGTTGCAGCGAATCCGCCGCACTGCGCGGCGGCGTGTCGCGGCCATCCAAAAAAGCGTGGAGATTTATTTTTTTCAAACCCGCATCCGCAACCAGTTTCAACATGGCGTGGATATGAGTTTCGTGGCTATGCACGCCGCCAGGAGAAAGCAGCCCCATGATATGCAAGGTCGAACCATTTTTTTTGACCTTCTCCACCGCCTGCGTAAATGCCGGATTGGTGAAAAAACTACCATCCTCAATCGCTACATCCACCCGCGTTAATTCCTGGTAAATCACCCGACCCGCGCCGATATTCAAATGCCCGACTTCGGAATTGCCCATCTGCGCATGCGGCAAGCCTACTGACAACTCAGAAGCTTCAATCAAGGTATGCGGATAATCGCGCCAGAGCTTATCCCAATTGGGCTTGTGGGCATGGGCAATCGCGTTATAGTCGGGGTCTTCGCGATAGCCAAAGCCATCGAGAATGATCAAAAGAACAGGGGTGGTTTTTGCGTTAGCGCTCATCATTAAATTATTTATTGGCAGGTAAGTAGGTGAAGCGCGCTATTTTAACTTATTTGGTGGAGGCGCATTAAGCTCAGCTTTCGCAGAGATAAAGTCCTTTCCTTTTGCGGGGAATCGAGTTCCTTCAATTTCCGCATGGAATCTGCCTGCCGGGAGATTTACCCCCACACTAACCCTCACCCTCAAAGAGGACATCGAAAAAAATTTAGCGCGCAGTTGAAATAAGGATAGAAAATTAATTTTTTGAGGTGTCCTTAACAATAAACGAACCATCAAAATCTAAAATTGCATAAAACATTTGGAATCATTTAACCTCCAATTATCTTGAAAGGAAATATCGTGAGCACTGTTACATTCGACACGCTAAAATTTGTTAAAATGCTTGAGGCCAGTGGCATTGAAGCGAAGCAAGCAGATGCTATAGCCGAGGCATATCGCGACGCATCAAACGATCAAGAATTGGTAACGAAAAAAGACCTGCAAATCGAGCTTGCTCCTATTAAGTTTTAGTTACAGGTAATGAAATGGATGAACGGTTTAGTACTGGGTGGAATTATCGTAATGATACTCAGGTCATTTTTCTGAATTGTCTCAAGAAAAAACAAATCCCTCCACCAGACAGCGCGCCAAACTCCCTTCCCGACTATAACCCCCACCCTAATTGCCCCTCGCTTCGCTCTCCCCCATGAAAAGGGAAGGAATCAAATTCCTTCCCCCGTGTGAGGGGATGGGAACAGCCGCAAGTGATTAAATGACGACTGCGATGTTGGCATTCGTCAACTGCGCGTTAGCGGTAATGATGCTTAGCAGCGTTAATTCACCTGTATCGATGCCGTTATTGGCGTTGATCGCTGTGAACAGATACAAGCCGGATAAATTACTGCTGTTATCGCTTACGAGGAATATAGGAACAAATTGCACTAACCGTCTTATTCCATTTTTCGTTAAAAACGATAATAATTCATCAGATGTAGGAGCGGCTTTAGCCGCGATTTATTTGGGTTCCGCGGCTAAGCCGCTCCTAATAATAAGCTGGGCATCGTTGACAGTTAAGCCAGTGTCAGCCGTGCCGATTTGTTTCTGGATTTCGTCTGTGCCGATAATCTCGCTATAATCGAACAGCCGGACTGAATCACGCGGGCAAGCTTGATGGCGAAATATTTTGATTGCCGACTGGATGAACTTTTCACGGGTTGGGTTATCGGGGTGGGTGGTAATTTGCATGCGCGTCTGTATGAGAAAGTTGTCGAGATCGTCAACAAGTCGCACAAGACCTATTTATTCGGGCTATGGCAAGCCAATGGCTGGCAGGTGGACGAAAGGGTTTGGCGCATGGAATTCCAAACCGAGAAGCAAACGCTCAAGGAGGTTGGCATCATCAGCCTGTCCGATTTGCTCAAGCAACAAGCGGCATTGTGGCATTACCTGACTCATGACTGGCTGCGCCTATCCATCCCCAACCCGAACGACACCAAGCGGGATCGCTGGCCTAACCATCCGCTTTGGGATGCCATTGCCTCGGTGTATGCCCTGCAACTCGACCAGCCCGCTTAAAATGCTTTAGGCCAGCACGTCTGCCTGCTGATGAGCGGCTATTTATTCACGGACTAGACGGCCTCACCTCGTTCATAGCAAGCCGCGGCATTGAAGACTTCGGCGAAGGTCTGAGTGAATATCTCGCACAGGCGACAGAGTTTCACCGCAACAAAGGCGAGCCGTTCAAAAGCTATGTCGGGCGCAAGGTGAAAGCCAAGGCTAGAAAGTACAACACCAAATTATTGACTATCTCACCCAGCGTAAAACCGTTGAAAAAATGTCCGGCCTGAGCAGAGCAACAATTTACCGCTTAATAAAGTCAGAGAAATTCCCGCGCCCTCTATCTATCGGCACGGGGTCTGTACGATGGCGGCTATCGGAAGTGATTGCTTGGCAACAGTCTCTTGGCATGACTCAAAATAGCGGGGGATTGAGAGCGAGCAAATCATAGTGTTGGTATATTTGCTGGTACAATTAAGACGGTAAAATTTTGCAATGCAGTAAACAAGGGGCTTGTCAGTTTATTTTCGACGGACACAGCCAAATCAATTACTTTAGGAGGGCATTACATGAATAAGCGTTTTATGTGTATCACTGGCCGCATCTTGATGTTAAGCATGTTGAGCTTGAGTCTGCCACTGCAATCGGTGCAGGCAGCAATGATCGGGGCTGATAAAGTTACAACTTCGGCAACGCAAGTTCAATTTGATCGCGCGCGCGTACAATCATTAATTGATCGTGATGATGTTCGTGCAGCACTGCAGAAGGAAGGCATTGATACGCAAACTGCACACGCACGTGTGAATGCGTTGACTGACGATGAAGTGCAACAACTTGCAGGCAAGTTGGATCAGTTGCCGGCTGGAGGTGATGTGCTGGGTGTTTTGCTAACAGTATTTATTGTGTTACTGGTAACGGACATTTTGGGCTTCACTAAGGTATTCCCTTTTACACGCTCGATTACTCGTCCAGCAAAATAAGTAGTAATAATGAGTATCGACAAAAACGCCCGTGTGCAAGCGGGCGTTTTGTTTTTAATCATGCTATTGAGCGGTTGTGCGACTCCGCAGACGCAGCAGTTATTGCACGCGCCTCCCAAAGATTTGCCCGCGCATGTTGAGCTAACGGACGTGCCGTTTTATCCACAGAATACCCACCAATGCGGCCCGGCTGCGCTGGCTATGGTTTTAAATGCAGCTGGCGTGCAGGTCACGCCTGACAGTTTAATTAAGCAAGTTTATCTACCCGGGCGTGAAGGTAGTTTGCAAGTGGAAATGCTGGCCTCGGCACGTCGTAATGGCTTGCTCGCCTATCCATTGGAATCCAGTCGGCAGGATTTAAGTTTGCAGAATTTGTTAACCGAAGTGGCAGCGGGCACGCCAGTAGTTGTCTTACAAAATTTAGCACTGCGCTGGTATCCCGTTTGGCATTATGCGGTAGTGATTGGTTATGATTTACCGCGTCAAGAAATTATTTTACGCTCGGGTCTTGAGCAACGGCTAATTATGCCGTTAACTACGTTTGAATACACTTGGCAGCGAGCGGCGTATTGGGCCATGCTGGCACTTCCTGCCGGAGTCATGCCGCATACCGCAACAGAAGATACGTATATTAAAGCAGCGGTGGCGTTGGAGAAAAATATTACGCCTAAAGAAAACATGACTGTTTATCAAGCCGCACTTAAAAAATGGGCGAATAATTTAACTGCGCATATCGGCTTGGGGAATGCATTTTATACGCTGGGAGACAAGGAGCAAGCTGAAAGAATTTTACGCCAGGCGACGCTCGCGCATCCTGATTCCGCCATTGCATTTAACAATCTAGCGCAAACGCTGGCAGATCAAAAACGCTACATTGAAGCATTTTCTGCTGCGAAGCAGGCGGTGAGACTCGCCGAGATTAAGGGTGACAGCGAGGAGCAGAGTATCACACAGGTAACATTGAATGAGATTCAAGAAAAAATGCACTAGGCGAAATCATGTCATCTGTCTAAATTTAAAACAATTTCAATCACCAGAAAGGGTCGCCTGCAAATTATGAGCTCCCCCCACCAATTTCCAAATCTAATAACATGTCCAGACACGTGCCAGTCAGTGCGATTGCACGGAAACACAACTAGCATGGCAATGATTAATTAACAGACCTGCTGAATATGACCTTTACTTCTCTACTGGCATCTCGTCATCAACCCTCAGGATTGAATTCAACATTTCATGGGGATGGTCTGGCATTCGCAGATTACGCGGCGCAAAGCCGCCAGATGATTGCTACCGCACGAAAAAAATTACACAGCAATGATGCGGCGTATGAGTTAGATAAAATAGCTAACGGCAACGCACCGTTCGAACTCAAACCGATTACCCCAGTAGCAAAAGGCCAAAATGTAACAGGCCAAAATGTAACAGGACAGACAAAGTCCTATAAGCGTGGCGTTTTGCTCACGCATGGCTTGTCTGATTCGCCCTATTTTATGCGCTATCTGGGCAAATTTTTTCAGCAGCAAGGGTTTTATGTATTGGCAATTTTGTTACCCGGGCACGGCACACAACCTGGTGATTTGCTGGACGTGACTTGGCGGGAATGGACTCATGCTATTAACTATGGCACCGAACAATTAGCGGCAGAAGTAGATGAAATTTATCTGGCAGGATTTTCGGCGGGCGGGACGTTAAGCCTTTATCAGAGTTTGATTGATGAACGTATACGTGGCTTATTTCTTTTCTCGCCCGCGCTACAGATATCATCTCGCGCCGCCTATGCCAATTTGCATCAATTATTTAGCTGGATGGTGCCATCGCAAAAATGGATATATATTTCTCCCGACGTAAATATTTATAAATACGAATCACTACCAAAAAATGCTGCGGCACAAATGTACACACTGATTCAAGAAGTGCAACGCCGCGTGCAAGATCGTGCTCCGACCCTCCCGATATTTACCGTAGCCAGTATACAAGACAGCACGGTATTGACTTCGGCAACGTTAACTTTTATGGCCTGTTTACAAAACTCCTCTAACAAGCTGGTGCTGTATGCCACGGGCACTAAAAATCCTGCTCCTGGCTTTCCTGCCGATCAATTGGAATGGCTACAAAGCGCACTGCCCGAGCAAAAAATTATAAGCTCGGCGCACACCGCACTCACGTTACCAGCAGAGGATCCCTACTTTGGCACGCACGGCAGCTATGCAAACTGCCTGCATTACTTTCCGCATAACATGGAAAAATACGAAGCATGTCGCAATAACCGCGATGCTTGTTGGCTGGGAGAAACAACTAAAGAAAATATGCAGGTCGACCTCCTGGGCCGCCTGATGTACAACCCGCATTTTGAAGCGTTGAAAGTTTCGATGAAGAAGTTTATCGATCAATTGCCAGATTAACTTCCAGCTAGTTTTTAATAAACAGGCGCACAAGGCGGCAAGGTTGAAGTGATGGTGCAGGTTGTTGGCGATTCATCAGCTATAGTGTCAATTCCACACGCAGCTTGCTGCGTAGTGGATTGCCTGCCTTTGGTACAACCATCGTTTACCACTGCAAACCCTTCTCAAAAACTCACTTTATATTCAATTTATTTTTTAGGTTCAACTGCTGCTGGCGTTTTTTCTGTTGCCTTGCCTGCCCGCCTTAAAATCTCTGCTTGCTTCAACGCAAAAGCCGCTTCTGGAGCGACATAATTTTCATCATGCTTGGCCAACACTTCATCCGCTCGAAACACGCCACCACCCTCAAGCTTGCCATGCACCACCACGCCCTTACCTTCCTTAAACAAGTCAGGTAAAAACCCTTTGTACACGACAGGAATGATTTTAACGGTATCCGTGATATTGAAATGCACGGTCAAGCCGTCACTCTGACGCTTGACGCTACCCTCTTCCACCAGACCGCCCACGCGAAATCCACGCCCTTGCGGAGCCTCGTTATTAAAAACTTGGGTCGGGGTAAAGTATAAACTGATGTTATTGGTTAGCGCGTACATCACCAGGCCAACTGCTGTCCCTAAGATGGCAAGCGCACCCAGAATAATCATCGTTTTTTTCTGCCGTGGTTTCATTCTATTTTCCTATTTCCTGCATTACACATTGGGTGCTGCATCGCGCATTTGCCGTAAGCGTCGCACAATCAGCGTACGCCGATGGCGCACCATGGCAATCTCAATTATAAATACCAACATGACCATACCGTATGATCCCCATACATACAAGCCGTATCCTTTCATGGAAAAAAATTCACTCCAGTTCATGGTTTCATCTCCGTCAATTCCATTACCCACTGATTATTTCGCTCTCGTTCCAAAATAATACTACGTACACGCAGTAGTGCCATCGTAATGACGTATAACCAACAAGCGAGAAACATCACGAGCAAACTCTGCTGCATGGCGACATGCATAGTTGTCCCGGTGAGTTTAATGGTCGCGCCTTGGTGCAAGGTGTTCCACCATTGCACAGAAAAATAAATAATAGGCACATTAACCGAGCCGATAATCGCCAAAAGTGCACTGGCTCGATCAGCGCGCCGCGGATCATCTATGGATGCATGAAGGGCAATAAATCCAAGATACAAAAACAGCAGAATAAGTTCCGAAGTTAAGCGCGCATCCCACACCCACCAAGCACCCCACATGGGCTTACCCCACAGTGCGCCAGTCCACAGCGATAAGAAGGCAAACAGCGCGCCTGTCGGTGCGAGCGCATTCGCCATCATGGCCGATAGCCGTGTGTTAAAAATTAGTCCCAGTGCAGCATAGCCCGCCATAATCAAATAAATAAACATGGACAAAATAGACACAGGCACATGAATAAACATGATGCGATATGCCTCGCTTTGCTGAACATCGGACGGTGCTACAAAAAATCCCAGGTATAAACCCAGTATAAAAAGTAGCACTGAAGACGCTGCAAACCACGGAATCATTTTTCCAGCCGCACCATAAAATGTGCTGGGTGCGGAATATTTAAACCAATTAATCGCCAACATTCACTCCATTGATATTCGTAAAGCCATGGCGGTAACCCATGGCGTAAAAACTAATGCCAGCAATAATAATGCCCCTAGCAATGACAAATGCGCTGCCGGATTGATGCCACTGGTGACTGCCTCAACCGCGCCTGCCCCGAACACCAGCACCGGAATGCACAAGGGCAATACCAGCAATGACACCAGCACGCCACCACCACGCAAACCCAAAGTTAATGCAGCACCGATTGCACCTATCATGCTGAGGATAGGTGTGCCTAGCAGCAAAGTTAAAATCAACATCCACAAGGCCTGTGCTGGCATATCAAATTGCAAGCCCAATACCGGAGCAATCAGCACGAGTGGCAAACCTGACACCATCCAGTGCGCCACCATTTTACCTAACACCAGAGCGGATAAGGATTGCGGCACCAACATCATTTGCTCCAACGTGCCATCCAAATAGTCTGCTGAAAATAATCTGCCCAACGACAACATTGAAGCCAGCAAGGCCGCTACCCACAGTGTGCCGGGAGCCATGGTGCGTAACATATTCAACTCTGGCCCCACACCCAACGGAAACAGCGTCACCACGATGATGAAAAAAATCAGCGTGGTCAATACATCAGCACGACGACGTATGGCCAGCACCAAATCACGACGAATTATCAGCACGAATAATCCGGTCAACGACAATCCCCCAGCTAACGATAGCCCCGTAACGGCTTTTTGGTTCATGACAATGTCAACCTACGCGTCGTCACGCCCACTACTTCTAACGGTTGATGCGTTGTGTAGATAACCATGCCGTTGCGCGCCAGATGTGCGGCAATTAAATCTTGTATTAATTGCACCGCTCCCACATCCAGCGCAGTGAGCGGCTCATCTAATATCCACAACGGAAAATGTCCGATTAACAAACGTGCCAGTGCCACGCGCCTGGACTGTCCTTGAGACAATGCCTTAACTGGCAAGGTTTCACGTCCACGCAAACCCATATGTTGCAACGCGGCAAATATTTGCACATCATCAATCTCGCACCCTGCCAACCCCGCGCTGATCCTCATGTTTTCCACAGCACTCAACTCATCTTTGAGCGCGTTCAGATGACCCAGATAAATCATCTCGGCGTAATACGCTGCTCCAAGATCCTGTATATTCTTTCCATTCCAATTAATTTGTCCTGTGGTGGGTGTCACCAAGCCACACAATGTACGCAATAAAGTGGTCTTACCGCTTCCATTCACGCCTTGCACCTGCAAAATCTCACCAGCATTCAGTGTGAAATTGAGGTCGGAAAATAGCAGATGATCCCCGCGCGTGCAGGCAAGGTTACGAATTTCCAGCATTACGTTTTCGTGTTAATCCGCATACAAACATCGCTTAATTGTATACGATTGCAACTGAGTATGTTGGCTGTCATTTTAATTAAGCAGTCGACGCGCGCCATTAAATCGTTGTTTCCAATATTGCATTTGCATATCAACAACACCCACTTTTTTGCCGGATGAGGGGGAGTGGATAAATTTATCTCCCCCGATGTAAACCCCGACATGGGAGAAATCATTACCCAACGTGTTATAAAAAACCAGATCACCGGGTCTTAAATCCGTCCGCGTAATCTTGCTACCGTACTCACTGATGGATTTCGCATTATGCGGCAAATTAATGCCCGCTTTTTTGCCATATACATGCATCACAAATCCACTGCAATCGAAACCCGTGTTGGGCGAAATACCACCAAATTTATACGGCATCCCAATCAGGCTGTGGGCGTAATTAACCAATGCAGGGCGTACCGCCGCTGGTGTAGATTGATGATTGTTTCCACGATCACTATCCACCGACGCACAGGCAGTGAGTAACAGAGAAAATGTAAATATCCTTAAGCGAAAAAAAATAGGCGTAAGCATTATGATAAATTGGTGGCTGCAAAAATCAGACGTTCATCCTATTGGATGTAAGAAATAGCGTCAAACATTCTTATTGAGGCTTTCTTAAAATGAGGCTTCGCATACACAGTCAGGTTGGCTCGGTTATAATCGCCAGCCACAGTACACACTATTAAAATTCAAAGGACTAACATGGGATTTTTGACAAACAAACGTATTCTGATCACTGGATTAATTAGCAACCGCTCCATTGCTTATGGCGTAGCGCAAGCCATGCGGCGCGAAGGAGCTGAACTGGCATTCACCTATCAAGGTGAACGCATTCGTGAGCGGGTGACCGATTTAGCAAAAGAGTTCAACAGCACATTAGTATTTCCGTGTGATGTCGCAAGTGATGAAGAAATTGGTCAGCTTTTTGTTGATCTTAAAAAACACTGGGAGGGCTTTGATGGCTTCGTTCACGCCATTGCCTACTCCCCTCGCGAGGCACTGGCGGGCGATTTTCTGGATGGTTTTACGCGCGAAGCTTTTCGCGTCGCACATGACATCAGCTCATACAGTTTTCCCGCTATGGCCAAAGCCGCGTTGCCCATGATGGAAGGACGAAATGCCGCACTACTGACCATGACTTATCTGGGTGCGGTACGCACAATGCCACATTACAACGTGATGGGTTTAGCCAAGGCCAGCCTCGAATCCAGTGTGCGCTATCTGGCGATGAATCTGGGTCGCAAGGGTATTCGGGTGAATGGAATTTCTGCCGGCCCCATTAAAACACTCGCTGCCGCAGGCATTGCAGATTTCAACAAGCTGCTGGCCTATAACGAAAAACATGCACCACTAAAACGCAACGTCACCACTGAAGAAGTGGGCAATGTCGCGGCTTTTTTGTGTAGCGATTTAGCGAGTGGCATAACCGGTGAAATCAGCTATGTAGATGGCGGGTTTAACACTACTGCTCTAGGTACGGACGAGGCTTGATGCTCGCCTAAAAAATAACCCGGCAGTATCGGGGTTTTTGTTGGTCTGTCTAGTAATCTACCTGGCAGCCCACCTGTCGATTGGGCCACAGCTGATACCGAGTTATTTCTGCAAAAGATGTACCGTGCTCTTAAATTTTTGTTAGAAATGGCGCACTACTTATGCCGGTCCATGGAAAGTTATACAACGCCTGTTTCCACAACATAGCGCACATAAAACAAATTGAGTTGATGTGCGCGCAAACTGTCCATCAACTGGTTGGCGGTCATGCTGTCTGTCACAAACTCTACTTGCACGGGCAACTCTCCAGCCAGTTCAAAAAATGATTCATCGTGCAAACGGCCATGTCTACCAAACCCGGAAATAGCCCGAAAAGCCGAACCGCCCGTTGCACCTAATCGCGTTGCTTCATCAAGCAGCCATTCATACAACAGGCTGCCGTTATGCTGCCGTTTTTCAGTCAGATAAAATTTCAAGTAAACGTTTTGCATAACCCAATCCTATGTTTGCAGCCACTTAAAACTTTGCATCCCCAATATCGTCATCAGCAACGAGCCCAGCACGTGAGCGGAAATAATAACCAGCCCCCAGGCATATTGCCCGCGCATCAACAAAGTGACCGTCTCGGCAGAAAAGGTGGAAAATGTAGTTAACCCGCCCAAAAATCCGGTGATGATGAGCAATCGCCATTCTGGTGAAAGCCCCGGATACTGCATAAAAAATGCGATTGCCAAGCCGATCAAATATCCACCCATTAAATTGGCAAACAAAGTCCCCAGCGGCAATTCAGGCAATACCGGGTTCAACCACAAGCCCAAACTCCAGCGTAGCCACGCGCCGATTGCCGCGCCCAAACCGACGGCCAAAATTGCATAAAATGTCATCGTGATATCTCTAACAAAAATTCATTTTAACCGACCACCTGCACGACTGCGAACCCACCCCCAGCAGTCCTGAAATTGGTAGTCTGTCCCTGATATAAGCGCGCCACCACCATCTGTAACTGGCCTGCATACACGTAGCAACGTATATCAAATTTAAATACCGCTGGTTCAGCGCCTGCCACACCAACCAATCGCACACCCGGTACTGCCATGCGTTGTGCAACATAGTCGCCTTGAATAATTTCGCTAAACACCTTGCGCGTAATATTGGCACCACGGTAAGAGCCCTTGCCACCATAGCCTGTGGCAGGTTTGAAAAACCATTGCTTGCGCTGCGGCCACCAATACTCGGCATCTTGCGCTAACACTTGCCGCGTTTCTGGAATGCCTGCCTGCAATGTCCCGATAGTCCGTGCTGACACTCCCATCACACGCAGCCTATCCGCATCCGTCAGCAAGGTGAGATTACGCTTGTCTGCATACAAGGCATAAGCGTGGGGATGAGGGGTTATCACAACTAGATTATTTTGATAGGCCGCGTTGAGTACTGCATGTAGCTGCAATGAAAAATCGGTCAGCCGATTGTAAATCATGCCAATTTTTTGCCCTTGACAAACCACCCCATCAGCACGCATTTCCAGCTCTGCAGGGTCGGCAATCACAGTGAGCAATCCGGCACGCTCAAACATCTTTTGCGCCAATAAAAATTCCGGATAAAAATACTGTTCCTGCGGTTTTTCATCCACAATCGCAATGCTGCGTAACGGTTGATCACCGCGCTCCAAACGCCATTCGCGCAAAAACATCTGCACAAAAACGTACTCCATATTCTCATCTGCCGTCACCTCCCCCGCCGCCGTCACGTGATGCTGACTTTGTAACAACAAATTATTCAGCAGTCCTCCGCCAGCGTTGGTGTTAATTTCGATCAGATGCACACCCTCCGCATTGACATGAAAGTCGTATCCAAAAAACACGCCTTGAGCTTTGGGTAGTGATTTATTCATGGGTGCTGGCAACACTGCATCATGCCAGGCTGGCAGGGCCACAACCTGGTTGATCGACTGAATCACATCGCGCATTTGTTGCAACTGGGCACTGGAAACAAATACCGTTGCGGCTGCGAAAAGATGGGGGCAACGCGAAGTTACTAATTGATGCCATGCTGTGCCTTGCGCGTGCAAGGCTTGTTCTAGCGCGGCACGGTCAGTGATGGCTGAATGAACATCGTTATTCAGATTATTAATTTTCATTTAGCTTGAACAAAATGCTGATTAAATCCGTTCGCACTGAGCTTGTCGAAGACTTGTAGCGCAAAAAGTATGTGGTTCGACAATCTCAGCACGAACAACTTGGATTGTTGGCCTTCCTATCAGGAAATGGAATAAAACCGTCGTGAGCGTCGACAGGACAAGGCGCGAACAAGCAAAAAACCGGAATGTATATTTGATACATGAGGATTTTGCGCTTTTGAGCAACACCGTCATGGCGAGGCGCAATAGGTTTTATAGTGCTTCAAATATCCCCGCCGCCCCCATCCCCGTACCGATACACATGGTAACCATACCGTATTTCTGTTTGTGTCTGCGCAAACCGTGCAACAACGTTGCGGTACGAATTGCCCCCGTTGCACCCAACGGATGACCCAATGCAATTGCGCCGCCCAGCGGATTTACCTTACCCGGATCTAACCCCAGGTCGTGAATCACCGCCAGCGATTGCGCGGCGAACGCCTCGTTCAACTCTATCCAATCCATATCCTGCAATTGCAAACCAACCTGCCGCAAAACCTTTGGAATCGCTTCTTTCGGGCCAATACCCATGATTTCCGGCGGCACACCTGCCACGGAAAATCCGAGAAATTTTGCAATCGGCGTTAAGTTATAACGTTTCAACGCCGCCTCGGAACACAGCAATACCGCGCCTGCACCGTCCGACATTTGCGAACTATTGCCTGCCGTGACCGAGCCTTTTTGTGCGAATACCGTTTTTAATTTCGCCAACACTTCAAGCGAAGTATCTGCACGCGGCCCCTCATCCTGCGCCACTGTACGAGTCTTCTCGCGCACCTCTCGGCTTTGCAAATCCGGCTCATGCTCGGTAATGGTATACGGCGTAATTTCGTCCGCAAACTCCCCCGCACTTATCGCTGCAATCGCCCGCTGATGGCTGCGCAGCGCGAAAGCGTCCTGTGCCTCGCGTGTCACCTTCCAGCGCTCAGCCACCTTCTCTGCCGTCATACCCATGCCAAATGCAATTGCGATATTTTCATCGCGCGCAAAAATCGCGGGGTTCATCGCCACCTTATTACCCGTCATCGGCACCATACTCATACTCTCGACCCCGGCAGCCAACATCACCTCCGCCTCGCCGAGACGAATACGATCCGCCGCCATTGCCACCGCCTGTAAACCGGATGAACAAAAACGATTGATCGTCACGCCCGGCACTGTGTTTGGCAAGCCCGCCAGCAGCAAGGAAATGCGCGCCACGTTAATCCCCTGTTCCGCTTCCGGCATGGCACAGCCTACGATGACATCGCCTACCGTTGCCGCATCCAGCGACGGTGCTTGCGCCAACACACTACGCAACACATGCGCCAACAAATCATCGGGACGTGTATTGCGAAACATACCGCGCGGCGCTTTGCCAACAGGCGTGCGCGTTGCAGCAACGATATAAGCTTCTTGTATTTGTTTGCTCATGGTTGCTCCTATCTGTTATACAAAGAAAATTTCATAGTTTCTGGATGCAACGAATCTTCCAGCCATCGTTGCGGGTTGTTGACGAAATATTCGGCAATACGATTGCAATCCTCATTGTCACGAATAACGTGTTCATAATAATTACGTTGCCACACCGGAGCACTGGGCGTGTTACGAATTTGATTGATACGCCTGCTTGCTGCCCCCTTAAAACCACGCACCATTGCACCCAAATTGCGCGAAGGCGACGTAGCGGCGTATGGCAATACGCTCTTCTTGTGGCAATATATTTCTTGTTGCTCATCCTGAGAAATGGGCGTATTGCCATACGCCGCTACGATGTGGACGATACCGTGAAAATGATTTGGCATCACCACAAATTCACCGCATTCAATCTCCAATCTAATCTCCGCCGACCTCATCCATTCCGATGCCACAATTTCCCCATACTCGTTCAATCGCATAACACCGCTTTCTATTCCACCAAACAAACATTCCTTTTTATATGCGCAAACGGTCACAAAATACGCCCCCGCTTGAGAATAATCATATCCCTTCAAACGAAGGCTGCGCCGATGACGTTCATTTGATTAATCAGACATGTTTTATCCTCCTTATGGACGTATGGTTCATTCCCCGTAGGGGCGTATGGCAATACGCCCTTTGTTAAACGGGACAAGGCGTATTGCCATACGCCCCTACTAAAATCTGATGCATTCCTAATCACACGATAAGGTTGTACGTCCACGACAGTTTTCTCACCAATGGTGGGAACAATTACACCGACTCGATCAACGCAGCATTCACCGCCTGCACCGCACGCTGCCGCGCGGCATGAATTAGTTGCGTGATCTCGTTGAAATCAGATTTAGGGTTAAGCGGTGTTGTCATGTTGTCATACGAATATCAAATCAAATAAACCGTGGTACATCCCTGAGGCTTCCCTTGTTTCGCGTTAATCCGTACGCGATTGCCCAAGATAAGATTTCTGAATGCTGCCTATCAAACCCCAGAATGGAAAACTCAGTTTTTTGCCAAAACGAACATAGGGGACTTTAGGAGCAATCTGAAGGTAGTCCAATTCATCCAGAAGTTTTAGTGCATCCTTCACCGTCTTAAAAATCAACGCCACCTCCTTACGCCCGACGAAGCCTGGCACAACCATCAGATTTAACAATTTTGTACGAGGGAAAGATTGCAGAGGCAATTTCCCCCTAACAATATTGCCAAATTTTTTCGGCCTGCTTTGCCATGTGAGATCAAAGTTAAAGTTTGAATAATGTGCGTTACCTTGAGCCCAGCTCTGCGTATAAGTCCAAATATGATTATGAACAATCGCATCTCTCAGAAAATAAACTTCTTCCAGCCTAGCGATAATCGGCTCTAAACTTGGTTCATTTAATGAGTTCATCCAAGAAGCGACATATTTCTTCTTGTCCATATTGGTTGCGTCAAATCTTCCGTCGAAATGACGCGCCCTCGACACCCATGCTTCAAAATAAAACATCAACAGAACAACCAAGGTGACCGCATAATCAACTTCTGACTCAAGTGGTTTGTCATCCTGGGAATCAGGCAATTTTACTTTCAATAAACGTTCAACCAAAACAGCTATCGGCTGCTTATAATTCGAAGCCAGACAAGAAATGTAAATTTCGCCGCGTTTCTTTGTTTTCATAATTAAATCAACGAAGCTAACCTAATTCTGCAATGGCTTGCCGTTCTTCAACATGCATTCCACCCGCGCTTTGGTTTTATCGGTCGCCAATAATTCCATAAAATTCTTGCGTTCTAAATCTAGTAGCCATTGTTCATCGACCATGCTGCCTGCTTCTACATCGCCGCCGTATATTGCATCGCTAGCGCAAAAACTCCTGCATAGAAAACGCTATCCCTGGCACGGCTTCTCTCAGCTTGCGATCTTCGGTCACCAACAAGACATTGAGGCTTTGCGCCAGCGCGACATATTGCGCGTCATAACCAGTGAGGTTGTATTTCGCTGCGACGGAAAGTGCCGCATCCATTTTCACTTCACACTGCGCTACTTGCATAAAGCGTTCGGCATGTTCCAGTAATTTTTTGCATTGTTTGAGCGCCTGCACTTCGCGACGCTGGTAAGTTGCCAATACGTTTAACACTTCGTGCAAGCAGAGTGCCGTGGTGCGCCAATCGGTTTCTTTTTCCTGCAACTTTTTGACCAGCGGCGAGTATTCACCCTCAATTAGCGAATAGACGAGGATGTTGGCATCAATAACGATCATCTGGGCTGACTGGTTTTTTTCGAATCGCGGCCTTCTCGGATGGCCGTGACGACATCATTTTTTGTCACCCGCTTTGCGGGCTTAATCGGTCTAGGTAAAAGTTCAACGGCATTTTTTGGCTGGGCAGACAATGCTTGTTCCAGAAGAGCCAGAGCCTGCCGCGTCATGGAACGATGATGACGCGCGGCCTCTTCCTTGAGTTTGCGGTGCAAATCGGGTGGGAAATCTTTAATCAGTAATCCAGACATAACATCCTCACGACTATTTAAATGGTAGCGAAATGATATCTTTTAAATTCCGTAACAACAAGTACATTTAAAAGTACTGAAAAACGTAGCGAGCGCAGGCAGAACAAGGCGCGAAATGGCAAAAAAGCAGAGTTTACATTTGAGTCTATCGCTTCGCGACCCCGCATTTTGAGCCATTGAGTAACAAAGTTATGCCAAGCACATAACCAATGACTTGGCTGACGTTCTTTGGCAGCCTAGTCAGATGGCTAGTTGTTTCATCTAGTAGTTTTTTATCAATTCCGCAACGGCTTACCGTTCTTCAACATGTATTCCACGCGCGCTTTGGTTTTATCGGTCGCCAATAATTCCATAAAATTCTTGCGCTCTAAATCCAGTAGCCATTGCTCATCCACCAGGCTGCCTGCTTCTACATCGCCCCCGCACATTGTTTCGGCAACACGACAGCCAATGTTGTAGTCGTGCTCTGAAATAAATCCGCCTTCGAGCATGTTGACCATAGAGGCTTTAAAAGTGGCAATTCCGATACGCCCGGCAACCATGATCTGGCGTTGTGCTAACGGCGGACGATAGGCGGTGGCGTTGAGTGCGCGGGCTTCTTCTTTGGCGATGTGCAACAGCTCGAAGCGATTCATAACGATGCGATCCGAGGCGCGCAGGTAGCCCATCTCCCGCGCCAACTCCGCGCTCTTGGAAATTTCGCCCATGGCGATTTGCTGAAAATAGCGACGCAAATAGGGAAACACATCGACGCGGCCATCGTTGGAAAATTTCTGTGCATCGGCTGCTGCGCGTTGCGCCATTTCTTTGCAACCACCACCTGCGGGCAGGATGCCGACCCCCACTTCAACCAGACCGATGTACGTTTCCAGCGTCGCGACGATGCGGGTGCAGTGAATAGAAAATTCGCAACCACCCCCCAACGCCATGCCATCGACTGCTGCGATGGTGGGCACTTGTGCATATTTTAAGCGCTGCGAAACTTGCTGAAATTTAGCGACCACATCTTCCACACGCGGCACGTTGCCAGTGGCGGCATTGACTATCGCGCCCACCCCACCACCACCCGCCACGGTATATTTGACACGGTTTGCCGCCTGTTTCAACTTATCGAACACACCTTCATCGGGGGCGGTTTGCTGCACGCCTTGCATCAGTTGCAACAGGTTTGCGCCTGCGGAAAAGGGTGGCTCGGTCTGCCAGATAATCAATGCGCTAAAATTTTCTTCCGCCTCATCTACTGCACGCAAAATTCCATCCAGCACCTCATTACTAATGATGTGCATCTTGGTGTTAAAGTTGAGGATGGCGATGTTGTCGCCCATATGCCACAGGCGTACCGCTTCGTTCTCAAACACCGTTTCGCCATATTGTTTAACCTCTCCCAGCAAATGATCTGGAAAAGGTTGGCGGTGATAAACAGTGAGCGCGGAACGAGGTTGATACTGTTTTTTGTTGGGAGAATACGAACCCTGCACAGTATGCACACCATTGCGATCTGGTTCAGTCACCCAGCTTGGCAGTGCGGCTGGGGACATGGTTTTTCCTGCCGTAATATCTGCTTGTATCCAACCTGCGATTTGTTGCCAGCCCGCTGCCTGCCAGATTTCAAACGGGCCGCTATCCCAACCAAAACCCCAGCGCACCGCCATATCCAGATCACGTGAGTTATGTGCAATCTCGGCTAAATGCAGGGCACAATAATGAAACACATCACGAAAAGTTTCCCACAAAAAATGCGCTTGCGGATGCGCGCTATTACGTAGTCCAGCGAGTTTTTTCGCCCAATCGCGTTCGCGCAAAATTTCTTTTACTGCATCATCCACCACGCCTGCGGATAATTTATATGTCTGCGTTGCCACATCCAGCACATGAATTTCCTTGCCTACTTTTTGATAAATGCCACGCTTGCTTTTTTGTCCCAACGCGCCCTCAGCGATCAACTTTTTATACCAATCCGGCAAGGTGTAATAGTGATGCCACGGATCACTAAGCAGATTCGTGTGCATGGTTTCCACCACATGCGTGAACACATCCAGGCCGACTACATCCAGCGTGCGAAAGGTCGCACTCTTGGGACGACCGAGATAACGGCCAGTGAGCGCATCCACCGTATCAAAGCCCAGACCCAAGCGTTGTGCGTGATGCAGCGTAGCAAGCATGGAAAATACGCCGACGCGATTCGCCACAAAATTAGGCGTATCTTTTGCACGCACCACACCTTTGCCGAGCGTTGAGACCAGAAAAGTCTCTAGCTGATCGAGCAGCGGTGCTTCGGTGACAGCGCAAGGAATGAGTTCAACTAAATGCATGTAGCGCGGTGGATTAAAAAAATGAATGCCACAAAAACGATGCCGTTGCGCCTCGGGAAAAGCTTCGGCTAATTGATTAATCGACAAGCCAGAGGTGTTACTGGCGAAGATGGCGCGTTCATTTATATACGGCGCAACCTTACGATACAGGTCAGATTTCCAGTCCATGCGCTCGGCAATGGCTTCGATGATGAGATCGCATTCGCGCAATTTTTCCAGATGCTGATCATAATTGGCAGCTTGGATATATGCCACTTTTGCTGGGCTTGCCAACGGACTGGGTTCCAGTTTTTTCAAGCTATCCAGCGCGTTATTCACATTACCATTCGGGTCGCCCTTGGGTGAAGGTAACTCAAACAACAGCGTCTCGACATTGGCATTCACCAGATGCGCTGCAATCTGTGATCCCATCACTCCCGCGCCCAACACCGCGACTTTACGTATAGTCAGATTATTCATGATGCCCCTTTACAATTATTTCTTTTAGCATTTTTTTGCTCATTCAGAGTACCTCTAAAAAATTCAAATTGCCCGTCATTGCAATGGCTCAGGTTTGTGTATGCAAAACCCTTGCGCATAATTCACACCCAATTCTTTCAAATGCTGCCTGATGTGATCGTTCTCCACAAATTCTGCTATGGTTTTTAGCCCCATAACTTGCCCGATTTTGTTGATTGCCTCTACCATCGCGTAGTCTATAGCATTGGTCTCCATATCCTTGACAAAGCCACCGTCAATTTTCAGATAATCAACTGGCAAGTATTTCAAATATCCGAACGATGACATGCCGCTACCAAAATCATCCAAGGAAAAGCTGCATCCTAAGGCGTGTAATTCACGTATGAAGTAGCTGGCTTTGCTTAAATGGGTAATGACCGCAGTTTCGGTAATTTCGAAACAAATTGCCGATGTTGGCACGCCGAATTTTGTGAACTGAGTGCGTATAAATTCCAAGAATTGATCATCATTAACTGACTCGCCAGACAGATTAATCGACCACACTTCCTGGCTACCCTTCTTATATGCGGCAAAAGCCGTGCACACCACCCAGCGATCAATCAAAGGCATTAAATCATACCGCTCGGCTGCCGCAATAAATCCTCCTGGTGCAATGATCTGGCCTTGCATATCAAGCATACGAATAAGCAGCTCATAGTGTTTACGCTCTTTTATCGCACTGTCCACTGGCGCAATTTCCTGACGATAGAGTCGCAAACGATTCTCCCGCAAGGCACTATGAATGCGCTCGACCCATGCCAACTCGCCATGCCGTAACATGACTTCTTTGTCGTCATCACGATATACATGAATGCGGTTTCGACCAGAATCTTTAGCGATGTGACATGCCGTATCTGCTGCCAGCATGACATCCAGATTGAAATCCTTAGCATCTATAAAATAGACCAAGCCAATGCTCACGGTGGTGTGAAATATTTTTTCCTGCCACTCAAACTTTAATTGATCAATTAATAGGCGAAATTTTTCAGCAACTTGCTTGCCTCGATCCAAAGAACAATTAAACAACAACACTGCAAATTCATCGCCGCTCAAACGCGCCAGCACATCGTCAACGCGAACTGTGGCGGCCAGTTGCCCAGCAACCTGACGCAACAGTTCATCTCCCGCAGCATTACCGTATGTGTCATTAATAATTTTAAATTGATCCAGATTCAAGTGCAGCAGAGTATGCGCTCGCCCGGAACCCTTAAATGATGCCTGCAGCTGCGCTTCCAACTCGTGCCGATTGATTAAACCAGTTAAGTCATCATGCTGCGCTTGATAGGTGAGCTGGGCGGTAACTTTGTGTATCACGCTCACGTCGCGAAACGTCAGCACCATTCCATCAATACTGCCATCATCGGTATACATCAGCGCACTGGAATCCTCAACCGTTAATTCCGTGCCGTCGCGACGAACCAGTACCACACTATTGCGATTAAGCTTGTTTGTGCTTACGCCATCCGCAGACGGCACGCTAAGCTGTCCAACAACATGAAATACCTCATTGAGCGGCTGCCCGTCTGCCTCGGAAATTGTCCAACCTGTCATCTTTTCTGCAGCAGGATTAAGATAAGTCACCGCATTGTGAATATCGGCAGTAATCACCCCGTCCCCAATTGAATCCAGGGTTACTTGCAGCCGATGTTCAGCCTCTGCGCGAGCTTGTGCATCCTCCATAGCCTTGCGCATCAAGGTCACGTTTAAAGTACCATATGCAAGCAGCTCGCCTATGAACGCAATGGCAGCAAATTGGTCATGTGGCCGCGACGAAAATAGCATGGCGATTGTGGCGACACACATAAAACCTGCCATTACTACAAAACCTTCAAACAGAGGATACAAGTGTCGCTCACGCCAATAAACTACACACACCAATACCCACAACAGAATCAACGGAATCTGCACCGGTTGCTGCATTCCCAATATGCCTGTATTCACATAAGTAGGGAAATGCAGTACCACAAGGAACATGGCCAAAGCCACCGCACTCATCCCGAGAATAAAAATTCGCAGACTTAACGATGATTGTCGGCGGATTAACCATAATGACCAGATCAATCCTATGGATAAAACAGCAGTAGGAAGCGACCAGTTACCCAACCGAAGAACAGGCGTGTAAGTCTCTACCCAAGCCAATCGACCGGACCATTCAAGATCGGTTGCTGCATCCAGCAATCCAGTGAGTCCTGCCAACCCAAAACAAATTGACAGATAATGCCGGCCACGCAGCTGTGTGGCATGAATGTTGTCCCACAAAAACAAGGCGATCAGCAACGATAAAATCACGTTGCAGGCTTGTAACCCCAACTGAAAATTTTCAAGGGTTTTGGCATTACTGCCGAACACTGTAAAAGTGACCGCCAGGTAGCCAATAAAAAATAAAAAATAGGTTAGTAAATTTTTAGGTTGAGCCAGCATGGTCGGTGAATAAACCTTCTTTTTATGCAACTATTTAGATGGGTATTAAACTTTAGCGGGAACAGGACGCGATTTACGATCCTCGCCCACAGCCACGTAAACCAGCGTAGCCTCGGTGACCTTGACGCAGGCTGGCTCAGCAGGATTACGTTGGGCGTAAACCTCAACAGATACGGTAATTGAGGTGCGTCCTACTTTTACAATGTCCGCATAGAAACTAACCACATCGCCAACCAGAATTGGTTGCTTAAAAATGAAGGAATTAACAGCCACCGTTGCCACGCGCCCGCGCGCGCGCAACAGCGCCGGGATACTGCCGGCAATATCAACTTGCGCCATAACCCAACCACCAAATACATCGCCCGTGTGATTGCAATCCGCAGGCATGGTAACCACACGCAACGTCGGGTTTCGATCAGGTAATTCAGTGAATAAAGATTCAGACATGCATGCCCCTTGTCATTGCAATACCCCCTGCTGTTTTCAATACCCTCGATACTTTCAATGTCCCCGGTGTTTTCAATGTCCTTGGTGTTTTCAATGTCCCCGGTGTTTTCAATGTCCTTGGTAAAGCTGTGCAATTTCTGCGCTATATTGAGCGACAACCTGACCACGTTTAACTTTAAGTGTGGGAGTCAAAAGGCCATTATCAATACTCCAGGATTCGCTCAACAACAACACCCGATGCACTCTGGCATAACCTGGAAATGCCTTGATTTGCTCAGCGATACGCATGAGTGCCCGCTGTTCAACTTGCGTGTCACGTAAAGATTCTGGCATATCTCCGCGCACGCCCACTTCCTTGGAAAATTGTAGCCACATCGCCGGATTGACGACGGCTATGACAATCAAATAAGGCCGTCCCTCGCCGTATACCAGCACTTGGTCGAATAAACGGTCGT
Organism: Nitrosomonadales bacterium; assembly: GCA_947475825.1. Classification (GTDB taxonomy): domain Bacteria; phylum Pseudomonadota; class Gammaproteobacteria; order Burkholderiales; family Gallionellaceae; genus Nitrotoga. The sequence goes on from CANJMS010000023.1 coordinate 24,089, forward strand.
GCATGATGGCTAGTTCCATGTCAGTAGGGGGAACCTTTTCACCGTTCGATAACACGATAATGTCCTTGAGTCGACCGGTAATGTAGACATGCCCTGTTTCACTGATGACTGCCGTATCCCCCGTATGAAACCAGCCTTCTGTATCAATCGCATGGCGTGTTCCCTCTGGATTATTCCAGTATCCCAACATGATGCTTGGACCTTTGGCCAGCAACTCATTTTGCGCACCAATGCGCGTCTCTAAATTACCGAGTGGCAAGCCAATACTGTCCGGAAAATTATTATCCAGCTTGTTTGCGCAGATAACCGGACTGGTTTCAGTCAAGCCGTAACCCTGAATGACAGGCAAGCCTAAACCGACAAACATACGCGAAATATCTAATGACAACGCTGCACCACCACTGATAACCGCGCGTAGTTTTCCACCCATGCGCTGCAAGACTTTTTGCGCCACCAGCGCATTCAAAATTGGCCATAGTAAAAACGATAGCCGACAGGAGCCGCGTTTTTGCTGATATAAGAATCGCGCCCAGCCCACATCCACCGCAAACTCAAAAAGTTTGCGGCGCAAGGGCGGCGCTTCTTCCAGCTTGGCATGAATCGCAGTATGTACGCGCTCATAAATTCTGGGCACAGAAACCAGTACCGTCGGCTGGATAATTTGCAAATCCTCGCTCAACAGCGCAATAGAGCGCGCGAAGGCTACTTTAGCGCCAGTCATTACGGTTAAGTAATAACCCAGCGTACGTTCAAAAGTGTGGGAGAGTGGCAGAAAAGAAAGCAGCAAATCATCGTCATAAATGGGGAATAACTGTAATGTGGCGTAGGCGTTTTCAAGCATGTTGGCATGGCTCAACATGACTCCCTTGGGTCGACCAGTCGTCCCCGACGTGTAGATAATTGTCGCCAACTGCGTTGATTCCAATCCCGCAATTTCAGGCTGTAGCTGCGCTTGAACGGGCAGCCATGTGCTGGCGGAGGTCAGCCTGGGTTTGGCATTAGGGTGCGCCTTAATTTGCTTGTCTGTCCCACAAGGGGACAATGTATTTTGCCCAATGGAATCCAGGCTGATAAAACGTTGCACGGTGGGCATATCGCCAAGCACAGGGTACAACGTTTTCCATTGCTCGGCGGTTTCAAAAAACAACAATTTAACCGTCGCATTGTTAACGATGTAAGCAATATTATCCGCTCTGTCCACAGTGTACAAAGGCACGACAATCAAACCTAATGATGCAGCCGCTTGATCGAACATGACCCATTGCGGACAGTTACGCAGCATGATAGCGACACGATCCCCCGCCGCTAATTTTTCCTGTTGCAACGCAGCCTGCCAACGCGCCACCTGCCCTGCCATCTGCCCCCAGGTATAAGACAGCCAAGCACTTTGCTGCAAATCAAAATAGCGGTAGGCAATCGCATCAGGCGTGCGTTTTACTCGTTCCTTGAATAGACCATGCACTGTTACTGCCTGCTGCGGTGAAATCAAATCTGCGTTAGTTGCCACAGCTCCCCCTTTTTTCCAGATAGCTATCGCTACTCAAATAAAAATTTAGGACTCCGCCATCCTACTCCGCTGATATTCGATCTGGCATTCGAGCTGGTAATTGCTCCGGCGAGAAATCATCCACCATCACCACTTTACGGCGTAATGCGTAATCACGCTCCAACATTTTTGCTTCTTCAGCGTTGATAATTTCTGCTGCGAGCGCTTCGGCAATGCGCGACATTTCATCCAGTCCTTTCACATTGCCATTGCCACTTTTACGTCTGGCTATATTCACCCGCTCTTGTATCGGTTCGCACAACAAGGTACTGGTTAATGCCGCCTCCAGCGCGCCCACGGCCCGGCTCTCATCTTTAGGTACATACATGCCCGCAGTTAAACGATCACGCGGTGCACCCGGATGTTGAATGAGTGCGGCAACTTGATGACCCAGCTCATCAGATGGCGGGGACAAACAGCGACCTAACGGAAAAATCAATACGCGCATATAAAATGCAGCTATGCGGCTAGGGAAATTTTTCAACACACCATCCAGCGCATCCTGAATTTTATACAGCGCGTCCTGCATAGCCCAATGCAGCAATGGCAAATCGGCCTCGGGGCGGCCATCATCTTCAAACCGTTTTAAGGTGGCCGAGCATAAATATAACAAGCTGAGTACATCACCCAATCTGGCGGAAATTTTTTCGCGGCGCTTAAGTGTGCCACCCAACACCAGCATGGCAACATCTGCCGCCAAGGCAAATGCTGCGGCATAGCGCGTCAGTTGTTGGTAATAGCGTCGGGTCGGCGCTTCGGTCGGGGCAACAATGCCATGCCCGCCTGTCAACCCATACACCAATGCGCGCGACATGTTGCTCAAGGCAAAGCTGATATGCGCCCGCAAGGCAGCGTCAAAATTCAGGATTGCGCGCTGTTTGTCGCTGTCATGCGCGGCATGAATTTCTTTCAGCACATAAGGATGAGAACGAATCGCGCCCTGCCCGAAAATCAACATGCTGCGCGTCAAAATATTCGCGCCCTCAACTGTAATGCCGATTGGATTTTGCTGATACGCACGTCCCAGATAATTATTCGGCCCCAGACAAATACCCTTACCACCATGCACGTCCATTGCGTCATTGGTGACGGCACGCGCACGCTCGGTGCAGTGGTATTTTACGATGGCAGAAATCACCGAGGGCTTCTCTCCCATATCCAGCGCGGTTAAGGTAAGCATACGCGCCGCATCGATCATATAAGCATTGCCACCAATACGCGCCAACGCTTCTTCCACGCCTTCAAATTTTCCAATCGGCAATTTAAATTGTTTACGCACGCGGCTGTAAGCACCACTGGTTCGCACCGCCAGCTTCACCCCGCCCGTCGCACTGGCAGGCAATGAAATGGAGCGTCCTGCCGCCAGACATTCCATCAACATGCGCCATCCCTGGCCTATATACGCTGTGCCACCAATAATGTATTCCATCGGGATGAATACTGCATTACCCTGCGTCGGACCGTTTTGAAAAGCAGAGTTGAGCGGGAAATGTCTGCGCCCCACTTGTACACCGGGCGTGTTAGTAGGAATCAAGGCCAGCGTAATGCCGCGCTCTGATTCGCTGCCAACTAAGTGCTCGGGGTCATACAGTTTAAAAGCCAAGCCCAGCAGGGTCGCCACAGGGGCCAGCGTGATGTAACGTTTCTCCCAAGTGATGCGTACACCCAACACATTTTTCTGGCCGTTAAAATCGCCATAGCCAACGATGCCATAGTCTGGAATAGAGCCTGCATCCGATCCTGCAAACGGGCCAGTCAAGGCAAAGCACGGCACTTCTTTACCGCGTGCCAAGCCGCGCAGATATTTATCTTTCTGCTCAGGGGTGCCGTAGTGCAACAACAGTTCAGCTGGACCCAAAGAGTTTGGCACCATCACCGTCACCGCTGCGGATACGCTGCGCGAGGCCAGCTTAGCCACCACCGAAGAATGCGCCAGCGCGGAAAACCCCAAGCCATCGTATTCTTTCGGGATAATCATGCCGAAAAAACCTTTGTCCTTGATGTATTGCCACGCCTCGGGTGACAAATCCTGACGCACATGGGTAATGTCCCAATCGTCCAGCATCGCGCACAGTGTTTCTACTTCGTTATCCAGAAAGGATTGTTCTGCCGGACTCAGCGTAGATTTTGGGTAAGCCAATAACTTCGCCCAATCAGGCTGACCGCTGAATAGCTCGCCATCCCACCACACCGTGCCTGCATCCAGCGCCTCTTGCTCGGTTTGCGAAACCTGCGGCATGATTCTGCGAAAAATATTCAGTATAAAACGACTCACCAGCATGCGCCGCAACACTGGGATACTCAGCACAGCTATCACTAAAACCAGTAGCGGCAGTATTACAGTAAACAATTCGTCGGACAGCTTATATTCAATCGCAACAAGCGGAATGAATACGATGAGTGCCAGCAACCATCCCCAAGCGGATGCCCGGAAAAATGCCAGCAATATTACTGTCGCCAACACTGCCAAGAGAATGAAGATTATGGTCAAGTCTGTTGCTCCTTATAGTAATTCCAATATCCTGATAAAAACGATCACTGTGTTGGCTTCGTTTTCGGCTCCTATTGATCCGGCCAGATGAAGTTTGAAGTTTTCATGCCGCATATTTTACGCGAGAATCTTGGAAGTATTTTTTGACACGCTCAGGTGATTTTTCCAATGTCAGCATGTGCTCGGTTGTTGCGGCTTTCAGTTTA
>CANJMS010000024.1 GCA_947475825.1 Nitrosomonadales bacterium
CCTGCCGACAAAAGCAACTGACTTTCTCGAACCGTTGTTGGCACGTGTGCGCACCAGCGTAGACGCGGTGGCCGAAGCTGCGCGTAATGGGGCACTGAGGGTCGATGAAGATTTGCACCTATTCGCACTGCCGGCAGATGATGAAGATCCAGAGGTCACCAAGCTACGCGCCGCCCTGGATCACAGAATCGGGGAATCGCAATTGCCGGAAGTTATTCTCGCCGTGGATGCCCAGGTGCGCTTTAGCTGGATCATGCTCGGGCGGGAACCCCGCTCTGAGGTGGAATTATTGATGGTCTATGCAGGCATTCTCGCTCACGGCACAAGCCTTACGGCAGCGGAGTGCGCACGAATGATCCCGCAGCTGTCGGCATCCAGCATCCGCCAAGCTATGCGTTGGGCTGGCGACGAGCGCCGCTTGGCTCAAGCCAGCCAAGCGGTTCTGGAGTTCATGCAGCGTCACGCAATTGCCGCCACGTGGGGGAGATCAGATCTCGCTTCGTCAGATATGATGAGCATGGAGACCACCAAACGTGTGTGGCAGGCAAGGCTGGATCCAAGGCGCAACACACCTTCCGTGGGTATTTATTCCCATGTGCGTGATCGCTGGGGTATCTTTCATGCGCAACCGTTTGTCCTGAATGAGCGGCAAGCAGGTGTGGCCATTGAGGGTGTGGTGCGGCAGGAACGAATCGAGACCAGTCAGCTGGCGGTGGACACCCATGGCTATACTGATTTTGCGATGTCACATTCCAGGTTGTTGGGGTTCGATTTATGCCCGCGACTCAAGGAGCTCAAACAGCGCCAGCTCTATGTCCCACGGGATTTTATAATCCCGGCAGAAATCGAATCCGTGTGCGTGGCCACAGTCGATGTGGCGCAAATCGAGTCCCACTGGGATGAGTTGGTGCATCTGTCAGCTTCAGTTATGAGCGGTCATGCCAGCGCGGTGGCCGCACTGGCGCGTTTTGGCTCGGCGGCCAAGGGCGACCCGATCTACGATGCTGGCGTGCAATTGGGACGGCTTCTGCGAACAACTTTTTTAGCTGATTATTCTGTTAAACCCGCCTTTCGGCGAGAACTGCGGCGGGTACTCAATCGGGGCGAGGCGGTTAACGCCCTCAAGCGCTCCATTTACACCGGACGAGTGAGCCCCATGCAAGCTAAACGTGCAGATGAAATGCAAGCCGTGGCCGACGCATTGAGTTTGCTGGCCAATATCGTGATGGCATGGAATACGTCGCAAATGCAATCTGTTCTGGATCGATGGGCCAACCGAAGACAGATTATTCCGCCGGAACTGATCGGTAAAATTGCCCCGACCCGGCTTGAAGGCATCAATTTGCGCGGCGTATTTCGCTTCCCCATCGAGCGCTATGCCGACCAAATCCTGCCGTCTCAAGGTTCGGCAATAATTGCAGCCGTTGGACAAAATCAACCACGTATTTAAACAGGACAGATGCCTATCAAAATCAGAACAGCATTACACATACAATCAATCAGTTGCTGAGCGACCCGCGCGCCAATACTGGCTTCGCCTACCGTCAGTTATTGCACTGAAAACGAGAGGACCCCAATGCAGCAAAATTTCTGTCATCAAACACCCATGCCATTCCTGATGCAGCAAAACATCAAGCTACTCACGATGAGCAAGCAGCGATCCCGACGTAGGGCTGTACAGATTTTTCAAATAGCCCGTGGCCGAAAATATAAAATCCCATCGCCGTTTTAACTTGCTCGCGCTGTTGCCAGAATAATTTTTTCCATTGAAAATCGCACAGCAAATTGGTTAATTTGTCATCCGCCGTTACTACAATCACGCCCGATTCATCCAGCAATGTATTCGCATCGCGCAGTGCGCCGCGCCCGTTTTTATTAGGCAGAATTTGTGCCATCTGCAAGGCGTGGTAATGTCGTGCATTAAGCGCTGCCTTTATTTTTGGGAAGGTCAACCACACCAACACGTTAAACAAATCATGCCAGTTGTTAGCGCGCATCTGTACTTCGCCCGCAAGGTAACAACGCTGCTCGTATTGCTGCTCGAATGCGAGCTTACCCGTTTGTTGTGAGACGAAGCGCAATGGTAAGCCGGTGTGCGTAACAATAGTTGGATGCTGTGTTACAAGCAGAATGTTGCAATCTGCTCGTGTGGGAAAATCTGTGCTGTTTAACTTTGCCAGAGCAGAGTACAACGGTGCAAATAATGGCGATTGTAGTAATGATGCAGGATGCCATGCGGGGGCAGGTTGCTGATGCATAGCATCTGGTTGCGTAAGACTTGGCAGTGCGATTTTCACCGCCCGTAATCCCACAAGATTCCCCCAAATATTGCCATGCCAAACCAAGTGTTGTGCAAAAATGCTTTGAAACAATCTTCTCGTTTACGATGTTGTATGAGCGTGAAGTGATATACCGCAATGGCCGTTGCAACGGCCAGCCCGACATAATAAATCCATCCTTTTTCCAGCATTTGTCCGACCATGACTAATATGTTTAATGTCGCGCCATAACAAATCATCACCGCGACCACGTCGTATTTGCCAAACAGTAGCGCAGAAGAATGAATACCTAGATGAATATCATCGTCACGATCCACCATTGCATATTCAGTGTCATAGGCAATTACCCAAAATAAATTGGCCAGCACCAGCCACCACGCCACCGCAGGCACGGTGTTGAGCTGCGCAGCAAATGCCATCGGAATGCCGAAACTAAAAGCAATACCAAGATAAGCTTGTGGGATAGCTAAAAATCGTTTGGTGTAAGGATAACTGGCTGCCAACAATATCGCTGGAATTGATAATAATAAAGTGAGTGTGTTGAGTGTCAGCACCAACAACAGCGCAACGAACGCCAGCACGGCTGCCAGTATTAACGCTTCTTTTGGTGCGACTTGTCCGCTGGTGATGGGGCGCTCGCGCGTGCGTTTGACATGTTTGTCGATATCACGATCTGCGTAGTCATTGATGACACATCCAGCTGAACGCATGAGCACCGTGCCTAAAATAAATACCCCAACGATGTGCCATGTGGGATGACCTTGGCCTGCAATCCATACCGCCCACAGCGTAGGCCACAACAAGAGCAATATGCCTATCGGTCGATTAAGACGCGTGAGTTGGATATACAGTTGCAGACGAGAACGGGATATCATTTTGCTGAAATCACTTTTGAAATGTTATTTGGCAAGGTTAGTATATCTGGCAAAAATACTTCGGTAACCAACAGTGGTGCGCCATGCAAGGTGAACACCGAGCGCCGCGCCCATAACTTGGCTGGGGCAATTCCTAAATTTTCTACCGCGCGCCTATATAAAACATGATGCGATTTCAGCGCGTAATAATGCATAGGTGCGCGATGCACCATCGGGTGTGAAAACAGTACTGCCCCTAAAGGACGTGTCCCTAAGTTTTTTAGGCTACGCCAAACCCCGCGTAAATGCTGAGTTTCTACCACGCTGTGGGCAAATACTACTGGTTTAAAATCTGCATATAAATATACTTCGCGAGTAAATATTTTTTGATTGTTGGGCAATCCGAGCAGTACTGTTTCGTCATATGCAGCATTCATCTGTTTGCTGCGTAAAGTTTGCACACTGAATGTTTCACAACGTTGCTGGATGCGCGCCGTCAAGGAATCATTGTCTCGCAACCAGGGCGCGTAACTGCCGCTTGCCAGCGCGAATGTTTTCCAAAATTTATCACGCATGTAAATAGTCCTGCTTGTTTGCTAACCAGCGTTGTAGGTGCGCCTGCGCGTCTTGGGGGTAATCATTTAACATTTCATCTGCCACGGCTTTAGCGAGGTCTAATAATTTTTCATCTTGTACGATGTCGGCAAAACGCAACATGGGCGCGCCGCTTTGACGTGCGCCTAACAATTCACCGGGTCCACGCAAATTTAAATCTTGTCGTGCAATTTCAAAACCGTCGGTATTTTCATAAATAATTTTTAAGCGCGCGCGTGCTAACTCAGATAACGGTTGCTGAAATAATAATACACACACACTTTGTGCTACACCGCGTCCCACTCGGCCGCGTAGCTGATGTAACTGCGCCAAACCCATGCGCTCCGCGTGTTCAATAACCATAATGCTGGCATTGGGTACATCTACACCCACTTCAATGACAGTTGTCGCAACCAGTAATTGTATTTCACCCGCCTTGAAAGCAGCCATGGTGGCAGCTTTTATGCCACTGTCCTGTTTGCCGTGGATCAAACTTACGCGCAAATCTGGAAAGGCTAGTGTTAATTGCTGGTGCGTTTCCAACAAGGTTTGCAGTTGAAGTGTTTCTGGGTTGCCTATCGATAGCTCGTCAATCAACGGACATACCCAATATGCTTGATTACCAGCCAGACAGGTCTCGCGTACGCGTTCAAAAATTTCTTCTCGACGTGCATTATTAACCAGTCTGGTTATGATCGGGGTACGTCCTGGTGGTAATTCATTAATAGTTGAAATATCTAAATCTGCGTAGTAACTCATGGCTAAGGTTCGCGGAATAGGGGTCGCGCTCATAATAAGTTGGTGTGGTGCAATACCTTTTTCTCTGAGGGTGAGGCGCTGCTGTACGCCAAATTTATGTTGTTCATCCACAACCATCAAGGCCAAATTATGAAAAGTGACCTGTTCTTGAAACAAAGCATGAGTGCCAATTACCAGTTGAATTGAGCCATCGGATATACCATTAAGCACAGTCTTTTTTTCATTTTTTTTCAAGCTACCCGTTAGCCAACCCAGATGTATGCCCAACGGAGTAAGCCACTCGGATAATTTTAAAAAATGTTGTTCAGCCAAAATTTCTGTCGGCGACATGAAAGCAACTTGGTAACCATTTTCTATAGCTTGCAGGGCGGTCAATACAGCCACGATAGTTTTACCACTCCCGACATCTCCTTGTAATAAGCGATGCATGGGATGTGGTTTTGAGAGGTCCTCGCTTATTTCATACAGTGTATTTTTTTGTGCGGCAGTTAATTTAAATGGCAACAACTGAAGCAGTTGCCCTTTATATTTTTCTTGATTAAACAGGGGGGGTGCGCGATAGCTAAACCGTTTTTTATAATGCACGCGCATAGAGAGTTGCTGCGCTAATAATTCATCAAATTTTAATTTTTGCCATGCAGGATGTGTGCGATCTAGTAATGATTGTTCATTTACTTGTGGCGGAGGATTGTGTAGAAACTGCACACTTTCTGCAAATGACGCTAACTTAATTTTACTTCGTAATGGCAATGAAATCGTATCGTCTAAAGTCAATTCTTTTATCGCAGTTTGAATATATTTATTTAAGGTACGCTGCGTTAAGCCCGCCGTTGTTCGGTAAATTGGGGTTAACTGTTTTTTTAGTGGGCTAGCCTGTGTCACTGCACTACATTTTGGATGGACCATTTCTAAACCGAAATATCCCGTTCTAGTTTCACCCAGTGCACGAATATTTTTTCCAATAGCTAATTGTTTTTGTTGACTGGGATAAAAATTCAAGAAGCGTAAATATAAAATACCACTGTCATCTTGCACTTGTGCAATCAAGCAACGACGTGGACGAAACATAACTTCACTATGCGTAATTTCGCCTTCGATTTGTGCGCCCTGTCCTTCATTAAGTTGAGCAATTTTTACAATGCAAGTTTCATCTTCATAGCGCAGTGGAAGATGCAATGCTAAATCGATAGGACGCAGGATGCCTATTTTTTCTAGTTTGTTGCGCGTTGCGGGGGGAATGGATAACGGCAATGAGTTTGCCAAGCTGCCTGGTCGAAAAAGCACAGGTATAAACCACTAATCCTGCACGTGCATAACCCCATCCATTTCAACCAATGCGTTGCGTGGCAAGGCTGCCACACCTATAGCTGCACGGGCGGGATAGGGTTTGTGAAAATAATTAGCCATAATTTCATTGACCATGGAGAAATAGCTTAGGTCAATTAGATAAACATTTAGTTTAACTATGTCATTCAAGCTGCCGCCTGCAGCGACTGAAACTGCGCGCAGGTTTTGAAAAACACGATGTATTTGCAATTCTATGCCATCAACCATTTGCATGGATTCAGGAGCTAATCCAATTTGCCCAGATAAATAAACGGTGTCGTTTACGCGCACCGCCTGCGAATACGTGCCAATTGCAGTAGGTGCGTCGGGTGTTTGAATAATTTGCTTAGACATTTATGCTCAGAGGATTTAATCAGTGTCGAATGTTCAGTCCAGCTACGCGATAAAATTCTTCTAAATTACTCAAATCTTTGTATACCGCTGCTGCGCCAGTAAAATCTTGCTGTTGCGTATACAAATTAGTGGTGATAAAAGTTTTTATTCCTGCCGCTAAGCTTGATTTTAAGCCATTCTCTGAGTCTTCTAAGGCAATACAGTTGTCTGGTTTAAGCTTCATTTTATTTAAAACCCATTCATATATATCTGGCGCGGGCTTCTTTTTGGAAACGATATCTCCGCAACCGATTGCATCAAACATGGTTTCATAGTCCTTGCTAAATTCTTGCTCCATTAAAGCCGTGACATTTTCTGGTGAGGTAGTGGTGGCGATAGCTAAGCGTATATTGGCTTTTTTTGCATCAATAATTAATTTTTTAATATTAGGACGAAAAGGGATCAATCCTTTTTTTAACATGGTGGTGTAATGAGTAGTTTTTATCATATGCAGATTTTTTACAAAATTTTCATATTCGTCAGGTTTTTTATAATCTAGTAAATACGTTTCCACGAAATATTTTATGCGTTCTTTGCCACCAGTAATTTTTAATAACTTGTCATACAGTGGCACATCCCAATTCCAATTTAAATTCTTTTCAGAAAAAGCGCGATTGAATGATACACGATGAGCTTCTTCAGTATCCGCTATAGTGCCATCTACATCAAAAATGATTGCCTGAGTTTTCATGAAATACTGTTTTGATTTTTTATTATTTGTTTTATACATCCAAATTTTTTACGCCCAACGCATTGTGTTCAATAAATGCGCGACGCGGTTCGACCACATCGCCCATTAACATAGTAAAGGTTTCATCGGCTGAAATTAAATCTTCAATTTGTACGCGTAGCAAAATTCTGTTTTTTGAATCCATGGTTGTTTCTCGTAATTGTTCAGGGTTCATTTCTCCCAAGCCTTTGTAACGTTGTATGCTAATCCCTCGTTTTGCTTCCGTTAACAACCATTCCATTACTTGCCGAAAATCTTTTACCCGCACTTGTTGTTCACCGCGCTTAATATATGCACCTTCACCCAATAATCCATGAAGTGCTTGAGCCGTAGATTTTATTTGAGCATAATCTCCACTTAAAAGGAAATCGGATTCTATGTAACTAACAGAAAAGTTTCCATGTAACTGTTTTTCTAGTCGCAAACGATAGGTCTCTTCATCATCTGTTTCTACTTTTACAATTATTCCAATGCCACAAGCCTGTTGCAATTGAGTTGCACTTTGTGTGGCTGCTTTTAGATTGCTGAAATCTATACCAGGATGTTTCAACATTGCATAAAGCGCTTCTACTGCGATAACGCGAGACATTCTTTCTATTATTGCCTCGACCAATAGATATTCTTTAGCTAGGCGTTCCAATATGTCACTTGATATGGACGATGTTTGCTGATTGATATGTAATTCTGCGCCTATGAGTGCTGAGCGTAGCATGTACAATTTCATTTCATGATCGTCTTTTAAATACCGTTCATCTTTGCCATGTTTTACTTTATATAACGGTGGTTGTGCAATATAAACATGTCCGCGTTCTACCAGTTCAGGCATTTGCCGATAAAAGAATGTTAATAATAGAGTTCGAATATGTGCACCATCTACATCAGCATCCGTCATAATTACAATACGGTGATATCTTAATTTGTCCGGGTTATATTCCTCACGACCTATACTTGTTCCAAGTACTGTAATTAACGTAACAATTTCTTGAGATGAAATAATTTTTTCAAATCGAGCTCGTTCTACGTTTAATATTTTTCCCTTAAGCGGCAAAATTGCTTGAAACTTTCGATCCCTACCTTGTTTAGCTGATCCACCAGCAGAATCACCTTCAACTAAATATAACTCAGACTTTGCCGGATCCTTTTCTTGACAATCAGCTAGTTTTCCAGGCAATCCAATGTTATCTAATACACCTTTTCGCCGAGTAAGTTCCCTTGCTTTTCGGGCAGCTTCCCTAGCACGAGCAGCATCAATTATTTTTCCAACAATAACTTTTGCATCTATGGGCTGTTCTAATAAGTATGCCATTAATTGTTGACTAACCGTTTCTTCAACAACAGGCCGTATTTCTGAAGAAACTAGTTTATCCTTGGTTTGTGATGAAAACTTGGGATCGGGTAGTTTTACAGACAAGACAGCAGTTAATCCTTCCCGCATGTCATCACCTGTAGTTTCAACTTTAGCTTTTTTAGCGAGCTCTTCAGATTCTATATAATGATTTAAAGTGCGAGTCATTGCGGTACGCAATGCAGTTAAATGTGTCCCACCGTCGCGCTGAGGAATATTGTTGGTAAAACATTGCACGGACTCTTGGTATGAATCATTCCATTGCATCGCAATTTCTACCGTTATCCCTTCTTTTTCTGTTTTTGCATAAAACACGTTTGCATGTAATACACTTTTGTTTCTATTCATATATTCTACAAAACCTTTTATTCCTCCAGTAAATGCAAAATTTTCTTCTTTTCCATTTCTTTTATCGATTAAAGAAATTTGAACACCATTATTTAAAAATGAGAGTTCTCGTAAACGTTTTGCTAATATTTCAAAATGAAATTCAACTTGACCAAAAGTTTCAATACTAGGTAAAAAATGAACTTCTGTTCCTCGTTTATTGGTTTCACCAATCACCTTTAGTGATGCAACAGGTTCACCATGACGAAATTCCATAAAATGAGTTTTTCCATCACGTCGGATAGTTAATCTTAACCATTCTGATAATGCATTTACAACTGAGACACCAACACCATGTAATCCCCCTGAAACCTTATAAGAATTTCCATCAAATTTTCCACCTGCGTGTAACACAGTCATAATTACTTCAGCAGCAGATCGCCCCTCTTCTTTGTGTATATCTGTAGGAATACCGCGCCCATTATCAATGACGCTAATGGAATTGTCTGGATGGATAATTACTTGAACCTCATTACAATGTCCTGCCAAAGCTTCATCAATTGCATTGTCAACCGCTTCAAAGACCATATGATGTAACCCAGTTCCGTCATTGGTATCACCAATATACATACCTGGGCGCTTTCTTACTGCTTCAAGACCTTTTAATACTTTAATGTTTGTTGCGTTATATTCATTCATGGTTTTTTCCTTTGTTTCACGTGAAACCAGATTTAAATTCTCATGGGCATAACAACATATTTAAAATTTTCATCGTTTGGTATGGTTAACAGAATACTACTGTTTGCATCGCCAAATGAAAAGGTAATATTTTCATTTGGTATATTACTTAATCCTTCTAATAAGTAATTTACATTAAATCCTATATCTATTGCGGGTCCTTGATATGTGGTTTCTATATCTTCTTGACTTTCTTCTTGCTCATTGTTGCTGCTTATCAAGCGTAAGTTTTTATCTGTAAGAACAAATCGAATCCCTTTAAATTTTTCGTTAGAAAGAATTGCTGCACGCTGCAAAGCTTGTGTAATGACTGCTTTATTAAGTATTAAATGATTTGAATAATTAGGAATTACTCGATCATAATCAGGAAACTTTCCATCTATAATTTTTGTAATTAATGAAGTATTTGAAAAGCTAAATTTTGCTTGGTTTTTAGTTAGTTCAATAATAATTTCTTCATCTGTATCAATTAATAATTTAATTAATTCACTTATTGTTTTTCTTGGCAAAATTATTTCTTGTTTTTCATGGAAATCAACTAAGTTTGTTTTTATAAATGCAAGTCTGTGTCCGTCTGTGGCGATTAATTTTAATTCATTTTTATCAATTACTAGCAATACACCATTTAAATAATAACGAATATCTTGTTGTGCCATGGCATATTGAACCATGGTAATTAATTTTTTTAACGTTTTTTGCGTCAATTTAATTTTATATAAATTTGTTATATTTGATTCTATTTTAGGAAAGTCTGCAGGTGGTAAAGTTTGTAAAGTAAAACGACTTTTATTAATTTTTATCTGTAATTTAGTATCTTTTATTTCCACCGAAACTTTACTGTCTTCTGGTGAAACTCTTAAAATATCTTGTAATTTTTTTGCTCCCACTGTTATAGCTTCATTGTTGTTTTCTCCATTTTCATCTTCAATAAAACTAGAAATTTGAATTTCTAAATCTGTTGTTGTTAAAAGTATAGTGCTACCACGTTTTTCAATTAAAACGTTAGATAAAATGGGTAATGGTTGTTTACGTTCAACAACACCAATTACTGTTTGTAACGGTTTTAGAAGTAAAGCTTTATTTATTTTATTTATAAACATATTTATATATCCTTAAAACAATAACAATAACTTTCTTAATATATATTTAAAAGATTAAATATTTGTGATTTACCAAAGAGATAAAAATTTTTTACGTGTGTATAAATTATGTTTGTACTGAGTAATTATTATGAATAACTTTTTTTAATAATTATTAAAACTGCGTTATTCACAATTTAAATAAAAAATAGTTAATTTTGTAAAATTTGATACAGTAAATTAAAATCAGCATTAATAGCTGTTTCTGTTATACGTAATCTTTCAATTGTTTTACAAGCATAAAGTACGGTTGTATGGTCGCGATTACCAAAAGTAGCACCAATTTCAGGCAAACTTAATTGTGTCAGCTCTCTAGCAAGACACATGGCCATTTGTCTTGGCCGGCTGATATTTCTAGTTCTTTTTTTGGATAATAGGTCAGAAGTGTTAATTCTGTAAAAATTTGCAACAGTTTTTTGAATGTTTTCTATAGAAACTTGTTTGTTTTGTGATGCCAGTAAATCTTTTAATGCTTCTTTTGTTAACTCAACGGTAATCTCTTGTTTATGAAATTTAGAATAGGCATCAATTCTTTTTAATGCTCCCTCTAATTCACGAATATTTGAGCGAATATGTTTTGCAATAAAAAAAGCAATATCTTCATTTATTTGAATTTTAGAAAAGGTTGCTTTTTGTAATAAAATAGCAACACGCATTTCTAAACTGGGAGGATCAATTGCTACAGTTAAACCCCAACTAAAACGAGAAGTTAATCTGGGAGATATACCTGTAATTTCTTTAGGAAATGTATCACATGTAATAACGACTTGTTTATGATTGTCAATTAGTGAGTTTAAAGTATAAAAAAACTCTTGTTGAGTACCCTGTTTATCTGCAATGAACTGTATATCATCAATTAACAATAAATCTAATGAATTATAAAATTGTTTAAATTCATTGAATTTTTTAGTTTGAAAGGCTTTAACCACATCAGATATATAGTTGGTTGCATGTACATAACAAATTTTAGCTCCAGCGTATTCTTTTTTATATTGATTACCAATAGCTTGTATTAAGTGAGTTTTACCTAAACCAACACCACCGTATATAAAAAATGGGTTATAGGTTGTACCAGGTGACGCTACCACCTCTAGAGCAGCAGCATGAGCAAGTTGATTTGCTTTGCCAGTTACAAAAGTATTAAAAGAAAGGGATGTGTTTAGTGGATTGGTGTTATTGGATGTAGCTATTGATGTTTTAATTTTATCTAAATTTTGGTTTTGATTTTTAATTGTATGTATATCTGTTGGTTTTTTTTCAATTTTTAAATCAAAACTAGGTTGAATAGAGAAAAGTTGTTCAACTTGTTTAGCTATTTCAGGTAAAAAACGTTCTTGAACTAATTTTAGTATAAAACTATTAGGGGCAATTAAGGTAATTAAATTACCTTGAACTTCGCAAGATAGAGGTTTTATCCAAGAATTAAATTGTTGTGGAGTAAGGTTGTCTTCAAAAAAAGCGAGACAACTATCCCATAAATTTTTTGCATGCATAACATTTCTGATAATAATCGTTGAATGTTATTTTACAGGCAAGAAAGATTCTTGCAAGAAAGAAAATAGTTAAAATTGCTAAATTACACTTGACACAGCTTCATGTAAATAATGTAATAGCGGACCCATAATATTTAATTGGAAGAAGAAAATGAAACGTACATATCAACCGTCAGTAACAAAAAGAAAACGTACGCATGGCTTTTTAGTACGTATGAAAACTAAAGGTGGACGAGCAGTTATTGCTGCCAGAAGATCCAAAGGTCGGTCTCAGCTTGCTGTTTAAAAAATCCAATAAAACGTTTTCCTCAAATTTTCGGATTAAAAAGTCTGAAGAATTTAATGTTGTTTTAAAAGAAATACCATTTAAAAATAAATATTTATTACTTTTTAAACGAAATAATAAACTTGGCATTTCTCGGTTAGGTATTATCGTTAGAAAAAAAGTAATTAACAAAGCTGTGTTAAGAAATTCTTTTAAACGCATGATTCGTGAAACCTTTCGGTTATCTAATTTATCTGATCGTTCTCTGGATATTGTTATTAGTGTGCGTTGTCAACCGGTCACTACATTAGAGGGAAGCCTAGCATTAAAAAATTTACTTGTGCAAATTTAATAGTAAGATGCGCTATATTTTTTTGAAGATAATTGATTTATACAAATATTGCATAAGTCCATTATTGTCTCCCAACTGTCGCTTTACACCATCCTGTTCGCAATATACTCAAGAAGCTATTATTAAGCATGGAGCTATATACGGTGGTTGGTTAGGTATTCGCAGAATTCTTCGTTGTAACCCTTGGAATACAGGCGGTTATGATCCTATTCCCTAGATTTTAAAGTAAAATGTTATTGTTATGATGGATTTTAATAGGTTGTTTTTATTCTTAATTTTTTCTATGTCTATGGCTTTGCTGTGGGATGCTTGGCATAGGGTTGACACGTCTGTCGTATCGGTGGCTAGCCCTCCACAAACATTCATAACGCCACAAAGTAATATTCCGGTAAGTAAGTTAGCTACAAACAAAGTCAATGCCAGTATAGAGAGTAGTCAACAACAAATGCTTTCTAGTCAAATAATAAAAGTTAAAACAGATTTTTTGCTTGCTGAAATTAATACGTTGGGCGGAGATCTGCAGCAACTAGAGTTTTTACAGCAACGTGACGCTAAAGATCGAAGCAAACCGTTTATTTTGCTTCAAAAGAAAGCTGATCATACCTATATAACCCAAAGTGGCTTGTTAGGATCAGATTTGCCCACGCACAATACAATGTTTGCATCGCAATTTACTGAATATAAACTTATTGAAGGTAAGGACACTCTTGAAGTTCGTTTGACCGCACGAACAGCTGCAGGAATTAAAGTAACAAAAATATATCTTTTTCAACGTGCTAGCTATTTAATAGATATTCTCTATGAAATTGAAAATAATAGTATAAATGTAGTTTCACCATCAGCATATTTTCAGTTTATTCGAGATAAAAGTGTGCCAGAAGGGGGGACTATTTTTGTGCCAACATTCACAGGCCCAGCAATTTATACAGAAGCCGATAAATTTGAAAAGTTTGATTTTTCAGAAATAGAAAAAGGCAAAATCAAGCTGCCCAGTAATATTGATAACGGATGGATTGGGATGTTACAACATTATTTTGTGGCAGCATGGTTACCTACTGGTAAAACAGAACGTGAATTTTATGCTAAAGCACTTGATGGTGGCTTATATTCTACAGGGGTGGTGTTACCTGTAGGTGATATTACACCTGGCAATATAGCAAAAATTAACATGCCGCTCTATGTCGGACCAGCACAAACATCACTTGATGAAATTGCACCTGGTTTAGGTTTAACTGTTGATTATGGCTGGCTAACTGTTTTTTCTATTCCATTGTTTAGTCTATTGGTATTTTTTTATGGCTGGGTTAGCAATTGGGGAGTCGCAATTATTTTATTAACTATATTGATTAAAATAGTTTTTTTCCCACTTTCTGCTGCGAGTTATAAATCCATGGGGAAAATGCGAGTCGTAGCACCTAAGCTTGAAAAAATTAAGCAAATGTATGGAGATGACCGAGAGCGTCTTCATAAAGCTATGATGGAATTATATAAGACTGAAAAAATAAATCCAATGGGTGGGTGTTTGCCGGTATTAATTCAGATACCCATATTTATTGCATTATATTGGGCTATTTTGGCCAGCGTAGAGTTGCGCTACGCACCATTTTTTGGTTGGATAACTGATTTATCTGTGGCTGACCCATATTATGTGTTACCCGTTATTATGGGGATTAGTATGGTTGTACAAGGCAAACTTAACCCCGTTCCACCGGATCCATTTCAGGCTAAATTAATGCAAGTTATGCCAATTGCATTTAGTATCGTGTTTTTCTTCTTTCCTGCTGGACTAGTGCTTTATTCTATTGTTAACAATATATTATCCATTACCCAGCAATGGTATATTACACGCAGTCTAGAGGCTGCTGCCAAAGGTATTGTTAAATCCTGACACCATTGCCGCGATTGCAACCGCACACGGACAAGGTGGTATCGGGGTAATCAGAGTATCTGGAGCGAGCGCACCAGCTATTGCTCAAGCACTATTGGGTCGCTTGCCGAAACATAAAGAAGCGACTCTTTCTACATTTCGAGATGCGCAAGGCATGTCGATTGATAATGGATTTGCACTGTATTTTCACAAACCTAATTCATTTACTGGTGAAGATGTGCTTGAACTACAAGGGCACGGTGGTATGGCTGTGCTGCAATTAACGTTACAACGAGTAATAGAGTTGGGAGCAAGACTGGCGCAGCCGGGAGAATTCACACAGCGAGCTTTTTTTAATAATAAACTCGATTTGGCGCAAGCAGAAAGCGTGGCAGATTTAATTGCGGCGACCACAGAACAAGGTGCGCGCAGTGCGATGCGGTCATTACAGGGAGCGTTTTCACAAGTAATTTATGACATGATGGCTGGGTTGACACAGTTAAGAATGTTAGTTGAAGTGTCTATGGACTTCCCTGAAGAAAACCTTGATGAGGCGGATATTGCTAGTCGAGATAGAGCATTACAATCCTTGCAGCAGCAGCTCAGTAAAACATTAAGCTTGGCTCAACAAGGTAGTTTGTTGAGGGAGGGTGCACAAATAGTCTTAGTAGGCCGACCAAATGTTGGAAAATCCAGTCTTTTAAATCGACTATCAGAACAAGATGTTGCGCTAGTCAGCCAAACGCCAGGTACTACTCGTGATCTTATTCGTCAGGTTATACAAATCGAGGGTGTACCACTACACATCATTGACACGGCTGGTTTGCGGGAGTCACAAGATGAAGTTGAAATCATGGGAATGGCTCGTACGCGCGATGCATTAAAAAATGCAGATGCAGTATTGGTCGTGGTCGATGCAAGTTTGGGTATTACACCAGAAGATAGCGAAATATTAAAAGTCGTACCTGACAAAGTTGCTCGAATATATGTATTTAATAAAATTGATTTATTAGCTCAACTTTTGCACACAACACAAACGGGGGAGATAAACCATATTTATATTTCAGCTAAAACAGGCGCGGGCATTGCCTTACTACAGCAAAAATTGCTGACGTTGGTTGGCTGGCATCCTGAGTCTGGGGTATATATGGCACGTAAACGACACATCAATGCATTGTTGCTGGCGCAAAATCATTTAAAAAGAGCATCTGCTGAAAATATACGAGTGGAAATTTATGCTGAAGAGTTACGTTTGGCACAAGATGCGCTTGGCACGATCGTTGGGAAATTAAGCTCCGATGATCTTTTAGGAGAGATATTTAGTCGTTTTTGTATAGGAAAATAAAAGTTTTTATGTTTCACGTGAAACGTGCATCAATAAAACCATAACAGTTGCTACAAGAGCGAGAGCGTTTGATGTATTATGCAAGGCTGAAGTTTTGCAGTATTTTTAGCTGGAAAATAAATGAGCATTCCGAGAAAATTCGAAGTTATTATCGTAGGAGGTGGCCATGCGGGGACTGAGGCAGCGTTGGCCAGCGCACGCATGGGGCGAACTACGCTATTATTAACGCATAACATTGATACTTTAGGTTTGATGTCTTGTAACCCTTCAATCGGCGGGATAGGCAAGGGACATTTAGTTAAGGAAATTGATGCTTTGGGCGGCGCAATGGCAATGGTTGCGGATGAGGCGGGTATACATTTTCGTACATTGAACGCATCCAAAGGCCCAGCAGTTCGTGCGACTCGAGTGCAGGCGGACAGAGCACTATATAAGCAAGCAATACGTTCCAAGCTTGAAAATCAACCCAACCTCTGGATTTTTCAACAGGCGGTGGAAGATTTGATTATTCAGGGTGATCAAGTATGTGGTGTTGTTACTCAGCTTGGGTTAAAAATCTTTGCAAAATCAGTTGTGTTAACTACTGGTACATTTTTATCGGGATTAATACATGTGGGTTTGGCCAATTATGCGGCAGGTCGTGCAGGTGATCCACCAGCAGTCAGTTTGGCGCATCGCTTAAGAGAGCTTAAGTTGCCGATGGGTAGGCTTAAAACAGGTACTCCGCCACGCATAGATGGGCGCACCATTAATTATTCCGTTATGACTGA
The DNA here is from genome assembly GCA_947475825.1 of Nitrosomonadales bacterium. Lineage (GTDB taxonomy): Bacteria > Pseudomonadota > Gammaproteobacteria > Burkholderiales > Gallionellaceae > Nitrotoga. Next base: position 16,577 of record CANJMS010000024.1, read on the forward strand.
ACAACCTAGCGATCAGCCGCTGCCTACTTTTTCATTTGTGTTGGGGGCGAAGCATCCGCCGCAACTTTCTTGTTGGATTACGCATACCAACCAAGCTACGCATGATATTGTTCGAAGCGGTTTGGATCGCTCACCCATGTTTACTGGGATTATCGAGGGGGTGGGGCCGCGTTACTGCCCATCTATCGAAGATAAAATAACGCGCTTTTCTGACAAAGATTCTCACCAAATATTTTTAGAGCCAGAAGGCTTAAATACGCACGAGGTTTATCCCAATGGTATTTCAACCAGCCTGCCATTTGATGTGCAACAGGCTTTGGTTCATTCAATTAATGGGTTGGAAAATGCTCATATTACCCGTCCAGGTTACGCCATTGAATATGATTATTTTGATCCAAGAGGACTAAAACGAACACTGGAAACCAAAGATTTTAAAGGACTATTTTTTGCCGGACAAATTAACGGTACAACAGGCTACGAAGAGGCGGCAGCGCAGGGTATTTTGGCTGGCATTAATGCTGCACGTTATGTTCGAGACGAGGAGGGTTGGTGCCCAGGTCGAAATGAAGCATATCTGGGCGTATTGGTAGATGATTTAATTACTCGTGGTGTATCAGAGCCTTATCGTATGTTTACTAGCCGTGCGGAATACCGGCTACAGTTGCGTGAAGATAATGCGGACTTGCGCTTGACAGAAATTGGTTATCGCTTAGGTGTGGTGGATGAAGCGCGTTGGCAAATATTTGAACATAAACGCGAGGCAGTTGAAAAAGAGCAAGAGAGAATTAAGGCTATATGGGTTAGTCCTCAACTTCTTACTACTGAAGATGCGGAGCGCGTGTTGGGAACAACAATAGAGCGCGAGTATTCGCTATATGAATTATTACGTCGGCCAGATGTTACTTACGCAGCGCTCATGACTTTACCTTTGGCTGGAGTAGCAGTGGTTGATCAAAAAGTCGCTGAACAGGTTGAAATACAGGCTAAATATCAGGGTTATATAGAGCGTCAACAAGCAGAGGTTGCACGTGACGGCTTAAATGAAAACATGCTGTTGCCCGCTATTTTTGATTATAAAACGGTTCGTGGCTTGTCAATTGAGGTGCAACAAAAACTTAATCAGCATAAACCGGAAAATTTAGGGCAAGCTTCAAGAATCTCAGGTATTACGCCTGCAGCAATTTCGCTGTTGCTTGTTCATCTTAAGCGAGGGTTTCAAACTCAGGTTGTAGCTCAAGGTGAGAATTTGCAAAAGGTTAACTAAGGGGAGCAGGAAAGCGCGTGAGACCAGAAGATATTTTGGCGAGCGGAATTCAGCAATTGGGTTTGGTCGTTGAAGCAGAAGAGCAGCAAAAAATGATGAAATATCTGGGGCTGTTGCAAAAATGGAATCGTACTTACAATTTAACTGCTATTGATGAAATAGAGCGGATGGTAAGTCATCACTTACTTGATAGTATAGCAGTGTTACCATATTTGAAGGCAGGGCGATGGTTGGATGTGGGGAGTGGAGCCGGTTTGCCAGGTTTGGTTTTAGCATTAATGCGGCCAGATTGGGAATTTGAATTGTTGGACAGTAACAGTAAAAAATGTAGCTTCGTGCAACAAGCTGCAATTGAATTAAATATAAAAAATATACAAGTAACGTGCGCGCGCGTGCAGGATTGGAAAAAAGAAAAAAATTTTGATGGAATTATTTCACGTGCCTTTGCTGAGCTAGAAAAATTTATTGTATTAACACATCACCTTTTAATGCCTGGAGGGGTTTGGGTAGCAATGAAAGGGATGCCGCCAAATCAAGAGCTTCAGCAGTTGCCAGCAGGTATCGTATTGAAGCGTATCATTTCATTACAAGTACCGGGTGTGGATGGCGAGCGCTGCTTGGTAATATTGGAAGAAATTTGAAAATGACCAAAATATTAGCAGTCACCAATCAAAAGGGTGGGGTGGGTAAAACTACTACATCGATAAATCTAGCGGCAAGTCTAGCCAAAATAAATCAGCGTGTTTTATTGATTGATTTAGACCCGCAAGGCAACGCCACTATGGGAAGTGGCGTAGATAAACGTAATTTAGCCGCAACGGTTTACCATGTTCTACTGGGGAGTAAAACTATCCTTGAGGTTTGTGTGCGAACAGAAGCGGGTAAGTACGATGTTGTGCCAGCAAATAGGGATTTGGCAGGTGCTGAAATAGAATTAATTCATTTGGATAATCGGGAAACCATACTTAAACGCGCATTAGAGCCTGTACTTGAAAACTATGATTATATTTTGATTGATTGCCCTCCTGCGCTAAATTTGCTTACTTTGAATGGCCTATGTGCAGCGCGAACGGTTATGATTCCTATGCAGTGCGAATATTACGCGTTGGAAGGGTTGAGTGATTTGGTTAATACCATTCGTCGTGTGCGTAATAATCTCAACCCGAATTTAGAAATAGAAGGTTTGTTGCGAACAATGTTTGATCCTCGTAACACGCTGGCACAGCAGGTATCTGACCAGCTTCAGCAGCATTTCGGCAACAAAGTTTACCAAACAGTTATCCCGCGTAATGTTCGATTAGCAGAAGCACCAAGTTATGGTTTACCTGTGCTCTACCATGACAGTCTGTCTAAAGGAACGTTGGCCTACTTAGCTTTAGCGGATGAGCTACTTAGTAAAGCAGAACAAATAGCGTAAGAGGAAAAAATGGCAAAATTAAACAAAGGGTTGGGGCGAGGATTGGATGCATTATTATCTGGCAGCAGTGCAGATTCAAATGATGTGCTACGCGAAATTGAAATAGCTCAGTTGCAGCCAGGAAAATATCAACCGCGGAGCAGTATGGATGAGGTATCTCTTAATGGTTTGGCTGATTCCATTAAATTACAGGGAATTATGCAGCCTATATTGGTGCGTGAAATAAATGGCAATAAGTTTGAAATTATTGCAGGAGAACGACGTTGGCGCGCTGCGCAAATTGCAGGCTTACGTTTGGTTCCAGTGATCGTACGAAATGTTGAAAATCATGCTGCCTTAGCCATGGCGCTGATCGAGAATATTCAACGAGAAAACTTGAATCCTCTGGAAGAAGCAATTGGCATCCAGCGTTTAATAGGGGAATTTCAATTGACCCATCAAGCAGCATCCGAAGCAGTGGGACGCTCACGTAGCGCAACCAGTAATTTGTTGCGACTGCTTAATTTATCGCAACATGTTCAAGAAGTGTTAATGCGAGGTGAAATAGAGATGGGTCATGCGCGTGCACTGCTTGCCTTGGCGGGTGTGCAACAGGTGGTGGCGGTTAACAAGATAATTGAAGATAAACTTTCGGTACGTGAGACGGAAAAAATGGTGCATGAAATACTGAATCCTGCAATTAAAGGCGAACGGAAAAAAATATTTGCCGGAAATGCAGACATTATTCGTCTGCAGGAAAGAGTGGCTGATCAATTAGGGGCAAAAGTGGGTATTCAGCACAAGGCACGAGGGGTAGGAAAGTTGGTTATAGAATATAAATCACTTGAGCAACTTGATGGAATCCTTCAAAAAATGGGGGTGGTGGGCAATGGGTAAGATTAAAAGTTATATAAGAATTAGACAGAAGTAATGATACATTGCTATAATTGAAAGCTTGATTAAGCGAACATAGTGCATACTGAACTGGCTCGTATAGCTTCATTGCAGGCCGCATTGGTGATTTGTTCACTCGTGGTGAGCTTATATGTTGTACCTATTAGCGCATTGGCATATGGTTGCTTTGTGTCACTTTCTAATACCCTGTTGTTGGCTTGGCGTTATAAGCAAGGCAAACATAGGGCTAGTTTGAATGTGGGGTGGGCATTAAGGCAAGCCTATCGAACCGCTATAGAGCGATATATGTTGATTGTGTTTTTGCTGGCTGTAGGATATAAATTATTAGGGTTTCTGCCGCTTTGGATGCTGGCAGGGTTTGTGGCAGGGCAAGTCGGGTGGATACTTGCTTTGGTTAAATTTAAAGCTGGTTAGAATAAAAGTTAAGAGAACGTACAAATGGCAAGCGAATTATTAACCTCGTCGGACTATATTAAGCATCATCTACAAAATTTAACCTGCGGCATGCAAGACGGCAGTTTTCATTGTGCGCATAGTGTGGAAGAAGCAAAAGCAATGGGGTTTTGGGCAATTAACGTTGATACTCTGAGCGTTTCGTTTGTTTTGGGTGTAGTTTTTTTGCTTTTCTTTCGCCTAGTGGCAAAAAGTGCGACTCAGGGTGTTCCTACGGGAGCACAAAATTTTGCTGAATGGATTGTTGAATTTATCGACAATAGCGTGCGCGGCTCATTTACGGGACGTAGCGCATTAGTTGCGCCATTGGCTCTCACCATTTTCATCTGGATTTTTCTGATGAATTTAATGGATCTAATTCCTATCGATTACATTCCATTTATAGCAGAGCAAATGGGCGTTAGTCACTTCAAGGTTGTTCCTACTACTGATCCGAATGCAACAATAGGTATGGCCATTGGGGTCTTCTTTCTGGTAATTTTTTATAGTATTAAAATAAAGGGGTTGGGCGGATTTATTGGTGAGTTAACATTGCAGCCGTTCGGCAAATTTGGCATGCCATTTAATATTTTTCTTGAGGTGGTCAATCTAATCGCCAAGCCTATTTCTCTCGCTTTGCGATTATTTGGCAATATGTATGCTGGCGAAATGATTTTTATCTTGATAGCCTTGTTACCCTTCTATGTACAGTGGACACTTTCTTTGCCTTGGGCAATATTTCATATATTGATTGTGACGCTTCAAGCTTTTATTTTCATGACGCTAACGATTGTTTATCTGGATATGGCACATCAAGAGCATCATTAAAAAAGCAATTTCAACTTTAATTTACTAACTTTATTAAACAGGAGAAAACATGGAACTTTTATATGTGGCAGGTGCAATAATGCTGGGGCTGGGCGCACTGGGTGCGTCAATTGGTATAGGCATTTTGGGAGGACACTTTCTTGATGGCGCAGCGCGTCAGCCAGAATTAATCCCAATGTTGCGGACCCAATTTTTTATCGTTATGGGTCTGGTAGATGCCGTTCCCATGATTGCTGTGGGTATTGCAATGTACATTTTGTTTGCTGTTGCAAAATAATTTGCATAACAGCCGATTAATAAATAAGCAAAGGTGTAGTCATGAATATTAATGCGACTCTACTAGGCCAGACGATCATGTTTGCCATGTTTGTGTGGTTTTGCATGAAGTTTGTGTGGCCGCCCATTATTGCCGCACTTGATGCAAGAAAGAAACAAATTGCGGATGGCTTGGCAGCGGGGGAACGAGGTAAGCATGACTTGGAATTGGCAGCTAAACATTCAACCGAGCTTTTGCGGGAAGCCAAAGAAAAGGCGGTGGATATTATAGCGTTGGGTGATAAGCGTGCCAGTGAAATCATCGAAGAGGCTAAAGTGCAAGCTCAGGTAGAAAGCGCACGCATACTTGCAACTGCAAAAACTGAGATCGATCAGGAAGTGTTTCGAGCAAAAGAACAATTGCGTACTCAAGTAACGTCTATTGCACTTGCTGGGGCGAGCAAAATACTGCGGCGAGAAATTGATCTTAAAGCGCATAATGATCTGCTCGAAAAGCTGCTTAAGGAAATTTAACTGTCATGTCCGAATCAATTACGGTCGCTCGACCTTATGCCCTTGCAGCTTTTGATGAAGCGCAAAGGCTGAGTGCTTTGTCAACTTGGTCAGACATGTTGCAATCTCTTTCCGATGCGATACAGGACGAGCAGGTTCGTGCCTTGATAGCGAACCCGCGTGTGCCCAAGGTGCAGATGGAAAATTTAATGCTGGCGTTTGGCGGAACAAAACTCAGCGTAGCTCAAAGCAACTTTATTCGAATATTGCTAGAAAATCATCGTTTGATATTGCTGCCAGAAATTGCAGTAATTTTTGAAATGATGCGAGCAGAGGCAGAAAAGATCGTTGATGTTGTCGTGACCTCTGCTTTTGATTTGTCCGAGAGTCAAAAACAAAAAATTACCACCGCATTAAAGGTGCGCATTCAGCGTGAAATTCGGCTTGATTGTAAAGTTGATCCCGAATTGTTGGGTGGAGTAGTGATACGTGCTGGAGACCGCGTAATCGATGGATCAGCTCGTACCCGTCTTTCTGAGTTAGCGAATGTGCTGGCCTGACCATATAGAATTAATGAAATTAAGGGAAATTATAGATGAAGCTCAATCCATCTGAAATAAGCAATTTAATTCGTAGTCGCATCGATAATTTTGAGGCGCAAACTCGTTCTAGAACAGAGGGCACGGTAGTGACTGTGTCAGATGGGATTGTACGTATTCACGGATTGTCTGATGTGATGCAAGGTGAAATGCTGGAATTTGCTAATAACACTTTCGGTTTAGCACTTAATTTGGAACGTGATTCAGTCGGCGCTGTTATCTTAGGGGATTATGAAAAAATCGCTGAAGGCGACACCGTTAAGTGTACAGGCAGAATTCTGGAAGTACCGGTTGGCCCTGAATTAATTGGTCGCGTGGTAAATGCCTTGGGGCAGCCTATCGATGGAAAGGGTCCAATTAACGCCAAGCTGTCAGATAAGTTGGAAAAGGTTGCGCCAGGCGTAATTGACAGACAATCTGTCACACAGCCTGTACAAACGGGAATTAAGTCTATCGACTCGATGGTTCCAATAGGTCGTGGTCAGCGTGAATTAATTATTGGTGACCGTCAAACAGGAAAAACCGCCGTTGCGATTGACGCAATTATTAACCAAAAAGGTCAGAACATGACCTGTATTTATGTTGCGGTGGGACAAAAAGCCTCCACAGTCGCCAACGTAGTACGCAAGCTCACAGAACATGGCGCGATGGCTTACACCATCGTTGTAGTGGCAACTGCTTCGGATTCTGCCGCAATGCAATTTCTAGCACCTTATTCTGGCTGCACAATGGGTGAGTATTACCGTGATCGCGGCCAAGATGCATTAATTGTTTATGATGATTTGACCAAACAAGCTTGGGCCTATCGTCAAATTTCTCTGCTTTTGCGCCGTCCACCAGGTCGTGAGGCCTACCCTGGCGACGTATTTTATTTGCATTCACGCTTGCTTGAGCGCGCATCTCGCGTCAATGCTGCATATGTTGAAAAATTTACCCATGGCGCGGTAAAGGGTAAGACAGGTTCCTTGACCGCGCTGCCCATTATTGAAACTGCGGCGGGCGATGTTTCCGCATTCGTACCAACCAACGTTATTTCTATTACCGACGGCCAGATATTTTTGGAAACAGACTTATTTAACGCAGGTATACGCCCTGCGATTAACGCGGGTATTTCGGTATCGCGTGTAGGGGGTGCGGCGCAAACCAAGGTAATTAAAAAACTGGGCGGTGGTGTACGTTTGGCACTTGCGCAATATCGTGAGCTGGCAGCGTTTGCCCAGTTTGCTTCAGATTTGGACGAAGCAACACGCAAACAGCTAGAACGTGGTCGCTTGGTTATGGAACTTATGAAACAGGCGCAATACGCACCCTTGTCTGTGGCTGAAATGGCAGTAACCTTATTTGCGATTAGCAAAGGTTCGTTTGATGGCGTGCCAATCAACAAGGTGCTGTCATTTGAGTCAGGTCTACACAAGTTTTTAAGTTCTCAGAATAAAGCGCTAATGGATGAGATCGAGGTGAAAAAAGATTTATCCGGCGACAATGAAAAAAGCTTGGTCGCGGCTATTGAGCAATTTAAATCCACTGTCGTTTATTAAGCCGGAGAATCGACGATGGCTGGCAGTAAAGAAATCCGTACAAAAATTAAGAGCGTAGAAAATACGCGCAAGATTACCCGTGCAATGGAAATGGTCGCTGCATCCAAGATGCGTAAAGCGCAAGAGCGTATGCGCGCTGCGCGTCCGTATGCTGAAAAAATTCGCCAAGTTGCAGCACATTTATCGCACGCCAATCCAGAGTATAAGCACCCGTTTTTAATTAAACGGGCGCAGGTAAAAAACGTCGGTGTAATCGTTATTACTTCAGACAAAGGTTTGTGCGGCGGATTAAATACCAACATTTTGCGCCAAGTCCTAAGTCAGATGAAGGTATGGAATGGTGAGAACAAAAAAATCAGAGTCTGCTCCATAGGGAATAAAGGATTCAGCTTTATGACCCGCATTGGCGCGGATGTTAAATCACACCTAACTGGATTGGGCGACACGCCTCGGATTTCTAATTTAGTGGGTGTGGTAAAGGTCATGCTGGATGCCTATACGGCAGGAGAAGTTGATGCTATTTACATCGCGTATAACGACTTTGTAAATACTATGAAGCAGGAACCGAAAATGCGCTTGTTGCTGCCGCTCTCTGATGATCAACTTGCAGGCGATCAACTCGAAGGTGACCAAGGTAAAGCCGAACCTACTTCAATGTGGGATTATATATATGAGCCCGAGCCGAAGTCTGTAGTGGATGAATTGCTGCGGCGCTATGTGGAGTCACTGGTATATAACGCAGTAACTGAAAACCAAGCCTCCGAGCAAAGTGCGCGCATGGTGGCCATGAAAGCTGCTTCGGATAATGCAAAAGAAGTGATTGGTGAGCTAAAGCTGGTGTACAACAAAGCGCGCCAAGCGGCCATTACCAAAGAAATTTCAGAGATAGTTGGTGGAGCAGCCGCCGTGAGTTAAAGCAGCCTTTGTGGCAAAAGCATGATCAGAATTAATACTTAAAGTGGGGAAATTTTTGAGATGAGTCAGGGAAAAATTGTTCAGTGTATCGGTGCGGTGGTAGACGTTGAATTCCCGCGCGACAGCGTTCCTAAAGTGTTTGATGCTTTAGTGGTACAAAATTCAGATAGTGCAGTCGCCGAAAAAGGCCTGACGTTGGAAGTACAACAACAAATCGGTGACGGCGTAGTTCGCACTATTGCGATGGGTTCTTCTGATGGCTTGCGCCGAGGAATGATGGTTGCTAATACGGGCAATCAAATTATGGTGCCTGTGGGGCACGGTACGTTGGGGCGTGTGATGGACGTGCTGGGTCGACCGATTGATGAAGTCGGTGAAGTTAAATGTGACGAGCGTCGTTCCATTCACCAGAAAGCCCCTCGATTTGACGAGCTTTCACCCTCGGTTGATCTGCTTGAAACAGGGATTAAAGTGATTGACTTAGTTTGTCCCTTTGCCAAGGGCGGCAAGGTTGGCTTGTTCGGTGGCGCGGGTGTGGGTAAAACCGTCAACATGCTGGAGCTAATTAACAATATTGCCAAGCAACATTCCGGATTATCCGTATTTGCCGGCGTGGGCGAACGTACCCGTGAAGGGAATGACTTTTATCACGAAATGTCAGAAGCGGGCGTCATCAAGCTGGACAACCTGCCAGAATCAAAAGTGGCGATGGTGTTTGGTCAGATGAACGAGCCACCAGGCAACCGTTTGCGTGTGGCATTGTCAGGCTTGACGATGGCCGAGTATTTTCGCGATGAAGGCCGTGACGTATTGTTCTTTGTTGATAATATCTACCGCTTTACTTTAGCAGGCACGGAAGTATCCGCGCTATTGGGTCGTATGCCATCAGCGGTGGGTTATCAGCCGACCTTGGCCGAAGAGATGGGTCGTTTGCAAGAACGTATTACTTCAACTAAAACAGGTTCAATTACTTCCATTCAAGCGGTGTATGTACCTGCGGATGATCTAACTGATCCTTCGCCAGCAACCACATTTTTGCACCTGGATTCTACGGTGGTATTGTCGCGTGACATTGCTTCGCTTGGTATTTACCCGGCGGTTGATCCACTGGATTCCACATCGCGTCAGCTGGATCCATTGGTTGTGGGTGAAGAGCACTACAACGTGGCGCGCGGCGTGCAACAGACTTTGCAGCGCTATAAAGAATTGCGCGACATTATTGCGATTCTGGGTATGGATGAATTGTCGCCAGAAGATAAACTAGCTGTTTCACGCGCACGGAAAATCCAACGGTTCTTGTCGCAGCCGTTCCACGTTGCGGAAATATTTACGGGTAGCCCAGGTAAATATGTAACGTTGAAAGAGACCATCAAGGGATTTAAAGGCATCGTCAACGGCGACTACGATTCACTACCTGAGCAGGCGTTTTACATGGTGGGCACAATTGATGAGGCTGTTGAAAAAGCTAAAACACTGTAACAGTTAAGTAGGATAGACAGGCAAATTATAATGGCAATGACCTTTCACGTAGATGTGGTGAGCGCAGAAGAAGCGATATTTTCCGGCTTAGCCGAGATGATTGTCGTGCCTGGGCAAATGGGCGAATTGGGTATTTACCCCAGACATGCGCCATTACTTACGCGCATCAAACCTGGCTCTGTTCGTCTGCGCTTGCCAAATCAGGCTGAGGATGTGTTGATTTATGTTTCTGGCGGCATGTTAGAAGTGCAGCCCAACATCGTAACCGTTTTGGCTGATACCGCGATTCGAAGCGGCGATTTAGATGAAGCGCGTGCGCTGGAAGCTAAGCGACTTGCGGAAGAAACCATTAAAAATCGCTCGACCGAAATTGACTTCGCACAAGCACAAGCTGAACTAATAGAGGCCGTCGCACAACTGCAAGCGATTCAAAAAATTCGCAAGCAGCGGCCTCATTAAGGAAGCACTGATCTATTGCGCCTGCAATACAAGCATGCGTCATCGAATGAACCTTGCCTACCGGTTACTTGCCAATCAAGCTATCGGGTGCACCCAATTGCCGCTGTAGAGTGATTCATAAGTTGGCGGCGTTACATTAGCGGCAAGCCCCAATACTGAGTTGAATGCAGTCATTGGGTAAAAACGTCGGTTGAACCGGAACACAAATTCGTTGAGGTATGCCTGCAAATGTTGATGGCTAACAGCATGATGCGTCCCGAGTAGCCAAGTCTTGAGGTTCGAGAAAGCAATGTGAATCATCGGAAGGTGGGTATCTGTTCTTTCTGGGTCTCCATCAAGCACCAATGGCTCGTGTTTGTAACCCAAGGTGGGCAAATTATCATAGCCCGTCCAGCCATCGGTGCGAACTACCGATCCTTTCGCCACGTTATCTTCCACGAATTGTCAAACAGCGTGCAAAGCTTCCTAGATTAGGGGTGGAAAAAGCGTCCAATAGTTTCCACCTCAGTGTGTCACCCTCCGGCGTTTTAGCCGGAGGTATCTGGAGTGTTTTATATGGACATCATTTACGAAATTCGCAGGCGGCATTTAGTACTATTCTGTTGAAAAACTCCTTTTTCAGGGCGCTGAAAATAATTATGCCTCTTAGGCAAGTTGGATTTCGAAGGATGCAAGGGGGACACATTTTGTCTGATCGATCGTTGTGGAACTTCTAATTCACCTATACGATGAAAATAAATTGCGTTTCATATTGCAACTGCTTTTGGCAGAATTTTAGAGTTTTTAAAAAATGGAGTTTTTCAACAGAATAAGTATAAAAACAAACGGTCACGGCAATTGCGCGAGGCATGGGACTCTCCCGCCCAACGGTTCGCAAGCATCTCAACACCGTTGAAGAGCCCAAGTATGGGCGGTTGCAGCCAAGCTCCCCCAAGCTGGGTCAATTTGAAGACCAGCTAACAAAATGGCTTGAAGAAGAAGCCAAACTGGTGCGACCGCGCCGCCGCACCGCCCACCGGTTCTTTGAAGGGTTGCAGGAAATCGGCTACGGCGGTGCATATGACAGCGTACAGCGCTTCATTAAACGCTGGAAATCTACCAACCATGGCCCCAAGCTCACCGAAGCCTTCGTGCCGCTCCTATTTCAACCG
>CANJMS010000025.1 GCA_947475825.1 Nitrosomonadales bacterium
CCGTAGTGGATACCGTACTCACCGACAAAGAGCGCCAATTTAACCGGCGCTTCTTGCCGCTGGCCAACCATTACCTATTTGAACCGGTGGCTTGCACACCCGCTTCCGGCTGCTCGATTCGGCAAGTGGAGAATCAAGTCGGCAATGTGCGGGAATAGCTGTTTACGCCCTTGGCGCATTTTGTTTCCTTTGCCGATTTGAATGCTTGGCTGGCCACCCGCTGTAAAGAATTGGCGGTGTCAACTTCTCAAGCTCGAAGAGCTTAGAGAATTGCCTACCTTTGGTGCAGCGCAGTCATCCGGTGCAAAGCCTGCGCACCACCGCAGAGCAGGTGCGTGTAGTGGCGCAGAATGCTGTGATTGCCGCACATCAGCGCGAGTTTGGTCGTGACCAACTAATCTGCGATCCGTGGCATTACCTGCCAGTGTTGGACAAGAAGCCGGGCGCGTTAAGAAATGGCGCGCCCTTCGTAGCGTGGGACTTGCCCCAGTCCATTCAACAAGTGCGGGATCGTATTCTGAAGCACCCCAAGGGTGACCGCGCCTTTGTCGAGTTGCTCATGCTGGCAGGCGAGGCAGGGCCGGATGCGCTTAACGAGGCCTGTGAGTTGGAGTTGGAGTCCACACCATCTGTCTGGTACGTGCTGCGGTTAAAATCGGCTTGATGAATCTGGCTTACAACATGAAGCGCTTGGGGCAGTTGCTCAGATACGGTTGCAAGTCGGTTTCCAGTTACCCGAAGCCCGACTGCAGGAGAGGTGCGCCCATTGCAACGTAAACCGGGGGAAATCCCCGAAAAACTGGAGTATTTCGTGGCTTTCTTGCCGTAAATTTATCTGCTACCAAAAAAATTTATTTCGCGGATGAAATCAGGAGTGGAAGACGAATTTTTAGAGGTGCTCTATAATGTAGTTCATTTATTGAATCGCTTAGGAGGCAACTTGACGCTTCAGATAAATCCTTTACCCGCTTCTTCAATCCGGCATTTCACTGTGTCGTATTTACGGTGGGTTTGCGGCAAATCAGTCAACCTCCTAACTATAATAAAAATTGGTCACATACACATCGCGCGCGCAATATTCCTGTTGGGATTAATCATCTGTTTCACTACTGCCAATGCTGCAAGTCCCAGTTATATCGAAGGTATTAATATTCGCGCCGATGCCGGATTTATGGCGGACGACAATGTCACGCGCGCAAAAAATTCTGCCGACAAACTGTCTGACCAATCCTATAGTGCGAACCTAAGCTTACCTTACATATTTGCGCTAGGTACCCACTTTCGTGCGCTCACCAACGGCTTTCTCGGTGGGGAAAAATTTGTCCATTACGACGGACTCAGTCGAGTCAGTGCTGGTGTTCAGGGTGAATTACAGTATCGCCACTCGGCCGCCTTCTTCGCACCGATTTTTGCCCTATCTGGACGCGCCTTGACCGAACAATACCAATCCAAACTACGCGACAGTTCGCGTTATTCGATTGGCGTTTCCATGCGTCAACCTGTGACCGATCGCATACAACTGTTTGGCGCACTGACTCATCATCAGCGGGATGCTTACAGCAAAGTATTTACCATCGCAGAAAAAGCGGCGCGGCTCAATCTGGACTACCTGCTCAGCCCGCAAGGGACTATTTATATGACTGGGGAATATCGTGTCGGTGACATCGTGTCCACTGGGCAGCCTACGCTGGAATTGATCAGCAGCGCTGATGTTTTTGCGCCCGACGATGCATTTACAGATTCTCAGCTAACCACATATCGGCTTGACGGCTCAACTGTGCTCACGACACTAGGCTATAACCACGGCTTCAGTCCCAACCACGCGCTGGATTTTTCATGGCGGCGTATCGAATCAACGCCTGGACAGAAAAAAAATTACTCCACCTCATCCGGTTATGTGGTGAATCAGTTTTCGCTTGTTTATTTAATGAGTTTTTAAAATGAACAAGATCATGTGCTTTAAATATTTCCTTTTACATATAGGCATATCACTTTCCGCATTGTTACTGGTGTCATGCAGCCCCGGCGGAGAAAACCCCACCGATGTATTTCCTAATGCTACGGCAGTGATTAAGCCAACCAGCGGCCCAGACAGCTTTCTGCTATTCCCTAATCCGCAAAAGCAAGCTGATGGCTCATTGCAGACCAACACCTTGGCGTATGCCACGGCATATTACGAAGCGATTGATCCGAATAATACAAAAGACACTTTGGCCAAATGGAAGGCCGCAAACGGCTTTGGCAGTGCGGGCACAGAGGTGAATGTCGTGTTTGGTGATGTCAAAGACTTGGGGTATGGGCGGCGCATGACGGCGCGAGATAACGGTAATGACACATACGCTTTTATGGTGGAAAACTATGCAGTTGCGCCGGCTGCCAACTATACTTATTCGAGTCTGAATTTGGATGCAGCGGTAGCACGGGAGCCAAAATGGCATGTTGGGACAAATGCCATTGAATTTAGTTCTGCCACTTGCACAGCCGCAGAGTTTCTTGCAGGCTGTAACTCTACCGTAAAGTTTGCCAAGTTTTACACCTTCCACCCGACTACTGGCGCACGCTTGCTGGAGGCCAATCTCGATGGTCGCGGCAATAAAGCCATGCCCGGTATTTGTATATCGTGTCATGGTGGGCGTGCTTATCCACTTACGCCCGCGACTGAATCACCCACCAGTAAAGCGCTATTTCCTGTCATAGGATTTACCGCTTCGCAGAAACGTGGCGATGTGGAAGCGCATCTGCAACCATTTGATGTAGACAACTTTGGCTTTTCGACTGTGCCGGGCTACACCCGCGCCGAGCAAGAAACCAAGTTCAAGGCTATCAACAAGATGGTGCTTAAAACTTATCCTATCGCCGCAGCGCCCGTATTTCCTGAAGACACATCGCGCCGAATATCTAATTTCATCGAGTGGGATGCTGCACCCGCCGCCACCATTATCAAGAACGCATATGGGGGTAACAGCATGCCGAATACCACCTTCTCGGACACCTTTGTGCCCCCAGGTTGGGCTGGTCAGGAGACGCTGTACAATGATGTCGTTGTTTCTGCCTGTCGCACCTGCCATATACTGCGCGGCACGGGTACGATGCCTGAACTTAACTTTAACAGTTACGCTTCATTTGCCGGCTACGCAGATCAAATCAAAGGGCATGTGATTGATCGTGGCAACATGCCACTGGCAAAAATCGTATATGAACGTCTGTGGGGAAGCAGCGGAATTGAAATACTGGCCAATTTTTTAGAAACCCCAGAACAAACGGTTCGCGATACAAGCGGCGCAGTGTTAAAACCCGGTCGACCCGTGGCCGTGCCGGGGCCAAATCGCACAGTTCTGCGTGGGGCAACGATTCTTTCGGCGACAGGCAGTCTGTACTCCAAAACCTATCAATGGTCTATCGTTTCAGGTCCCAACGGGACTACTCTTGACAACCCAAATCTAGCACAGCCAACATTCAATGCGACAGCAGATGGCAATTACGTATTGCAACTCATTACCAGTAATGGAACTACCCAAAGCGAACCAGCCACATTAACACTTGTCGTGAATAATGCGCTATCTCCAGCACCAGCAACTATACGGTTCTCCAACATCAAAGCGGTTTTAGAAGGCGCTGCGGGATGCATAGGATGCCATACACCACCCAGCGGCGGTCCACCTATTTTTTATACCAACATAGACCGTAATGGAAGTGGGGGAATAGCAGACACAACTGATGATCTTTGGTTTTATACCGAGCTGCGCGGGCGCATTAATTTCACGGATGTCGCCTCTAGCGCGCTGCTGCGTAAACCAAGCGGCCATCATCATGGCGGCGGATTGCAACCTGGTTTCGATTCGACAACTGCACCCGGCCAGCCTGGACGTGCAAACTACGATCTTTTCCTCAACTGGATATTAAACGGCGCGCCATACTGACGGGAACGCTGCACAGTCGGCGAGCGGGATAGAAGGACATGGTGCAACGGAGCGCAGACACTGCTCAACGTTTCCTTAATCTTACTGCGTCAGAAATCGTTCAAGGGATGCAGTGCCAAGGGATACAGTGCAAGGCAAATATTGGCGAGGAAGCGGAGTTGACTCCGGTGTCAATGAGCATTCCGCGCCAAGATTTAACGCTGCCAAAATTAATCGCGTAGCTCGCCCTTTAGCGGTTTAATGACACCGTAAGATTAGTAATCGCGACGCGGCGCGCTATACGCATCATTAGGAAACACAAATGGCGTAGTGCGATCGACTAGCGTCTCAATCACTGCTAACTCTTGATCGGTGTGATTAATAAAAGGGGCTTTGCGAATATTGTTGCCGCTGTCCTCACCTTTAACAATATACAGCGGCCTGTCGTGATGCAGGGATACCACCGTAGTCTTGCTCGCTGGATCATCGCTGGCAACCACATCGGTCGTGCCGTAGCAGGTGCAGAAGTACGTCAACTCTGGATCGGCTTCCATATAAAAGCCCGTGCCGCGTATGCCGATGGTGGCTGTGGAAGTGCGAACGCGCATGGGGGTATTGCGCGATACGGTGAGCAGCTTGCCTGATAGCATTCTCAGACCATTAATAAATAAAGTAGCGGGGGATACTTCCTCTACTCTTTTATTATCATTCGGTTTTTTTGCTGTAACCTTCTTTTCACCCGATCTTTCCCCTACAAAATTTTTTACATCGAACTTTTTTTGTTCGGCTTCAATAACGAGGTGGCTCCCGCCACGCAGGATCATCGCGTGAGTGTTCACGATAAATATCAACTCGCTACCCTTGGCAGTTGTAACAGTATCCCCCGGATTGATTTGGGTTTCCATCGTGACTTCTTTGCCATTGACCATCGCCTGACCGTTAATACGGTAAATCGACTGTCCAGGGGGAAGTTTATACGGGCGACTGCCGAAAATGCTGGCTGCCAGCGCATTGGCACCGGGCAGGCCGAAAGTTACCATTCCGGCTGCGAGTGCCTTAATCAATATGCGCCTACGTGGATCATCAGCTTCATGGTGGCTCATGCTTACTCCTTACAATATTTTAGGTGAACATAAAGACTCAACAAAATTTGCGCGCTGTAAAATACTACCATGCTTGGAAATACTCCGGTTATTTCGTGCGTGAAACATACCAGATAAGTATGTCGCAGATTCGCAGCAAATGGGCGGTAACGCTATAATGCCGCACCCGTAATTTATCCCAATCACTACGTAAAATTTATTTTCCATGCAACAAAATTACACGCCTAAAGAAATTGAAGCCGCTGCTCAGCAGTATTGGAGTAGTCAGCAATCTTTCCGCGCAGTCGAGCCGACCAACAATACTGCACCAAAGGCAGGCAATCCACATCCAACCTTCGGTTGGGCGGAATTGACACCCCCAACATTGTCCCCTTGTGGGACCAAGCCAAAATATTATTGCCTGTCGATGTTTCCCTACCCTTCCGGCAAGTTGCACATGGGGCATGTGCGGAATTACACCATAGGCGATGTGTTGTCACGCTACCACCGCATGAAAGGGTTTAATGTGATGCAACCCATGGGCTGGGATGCATTTGGCCTGCCTGCCGAGAACGCGGCCATTGCTAACAATATAGCACCCGCAAAATGGACCTATGCCAATATCGACAGCATGCGTACCCAACTGAAAAGTCTGGGGCTGGCGGTAGATTGGGCGCGCGAAGTGACGACTTGCCAGCCAGAATATTATCGTTGGGAGCAATGGTTGTTTACCCGATTGTTCGAGCGCGGCATTATTTATAAAAAAACCGCATCGGTAAATTGGGATCCCGTCGATCACACCGTGTTGGCCAATGAACAGGTGATCGAAGGACGCGGCTGGCGCTCGGGCGCATTGGTTGAAAAGCGCGACATCCCCATGTATTTTTTCCGCATCACGCAATATGCCGAGGAATTGCTGGCGGATTTAGATACGCTGAACGGTTGGCCCGAGCAGGTGAAAACCATGCAGCGTAACTGGATCGGCAAGAGCTATGGCGTGCGCTTCGCGTTCCCGCATGAACTGGACGGAAAGCAGGATAAATTGTGGGTCTATACCACCCGTGCCGACACCATCATGGGCGTAACCTTTGTCGCGGTCGCTGCCGAACATCCGCTGGCGACCCGCGCCGCACAGGGCAATGAAAAGCTTGCTGCGTTTATCGAAGAATGCAAACGCGGCGGTGTGGCCGAAGCGGACATTGCCACGATGGAAAAGAAGGGCATGGACACCGGCATGAAAGTCACCCATCCGCTGACCGGCGAGCAAGTGCCGGTGTGGGTCGGCAACTATGTGCTGATGAGCTACGGCGAAGGGGCGGTGATGGCGGTTCCGGCGCATGACGAGCGCGATTTTGGTTTCGCTAGGAAGTACAGCTTACCTATCAAGCCGGTTATTGCGCCTCTCCATCGCGGCAGTTGGACGGAGGTCAAAGATTATTCTTCAGGAAATAACCCTAGGAAAACTTGGCGTCTCGACAAGGAATGGCAATTCTCTTACGAACAATGGCAAGACGCGAACGCTGAAGGTGGTTTCCTTGTTAACTGCATAGGCGATTACCAAAACAAACTTTCCGGTCTTTCATCAGCTGATGCGAGAACGCAAATTGGACAAATTTTTGACTCCATCAATTTAGGAGGAGAAAAAGTGCAGTTTCGTCTGCGCGATTGGGGCATTTCGCGCCAGCGTTATTGGGGTTGCCCCATCCCGATTATTCATTGCCCAACTTGCGGTGATGTACCGGTGCCAGATGCACAATTGCCCGTGGTGTTGCCAGAAGATGTAACCGTCACGGGCATCGGTTCGCCGCTGGCAAAAATGCCGGAATTTTATGCCGTGAATTGCCCCAAGTGTGGCGGTGCAGCGCGGCGCGAGACGGATACGATGGATACTTTTGTCGAGTCGTCCTGGTATTACGCGCGCTACGCCAGCCCGCAATGCACCACCGGCATGGTGGATAAAACGGCTGCGCAGCAGTGGTTGCCGGTGGATCAATACATCGGCGGCATTGAGCACGCGATTCTGCATCTGCTGTATGCGCGCTTCTTCCACAAGCTGATGCGCGATGTCGGGGTGTTTGGCGACGTGTCTGCTGTGCAACTCAACAACCCGTCGTTTAACGAGCCCTTCAAAAATTTACTTACCCAAGGCATGGTTATCGCGCCCACTTTTTATCGCGAGGGCGGTAAAAAACTTTGGATCAATCCAGTTGATGTAGATGTGACAACCGATACCAAAGGTCGTCCGCTGGGTGCAACACTGAAGGCTGACGGCCAGCCTGTCATCATCGGCGGCATCGAAAAAATGTCGAAGTCAAAAAATAATGGGGTTGATCCACAAGCCATTATCGACCAATACGGCGCGGATACGGCGCGCTTATTTATGATGTTTGCCGCACCGCCTGATCAGCAATTGGAGTGGTCGGATAGCGGCGTGGAAGGGGCGTATCGCTTCTTGCGTAGAATGTGGGTGTTTGCCCATGAGAACGCTGGCAACATAAAAGTGTATGGCAATTTTGATTCTGCATCACGCTTTGCAGAACAAAAAAATGCACGCTTCAAAATATACGAAATTCTCAAGCAAGCCAATTTCGATATATCTAAAAATCAATTTAACACCGTTGTTTCGGCGTGTATGAAATTACTAAATACGCTAGAAGAATTAATCAGATTAGGCTCCGTTAATCCTTCAATTATCGGCGAAGGGTTTTCCATTTTGCTGCGCCTGCTCTCTCCCATCGCGCCGCATATCACGCACACACTTTGGCAAGAGCTGGGTTATGGTACGGACATTCTGGATGCGCCGTGGCCGCAAGTCGATGAAGCCGCTTTGGTGCAGGATGAGATTGATTTAGTCATTCAAGTAAATGGCAAGCTACGCGGAAATTTGCGGGTTGCCAAAAATATTGACCGCAGCACATTGGAAGAATTAGCTTTGTCGCATGAGGCCGTACAAAGATTGTTAGCTGGTGGTGCAGCAAAGAAAATAATTGTTGTGCCAGGACGTTTGATTAACGTCGTCATTTAAGAAAGATGTCCATACGAATGCTGCTTCCTAAACGCAATATTTTTTTCAGCACGATACTGTTGACCCTGCTGCTGAGCGCGTGCGGCTTTCATTTGCGCGGACAGGCTTCGTATGCACTGCCTTTTAAATCTATCACCGTGCGCGCCTTCAATGATTTTTCACCGATAGTTGTAGCGCTTAAACAAGCGTTGCAAGATCAGGGTGTGCAAATAGTTGATGCGTCGGATTTGCCAAAATCCGATCAGTTGCCGGAAGATAAAACGAATGCCAGTCCAACACAGCTTACTTTGTATGTCACATCAGAATCTACCAGCAAGCAAATTCTCTCGCTCAGCGGGGCAGGTCGTGTGCGCGAGTTTCAACTAAACTACCGAGTTATGTTGCGCGTGTATGACCAACAACAGCAAGATTGGATATTTCCGGCGACAGTCGATTTACAGCGCAATTTACCGTATGCCGATACGTTAGTGTTAGCAAAGGAATCTGAGGAGGCGCAACTTTATCAAGAAATGAGGCGCGATGCAGTGCAGCAGATCATGCGGCAACTCAAAGCTGCACGTGAGCCTGATATTACGCCGCACCCCAGCCAGCCAGCCAACCATCCCTCACCCCGCAAATGATTCCATGAAACTATCCGCAGACGACTTGCCGCGCCATCTCGCCAAAGGTTTCGCACCTTTGTATCTGATACATGGCGACGCGATGTTACTAGCGATTGAAGCGGCGGATACCATTCGGCTGGCAGCGCGCGTTGCTGGATATAGCGAGCGAGAAGTGTTCATTGTTGAGCGAAATTTTGAATGGGCAATGTTGCATAACAGCGCGCAAAGCATGTCTTTGTTTTCAACACGTAAAATGATAGATTTACGCATTCCGTCTGGCAAGCCGGGCTTGGAGGGCGGACAAGTATTACAGGATTATTGCCAAAAAATAAATCCCCAGCAAATAAATCCGGACACACTCACCCTGATCTCACTGCCGCGCATGGATAAAGCCGCCTTAAACAGCAAATGGTTTAGTACGCTGGCCGAGGCGAGCGTGGTGATCGCAGCGGAAGAAATTTCGCTGGCGGCTTTGCCTGTGTGGATAGGCGCGCGACTAAAAAGACAAGCTCAGACGGCCGATCCCGATACGCTGGAATTTCTGGCACAGCGTGTGGAGGGAAATTTACTGGCGGCATATCAGGAAATTCAAAAGCTCGCCTTAATTTTTCCAGCCAGCCATTTGTCCTTTGAACAGGTCAAAGATTCGGTGATGGATGTGGCACGTTATGATGTATTTAAATTGTCAGAGGCCATGCTGGCTGGAGACCTGACGCGCTACACCCATATCCTTGATGGCTTGCGCGCCGAGGGGACAGCGACTGTGTTGATTGTATGGGCACTGGCCGAAGATATACGCACACTGGGCAAGGTGCTGCGTGTCCTAAAAAATTCCGGGAAAAATTCGGGCAACATCAGCGCGGCCTTATCCACTGTGCGGGTGTGGGGAGTGAAACAGCAATTGGTTGAACGTGCAGTGCGGCGGCTTTCGCTGACTGTGGTTGAACGCGCTTTGATGCAGGCCGCGCATATTGATAAAGTGGTGAAGGGGTTGCGCCAAGGTGACGTGTGGGATGATCTGTTGCAACTGGGCGTAAGATTTGCACAAACGACCCGATAAGATAATCCAGGTGACCATGAAAAAAGCTAAGCTCAATGAAATAAGCCCCCATGCTATTCACTCTAGCCAAGACAATAACGATGAAGTCATTATGGTTTTGACCAACTTACCTGATCGCGACAGTGCTGAACATATCGCGCAAACGCTTATTGCAGAGCACTTGGCAGCGTGTGTCAATATTCTGGCTGAATGTAGCTCGGTATATCGTTGGCAGGGTAAAATAGAAACAGCGAATGAAGTGCCCGTGTTTATAAAAACGACGCGCGCTATGTATCCGCGTGTCGCTGCGACGATACTGGCACATCACCCTTATGAACTTCCAGAAGTCATCGCTGTCACTATAGGCTTGGGTTTGCCGGCCTACTTGGAGTGGGTACAACAGGCTATCAAGCCGACTTCTGCATAAATTATAATTACGTATCTGAGGAGTGGTGTGATAGCAGCACTTCCTTGAAAAATTATTTTTGAAATACTTTAACTCATGCGATTAATACTTCTCACCCTTTCCTTTCTAGCCAGTCTGGCTTTGCCTGCCCATGCTGAAGCGCAAAGCATGATGGAACGCCTGCAAGCGCTGGGGGGTTCCAGGCAGGCTGCTGTACTGCCTCCCGATCAAGCATTCGGGCTAGAGGTGAGCGTACATGACGGCAACACTTTGGTTGCGAATTTCAGAGTGACTCCCGGCTATTATTTATATCGTGACCGCATCAGCTTTAAGATTAAGGATAATGCATCCCAAATCAATGGTAATAAGCCTGTTGGCATCACCGTTGGCGAGGTCATCATGCCGCAAGGCGAGTTGAAGCTGGATCCTAACTTCGGCAATATGGTTGTTTATCACCAGTCATTTCAATCAGAAGTCAGGCTGAGTCGCAGTGCTTTAAATGCGCAACCAATTTTATTGGAGGCCGAATATCAGGGCTGCAAAAATAGCGGTCTGTGCTATGCGCCAATTACCAAAAAATACAATTTATCCCTGCCTATAGGTATGCTGCAATCCACCTTGTCTGGCATATCTACATCTGGCACATCCACCACTGCATCTGCATCGACATTACAAGCAGCTGCTAATGCACCGCTCGAATCTGAAAATTCAAAAATTGCCAATCTGTTTAAACAGGGAAATTTTTTCTTGATTGTGCTGTTCTTTTTTGGAGCAGGCTTATTACTTTCATTTACACCCTGTGTGTTGCCCATGATTCCTATTCTTTCCGGCATCATTGCCGGAAGCGGTAGATCAGTTACCAAAATGCAGGGTTTTTTGCTGGCACTGTCCTACGTGATGGGTATGGCACTCACCTACACGGGCGCGGGTATTGCCGCCGGACTGTCGGGCGAGTTGCTATCCAGCGCGTTGCAAACTCCCTGGGTACTCGGCAGTTTTGCAGCGATATTTGTAGTGTTGTCATTATCCATGTTCGGCTTTTACGAGTTGCAATTGCCCTCAGCGTTGCAAAGCAAGCTCAGCAACTCTGCCAACAAAATACAAGGCGGCCAAGTGAGCGGCGTATTTTTGATGGGCGCACTGTCAGCAATTATCGTCAGCCCCTGCGTTGCAGCTCCCATGGCGGCATCACTGCTATATATCAGCCAGACTCACGATGCTGCTTTAGGAGGCGTGGCACTCTTTACTATGGCGCTGGGCATGGGAATGCCCCTGCTTTTAATCGGTGCGTCGGCTGGGGCATTGCTGCCTAGAGCGGGCGGCTGGATGGAAACAATCAAACAATTTTTTGGTGTACTCATGCTTGCGGTCGCGATCTGGCTGATTTCCACGCTGATTCCACTGGCGGTGGAAATGTTGTTATGGGCGATATTGTTACTTACTTCTGCGATTTATATGAATGCGCTGGATGCCTTGCCACCCAAATCTCATGGTTGGCGCAAACTCAGCAAGGGGATGGGGGTACTGGTATTGCTGATTGGCATCTCCATGTTGGTCGGTGCGCTGTCTGGCGCAAAAGATATACTGCGGCCATTAGGCGCACTGGGGGGCGGGCAGGTTGCCACGGCTACTTCTTTACCCTTTGTTAAAGTCAAAAATGTTGCTGAGCTTGATGCTTATATCGCGCAAGCTAAAGGCAAAGTGGTCATGCTGGATTTTTACGCAGACTGGTGTGTGTCTTGTAAGGAGATGGAACGTTTTACTTTTCCTGATGCAAAAATTCAGGCCAAACTGAGCAACACCTTATTACTCAAGGCGGATGTAACAGCGAATAATGACGAAGATAAGGCATTATTAAAACGCTTTGGTTTATTCGGTCCGCCGGGAATATTATTTTTCGACGCGCAAGGACACGAGCAAGTTGAACGCCGCGTCATTGGCTTTCAAAATTCTGCGCAATTTTTAATGTCACTCGAACAAGCCGGTTTGTAATCGTATTGAGTCACTTGAAGTCAGATATTCCCTACAGAATTTTATTCCCTCATCAAAACATAGTGAACACTACAAAAATAAAAATAGGGTTCATCGGCCTAGGCATCATGGGCAAACCAATGGCTGTCAACTTGTGCAAGGCGGGCTATCCCCTGAGGGTTTATGCGCGCCGCAAGGAGTCTATGCAACCGTTGCTTGATATGGGTGCAACCGCTTGCTCCAGCTTGCAAGAATTAGCTAGCCAAGTTGAAGTCATTATCCTGATCGTATCCGACACGCCAGATGTAGAACATTTAGTGCTGGGTGAAATTATGTTACACGCCCTGCCCGGCAGCGTAGTGATTGACATGAGTACTATCTCTCCAATTGCCACACGCGCCATGGCGAAAACACTGCGCGCACGCAATATCGAAATGCTGGATGCGCCTGTATCTGGCGGCGAAGTCGGGGCAATCAATGCGACGCTGTCTATCATGGTGGGCGGTAAGGCTTCAGTGTTTGCGCGTATCAAACCGTTGTTTGAAGTGCTGGGAAAAAATATCGTACATGTCGGCAAGCATGGCGCGGGTCAAGTTGCGAAAGCCTGTAATCAAATTGTGGCGGGCATGACCATACAAGCAATCGCTGAAGCACTTATTTTCGCCAGTAAAAGTGGCGTTGACCCTGCTAAGGTGCGAGATGCACTGATGGGTGGATTCGCCGCCAGCAAAATTCTGGAAGTGCATGGCAAACGTATGTTGAATGAAGACTTCAAGCCTGGTTTTAAAGCACAGTTGCACCAAAAAGATATTGCAATCGTCATGCAAACTGCAAAGGAATTGGGTATTACGCTACCTGGCGCGACGCATCTGATGGATAACCTGAATGCTGTCGTGGATGCGGGTTATGGTGAAATGGATTCCTCTGCAATTATTAAAGTGATAGCCCAAATGAACGATGTGCCTTCCACTAAACAAACATAAGGGCACATCTAAAAATCCAACTTCCGTCGCCATGCTGTGTTGCTCACAAAAAATTACTCCTAACATATCAAACATATGCGTCGTCATAATTTTTTGTTCGCGCCTTGCCTAGCTTAGGAACTTGAATTTTTAGAAGTACCCATAACAAGCACCCGATGTTGTGCCACCAACTTAAATTATAATGTCGCATCAAATTGTCACCGCCCTTGCTATTCCACAAAAAAATAAATTTACACCTTAATAAAATGAACACGCCTGCCCCATTACGCATCGCAAAAAACTCTCACCTCGACGTTATGTTGTTGCCGCAAATGGCCAATCGACACGGCTTAATTACCGGCGCAACCGGCACAGGCAAGACCGTTACCTTGCAAACATTAGCAGAATCTTTTAGCGATATAGGCGTGCCGATTTTTTTATCGGATATTAAAGGTGATCTGTCCGGCTTATCTAAAACGGGCGGGGGTAATGCCAAAGTACAGGCGCGTATTGAGCAACTCAAACTGACTGACTTTGAACATCGCGCTTACCCAGTGGCATTCTGGGATGTATTTGGAGAAATGGGGCATCCGCTGCGTACCACCATTTCCGACATGGGGCCGTTGCTGCTAGGTCGCATGTTAAATTTGAATGATGTACAACAAGGCGTGTTGTCGCTGGTTTTTAAAATTGCCGATGATCAGGGTATGTTGCTGCTGGACTTTAAAGACTTGCGTGCGATGGTGCGGCATGTTGGTGATAATGCCCGTGATTTCACTACTGAATATGGCCGTGTTTCCACGGCCAGTATAGGCGCGATTCAACGCGGGCTGCTGGAAATGGAAGGTCAGGGCGCGGAGAAATTTTTCGGTGAGCCTATGCTGAACATCGATGATCTCATGCAAACCGACAGCATGGGCAAAGGCATCATCAATATTTTGGCCGCGGATAAAGTGATGACTTCACCCAAAGTGTATTCCACGTTAATGCTGTGGTTGCTGGCAGAATTATTTGAAAATATGCCGGAAGCGGGCGATCTTGAAAAACCTAAACTGGTATTCTTTTTTGATGAAGCGCACTTGTTATTCGACAATGCGCCCGCTGCACTGCTGGATAAAATCGAGCAGGTAGTGCGGTTGATCCGTTCCAAAGGTGTAGGTGTTTATTTTGTCACGCAAAATCCAGCCGACGTGCCTGATAAAGTATTAAGCCAACTTGGCAATCGCGTACAACACGCCTTGCGC
The DNA here is from genome assembly GCA_947475825.1 of Nitrosomonadales bacterium. Lineage (GTDB taxonomy): Bacteria > Pseudomonadota > Gammaproteobacteria > Burkholderiales > Gallionellaceae > Nitrotoga. The sequence goes on from CANJMS010000025.1 coordinate 14,231, forward strand.
GCCTTTTCGCCACAAGATCAAAAAGCCGTACGCGCTGCTGCACAGACCATGCGCGACAACTCACAGTTAGACGAAGAAACTATCATCACCGAACTGGGTGTGGGCGAAGCACTGGTTTCCATGCTTGATGAAAAGGGCCGCCCCAGCGTCGTGGAGCGCGCCTTTATTATTCCGCCTAAAGCGCAGATCGGTCCGATTTCTGCAGATGAACGGCAAAAAGTTATTCGCTCCTCTTTGCTTGCGGGACATTACGAAACGACTGAAGATCGCGAATCTGCTTATGAAATAATCAGCGCACGCACCCAGCAAAAAAAGAAAGAAGTGGCCGCCCAAACTGCCAGTAAACAAGATTCCGAAGAAGAATCCGCCGGCATGTTAGGTGGCTTGTTTGGCGGCGGCAAAGGTTCACGCCGCGAAGGAGTGGGCGAGGCAATGGCAAAAAGTGTGGTGCGAACGATAGGGTCAGAAGTTGGCCGGCAAATTATTCGTGGCGTACTCGGCTCAATTCTAGGTCGTCGTCGTTAATCTCTTATTTATGAGTTTTCTTGTTTAAAAGCCTGCCAGTAATTTTTTTCTGGCAGGCTTTCTTATTCCTCTTCCACCGCAAATATTCTGCGGTGTTCTTTAATCGCATAGCGATCAGTCATGCCGGCTATGTAATCTGCCACTGCGCGAGGACAATCTATTTCCGCTTGTGGTTGAAAATGGGGCGGCAATAAGCGGCTGTCGTCCATGAATACCTGAAATAAATCCCCAATGATGCGGCGCGCTTTCGCGCTCATGCGCATGACGCGGAAATGGCGATAGAGGTGGGTACGGAGGAAGGCCTTGAGTTCCTGGTTAAGCTCATGCACGGTTGCGCTGAAAGCGGCCAGTGGCGGTGCTGTGCGTACCTCATGAAGGTTCTGTATAGTATGTGCTGCAATGTTTTTTTCGGTCTCGCGGATAAGGTCGGTGACGAGCATGTTAATCATGCGGCGGATAGTTTCATGGATCAATCGCCGTTCCGAGATCGCCGGATAAGTTTGCCGCGCAACTGCTAAATGTTGGGCAAATAAGCGCACGGTGGATATTTGTTCCAATGTAACCAGCCCTGAACGCAATCCATCATCTACGTCGTGATTGTTGTAAGCAATTTCATCGGCGAGATTGGCGATCTGCGCTTCCAACGACGGGCGTTGGTTGTTGAGAAAGCGTTCACCCACTTCACCGAGTGTTCGGGCATTTTTAAGCGAGCAATGTTTAAGTATGCCTTCACGGGTTTCAAAACACAGGTTGAGGCCGTCGAATGCGCCGTAGTGATCTTCCAGTTGATCTACCACGCGCAGGGATTGCAGGTTGTGTTCGAAGCCGCCATGCGTTTTCATGCAGGTGTTGAGTGCGTCTTGTCCTGCATGGCCAAAGGGTGTGTGGCCGAGGTCGTGTGCCAAACTGATTGCCTCCACCAGATCTTCATTCAAATGAAGATTGCGCGCGATTGAACGGCCTATTTGTGCGACTTCCAAGCTATGTGTCAGCCGTGTGCGAAATAAATCCCCTTCATGATTAACGAAGACTTGAGTCTTATATTCCAGTCGACGAAAGGCTGTGGAATGAATAATCCGGTCGCGGTCGCGTTGAAATTCACTGCGTCCTGTTGGGCTCACTTCGTGATGTTGTCGTCCGCGTGAGGTGGCTTCAGTGACAGCGTAGGGGGCGAGATTATGCATGGGCAGTGTGTTCAGTTAGCGTTTGCCGTAGCATTTCATCGGGCACATTTTTGTTGATGTAAGCATGGCCTATAGATTTTAAAAGTACAAAATGAATTTTCCCGCCTTCAACTTTTTTATCCAGCCCCATGAGTTGCAGATATTTTTCCACACCTAAATTGGGCGCGGTGATGGGAAGCTTGGCAAGCTTAAAAATATTCTGGATTCGTTCTACGTCGGTTTGATTGAGTAGTCCCAAACGAGATGAGAGTTGTGCCGCCAGGATAGTACCCGCTGCAACAGCTTCGCCATGCAGCCACACGCCATAGCCCATGCCGTTTTCAATGGCATGACCAAAGGTGTGTCCCAGGTTGAGCAGTGCGCGTATGCCCGCTGCACCTTCACGCTCATCGGCGGTCACTACTTCGGCTTTGTTCTCGCAACTACGGCGTATGGCGTAATCCAATGCCGCCGCGTCACGCGCTAATAATTTGGTTATGTTTTGTTCTAACCATACAAAAAATTCAGGATCACGAATCAACCCATATTTGATGACTTCAGCAATGCCCGCACGCAGCTCACGATCTGGCAGGGTGTTGAGTGTGGCACTGTCGGTGATGACCACTTGCGGCTGGTAAAATGCGCCGATCATATTTTTTCCAAGCGGGTGGTTAATGCCTGTTTTACCGCCGACCGAGGAATCTACTTGTGCCAATAGTGTGGTGGGAATTTGAATAAAAGGCACGCCGCGTAAATAAGTGGCCGCAGCATAGCCTGTTATATCGCCAATGACACCGCCGCCCAGCGCGATGAGTGGGGTTTTGCGCTCGCAGTGATTTTGGAGCAGTGCGTCGTAAATTTGACCTAATATTTCGGCATTTTTATATTCTTCCCCATCCGGCAAAATGATGGGCATAATCTTTATGCCGTGTGCTTGCACAGTGCTGCGGAGCGTTTCCAGATATAACGGGGCAACGGTAGTGTTAGTAACGACGACAGCTTGTTTTTGCGGCAGATGCGGCAATAATAGTTCCGCCTGTGTCAGGATGTCCGCACCTATGTGTATGGGGTAACTACGTTCGGCTAAACCTACAGTTAATGTTTGCATGGTTGTTATTCCAATTTCCGATCAATAAGGATCGCTGTGTTGTTGCATCTTCGGCTCCTGATGAAATAACCAACTATCCTTTTAATCAGAAATAAAATTAGTATGTTGTGCTATTTAATTTTTGATGAAAACTAAGAACCAAGTTGTGCGCGCCAAGTTTGCCTGTATGCAGCACTACATCAGCTAAGGCGCTGTAAAGTGGATCACGCTGTTCGTATAACATTTTTAGAGTTGCCTGCGGATTGGCTGTTTGCAATAGTGGACGGTTGCGATCGTTGCGCGTGCGTATCCATAGATCATGCACCGTGCTTTTTAAATAAACCACAATGCCGTTGTTGCGTAAGACAGAGTGGTTTGCTTCGCTCAGAATTGCGCCGCCGCCTGTGGCCAGCACAATGTTGTTAAGCTGGACTAGGTCATGAATGACGGTGATTTCGCGCTGACGAAAGCCTGCTTCACCTTCTACATCAAAAATATGTGGGATAGTAACCCCGGTTCGTTTTTGAATTTCTTCATCGCTGTCGATAAATTTTTTTCCCAATTGCTTAGCGAGTAGCTTTCCTACAGTTGTTTTCCCAGCACCCATCATTCCAACCAGAAAGATGTTGCCAGAAAGGCGACGTAATGGTTGATCGGAAGTGGGCTGGGGTGGGCTGATTTCGTTTGATTGCACCTGATGTTTTTCAGTTAATTGCATATGCCGAATTGTAGCGGAAAATCATTGGTATTGAGTTTGCAGCATTACATTGTGCATCATTGCAATTTGGTTAATTACTGTATTGACTACCTTGATCTGAATGAATAATGAGCGATTGCCTGGGCTTTCGTTGCCAAGCTGCCATCAGAAGTTTTTTGTATGCGCCCAATCATCAATGATACCTATGTTTCCAGCTCTATCGCATAACCAAAATGTTTTTTAAACAACGTGGCAATTTCATCACGTGTGAGTATGTGATTTTGTCCACCACGGCTGGCGATTTTTATGGCACCGAGTAGCCCGGCGAGTCGTCCGCTGGTTTCCCAATCCCAGCCTTGTTGTATGCCATGCAGCAGACCTGCGCGGTAGGCATCACCGCAGCCGGTAGGGTCGAGCAATTGCTCAGCTTGTGGCGTGGGAATAATAATTTCTTTTCCGTCGCTGTAAATGATGGAGCCTTGCGCGCCCAATGTCACAATAAAAGCGCGGGTTTGCTTGGCTAATGCTTCAATGGTTTTACCTGTTTTGTCCTGTAATAATTTCGCCTCATAATCGTTCACGGTAACGTAGTCTGCTTGCTGCACAAATTGCAATAACTCCTCGCCGCTGAACATCGGCATGCCTTGACCAGGATCAAATACAAACGGAATGCCGGCTGCATGAAACTCCTGTGCGTGTTGCAACATGCCTGTTCGACCATCCGGTGAAACAATGCCTAATGTGGCTTGCGGGGCATCCGTCACGCTATTTTGCTCGGAATAGGACATCGCGCCCGGGTGAAATGCGGTGATCTGATTGTCATCCAGATCAGTGGTGATGAAGGCTTGCCCGGTAAAACTATTTGTTACGGTGCGTATATGTTTTTGTGATATGCCTAACCTGTTCAGGCGCGCGGCATACGGGGAAAAATCATCTCCCACGGTGGCCATGATGAGTGGATGCCCACCTAAGAGATGCAGGTTGTAGGCAATGTTCCCCGCGCAGCCGCCGAATTCCCGACGCATTTCTGGAACAAGAAACGCGACATTCAGTATGTGTATTTGCTCCGGCAAAATATGTTTTTTGAATTGATCGGGAAACACCATGATGGTGTCGTAAGCTAAGGACCCGCAAATAAGTGTGTGCATAATTTATTTCAATTCCAGATAAAAAAGATCATTGTGTACTCGTAAACACTAAAAGAACGTTCTCTTAATTGTAGGATTGCGTAGTAGTAATTTTATAAGTTCGTCAGGCGGTCAATGACGATCAGAGTCCGTGCAATGAGCAAATCCATTTCAGCTTCGCTGATGATGTACGGTGGGATGAAGTATAAAGTATTGCCTATCGGGCGCAACAGCAGCTGCTGTTCCAGTGCCAGCGCAAAGCAGCGTTGAGCAAAGTTAGGCTGTGTCTGTTTAACTTCAAACGCCCAGATCATGCCGATGTTGCGGAAATGTTTAACGTGCGGATGCGCGCGTAAGGGTTGCGCAATGCGATTGAAATAGGCAGCTTTATTTTTATTTTCTGCCAGCACATTGTCCTGCTCAAAAATATCCAGCGTGGCTAATGCGGCGCGACAGGCCAACGGGTTGCCCGTGTAGGAATGAGAGTGCAAAAAACCGCGCGCAATATCATCCGCATAAAATGCCTGGTAGATTTGATCGCGAGTCATCACAACGGACAGCGGCAGATAGCCACCGGTAATTCCTTTGGACAAGCACATAAAATCAGGTGTAATGCCATTCATTTGTCCAATGCCAACGGGGGCTTGCTCACACGCAAACATCGTTCCCGTGCGCCCCATTCCCACCGCAATTTCATCGGCAATTAAATGCACGTTAAATTGATCGCATAATGCACGCGCACGCGCCAGATACACCGGGTGATACATGGCCATGCCAGCCGCGCCTTGCACCAGTGGCTCAATAATAAAGGCGGCAATATTTTGATGATGCTGTTGCAAATAATCTTCAAGCTGCACGGCGCAACGCAGCGCGTAGTCATGCGAACTTTCTCCAGCTTCAGCCAGGCGACTATCCGGACTGGGCACGGTGGCGTGATGCCTGAGCAGCGCGCCGTAAGCATCTTTAAATAAGGCAACATCGGTGACCGAGAGTGCGCCCAGCGTTTCGCCGTGATAACTATTTTGCAGGCTGATGAAATTAATTTTGTCAGGATAACCACTATTACGCCAATAGTGAGCACTCATTTTTAGTGCGATTTCTACAGCGGATGCGCCATCCGATGCATAAAAGCAATGTCCCAAACCCGCTGGCGCAAGTTTCGCCAAGCGTTCTGAAAGCATGATCACAGGCTCATGCGTGAAGCCCGCCAGCATGACGTGTTCGAGTTGACCCAGCTGTTCAACAATGGCGGCATTAATGCGTGGATTGCAATGCCCGAATAAATTCACCCACCACGAACTCACCGCATCCAGATAGCGCACGCCATTAAAATCAACCAGCCAGGCTCCGTCGCCGCGTTGGATAGGAATGAGCGGCAATGTCTCATGCTGCTTCATCTGCGTGCAGGGATGCCAGACTGCCGCACGGGAGCGGTGAAGTAGATCAGGGTTCAATATTTTGGTCATGGCTCAAGGGTGCTTAAAAATAAAAGAAACAACGGCATTTCCGGTTTTGCTTTGCACTCAATTTGCATCCATCTTGTTCCCTCGCCGTAACGCTAAATTCCGCATAGACTGAAATCAATACAAGCACAATCCTTGCTGCAATCCTATTAATCGGCTCTCTCTTTGCTCGACTGTGATTTCAGTGTGTGCCTGCATTTCTTTTTGATCGTCTGTGAGCTATCACGGCAGGCATCGCGATTAAACGATGAGAACATGGTTGGTCGTAGCAAGAGTCGAAACCCCCAACGCAGTCATGCCCACCATATCTACCAGCACATCCAGATTGTTGGTGTCTGCGCTAGCTGACTCGAGGGATTACCCAAAGCTAACGCAACGTTGGCAACATGGTCAATGGCCGTGCCAGTGCCCGCAAAGGAGATGACGATTTCGGTGGTGGTGCCTGTAACTTTGAAGAATGAGACAGCTTCGAAGCCAGTACTGGGTGTGCTTTCATGAGAGGAAACTAATTCACCTGGAATTTTACTTGGTAGCATTAATGTTTCCCATCCATCGGGTATAGGAAATCTATTGATAAGTAGACGGGTATCAATATAAGAAGCTCCTGCCATCAGTGCGTATTGAATTGTCGTTGCCATGATTATTTCTTCCTAAAAAAATGAAATTGAAAAAATTACTTTGCCTTGTTATCCGTATTGATCATTCGCCTATTCTTTTAGGACGGCTTTTACCGCGCCAGGTACCATTGTCGTAAACCCGTTCTTCGCAATCAGTAATACTCATTCCATTCTTATTTGCAATCCCCTCCCTCAAAATACTTTTGTATTCGGGTTGGGTGAGGCTGCTGTTGATTTTTTGGACATCTTCCGCTTTCACGAAGCTCTTGCCCAATAATTCTACGTTAGTATCGGGTGACGAAATAATCAAATTGGGTGTTTTAATTTCCGCTGGCAGTTCTTGTATTGCGATGCGCTTCCATTCCTTGCTCTGGTATTTAAAGACCACATAGGGCGGGTTGGGTCGTCCCCATTTGTTGTAGGAGAGGCAGCCCACAGGGGAAGTCACCATGTAAGCCGTCCCCTGAAATATATCGAGCAGCAACGGCTTGAAATTGGCCATGCCCACATCTTTGCTGAACTCGCTTTTCCAGGTGATGCGATCATTTGTAATCGGATGGGTAAAGGTTACGCTTTGTTCTTTGGCTGGCGGTTTTTGCCCGATCTCGCTACGCCCGCCCCGATCAACATATCGCTCGACAATGATCTTGCCGCCATCGTGCAACAGCACTTCTTCTTTCCAACTGGTGCTGTTGCCGCAGGCAGACATACTCGCTCCCATCATCATTAACAATCCCAGCTTGACGATTCGTTTTAATACTTCGTGGTGAGTTGTCATGCGGTGATCCTCCATGTGTAGATTGTTTCATCGTTTGCCGCTTTGGGAATCCACAGGCTTTGACCACCAATTATTCTGTATGTACAATGTGAGGCATGGAAATCGCCTTGGATCCCGCCAAAAACACCCTCAATATCGAATTGCGCGACTTGTCTTTTGAACAGGCGGTGGAATTTCAATTTGAGACTGCACTGTTTTCGCCGGACCAGCGGCGGGATTACGGCTAGGCGCGTATTCGTGCTTTGGGTTGGCTGGGCAAACGGTTGCACGCTTTGGTGTTTGTTGAAACGCGGCGTGGCATTCGCGTGGTGAGTTTTCGGAAAGAGAATAAACGGGAGGTGAATATCTATGAAACGCAAACCCAATCCTGAATTGTTGGATTCAGAAAATCCTGAGTGGACGGCGGCGGAAGCCGCTACGGCAGTGCCGTTTTCAGCATTGCCTAAAACTCTGCAAGGCAAACTGGCACGGCGCGCGCGAGGCGCACAGATCGCGCCCACCAAAGAGCGTGTGACTATTCGACTTACACCCAAGGTGGTGGAAACTTTTCGCGCCTCGGGCGCAGGTTGGCAAACACGGATGGATGCAGCATTGCAGGATTGGCTCAAGAGCCATGTACTATAAAAATTGCCCGCACCGCCATTGCCCACCAGTAAATCTACTCCAGAGCCGCCCGTGAGAATGTCGCTGCCGCTACCGCCCAACACCTCGAAGAGGTTCTTGTCCTCTGCGAGCGTAAGCGAGTAGGGGATAAATGCGCTGCGCCCCAAAGTATCAGTGGCGTTCATACCGCCGTTACCTGCCTGCACGTACCAGTCGCGCATGTAGGGCAGGAGCGAGGTGAGGAGGGCTTGCTCGAAGGTTTGGGCATGCACACCAAAAAACACCGCAACCAACGCCGCCAGCCCACCGCCCAAACTGTGGCCGGTGAGGGTGATGATGGCATTAGGGTTGGCTGCTTTTACATCAAGGTAATAACGGGCGGCTTGTATAAGCTGACTTGCTGCTCCGTCACCCGTTCCCAATGCGACGTTGGCAACATGGTCAATGGTCGTGCCAGTGCCCGCAAAGGAGATGACGATTTCGGTGGTGGTTCCTGTAACTTTGGAGAATGAGACAGCTTCGAAGCCGTTGGTAGCCTGAAAAGCTGCAGCAGTTGTTGCGTCGGGAACAGGAAAGAATGGCATCCATCCATCCGGGCTCGGAATCCAATTTATTTCATCACGAGTTGTGCGGTAAGCGTGACCAGCCATCAGTGCGTATTGAATTGTCGTTGCCATGATTTTATTCTCCTTAAAGTTAGGTGATATGGAACTTCAAAATTTTACTTTTTCTGCTGCTGGTCGATGAATCTTCGTGCTATGGGATCATTCGGAAGTATCCAATGTCCCTTATATTGAACCCGCTCCTCACACATTTCATTTATCCGCTCCTTCGCCAACCCCTCCCTCAAAATACTTTTGTATTCGGGCGTACTGATGCCGCTGTTTTCCGCATTGACCCCATCGACAGTGTAGAAAGATTTCAGCAACACAGCCGCAGGTTTTCCGACAACGACATTGGCTTGAGCACCGATTAACTCTGGCGGCAACTCTGGCAGGGTGATGCGCTGCCATTGCCCGTTCTCATACTTGAACAAGACCTGAGGCGGATTCGGCCTACCCCATTTGTTGTAGGCAATGCACCCCGCCGGATAGGTGGCGATGTAAGGTACGCCTTTAACCACATCCAAGCGAATCAAGTTCAGGCTGTTCGGTTCGGGCTTTGCTTGGTCGTAATCGGTTTTCCAAACGACTTTTTTGTTCGTGCCGGGCGGGCTGAACGTGACCGTTACATCCAGTGCGGCACGCTCTTGGCTTTCAATAGCGGGATACCCACCCAGGTTGTAATGTCGTTTAGCAACGACAATCTGCCCATCGTGCAGCAACACCTCCTCTTCCCAACTCATCGTTTTGGAACATGCGCCAACACTCGCTCCCAGCATCAACAGCAATCCCAGCTTGACGATGCGTTTTAATACTTCGTGGTGAGTTGTCATGCGGCGATCCTCCATTGTGTAGATTGTTTAATCGTTTGCCGCATTTATCGTACAGCGATTGATGCCAAATGGTGCAGCAGTGTTTCCATCAAAAACTGAAATCATTATCAACTCATTGTCGGGTTGCGGTAAGATTCGCATTCTATGTGCGGGTGTAGCTCAATGGTAGAGCAGAAGCTTCCCAAGCTTACGATGAGGGTTCGATTCCCTTCACCCGCTCCAGCTTTCTTTCGCAGCAGTGCCCGGAATCTATCATCACTAAGCGAAACCAAGTGTAAGAATGTTTCATAGTAAAATGTATCTGCCGATTTTCTATTCCTTATATTTATCTATTTATCCAACACAACAATGAATCCACTGCTCAACTTCACTGGTCTGCCGCGTTTTGCAGAGATTAAACCTGAACATGTCGCGTCTGCGACAGCGCAATTGCTGGCAGAAAATCGCACGCTGATTGTGCATTTGCTGGCGGACACGGCACAACCCACTTGGCATAATTTTATTGTACCGATGGAGGATGCTAATGAGCGTTTGACGCGCGCGTGGGGGCCGGTCGGGCATTTAAATGCGGTGATGAATAGCACGGAATTGCGCGAGGCATATAACGCTACGCTGCCAATCATCACGCAGTATTACGCCGAGCTCGGGCAGAATTTAGCACTATTCAAAAAATTCAAACTGCTGCGTAACAGCCCTGAGTACACGGGTTTGAGCGCGGCACGTAAAAAAATTATCGAGAACGAGTTGCGCGATTTTCGTCTCGGTGGTGCGGAGTTAGCCGACGATAAAAAGGCACGCTATCTGAAGATTCAAGAACGCTTGTCAAAATTATCGTCACGCTTTTCCGATAACTTATTGGATGCAACCAATGACTACACCTTGCTAGTCGAAGATAAAAACGAGTTGAGTGGTTTACCGGATGATGTGTTGCAGGCCGCGCAGGAAGCTGCTCAGGCATTGGATAAGAAGGGGTGGCTGTTCACGCTTAAAGCACCGTCTTATATGGCGGTGATGCAATACGCTGACCAGCGTACGTTGCGTGAAAAAATGTATCGCGCCTATAGCACGCGCGCCAGTGAGTTTGGAAAATCGGACTGGGATAACACGCCGTTGATGGAAGAAATCATCAAGCTGCGCGGCGAGGAGGCAAAGTTGCTGGGCTTCGCTAATTTCAGCGAATTATCACTCGCCAGCAAGATGGCCAGTTCGCCGCAGCAGGTGCTGGAATTCATGCGTGAATTATCACGACGCGCACGACCATTTGCCGAGCAAGATTTAACCGAATTGCGTGCATTTGCGCGTACCGAGTTGGGATTGCCAGACTTACAATCGTGGGACATCGGCTACGCCAGCGAAAAATTGCGTGAACAGCGTTACGCATTTTCCGAGCAGGAGGTAAAGCAATACTTTCCAGAAGATGCGGTGCTGCCCGGCATGTTCAAATTAATCGAGACACTGTATGGCTTGCAGATCAAGGCATCCAGCGCGCCAGTGTGGCACGACGACGTGCGCTTTTTCGACATACGCAATCAGCAGCAGCAATTGGTCGGCCAGTTTTATCTCGACCTGTATGCCCGCAATAGTAAACGGGGTGGGGCGTGGATGGATGATGTAATTTCGCGTCGCCGCATATCCAATGGCATACAAACTCCAGTCGCGTATCTGAACTGTAATTTTTCACCGCCGGTGGGCGGCAAACCTGCGGTGTTCACGCACGATGAAGTGATTACGCTATTCCATGAATTCGGCCACGGCCTGCATCACCTGCTGACCGAAGTGGAAGACCTGGCCGTTTCAGGTATACACGGCGTGGAATGGGACGCGGTGGAGTTGCCCAGCCAATTTATGGAAAATTTTTGCTGGGAATGGGGTGTACTGAAAGACATGACGCGCCATGTTGAAAGTGGTGCAGCATTACCTCGTGCATTATTTGACAAAATGCTGGCTGCGAAAAATTTTCAGAGTGGATTGCAAACTCTCCGGCAAACAGAATTCTCATTGTTCGACATGCTGATGCACAGCCATTTCGAGGCGGGCGGTGGCAAGAGTATTTTGCAATTGTTGGATGAAGTACGCGCCGAAATCGCGGTTCTAATCCCACCTGCATTTCAACGTTTCCCACACAGCTTCTCGCATATATTCGCTGGCGGCTATGCAGCGGGCTACTATAGTTATAAGTGGGCGGAAGTATTGTCTGCCGATGCGTATAGTTTATTTGAGGAGCATGGCGTGTTGAATCCCGATGTTGGTGCGCGTTTTCGTAACGAAATTTTGGCGATGGGCGGCAGCCGCAATGCAATGCACTCTTTCACCGCATTCCGTGGACGCGAGCCGAGCATCGATGCGCTATTGCGGCACAATGGTTTAATTGAAGCTTAGTATTTATTGTCATTTAATTTGTACGGAGGAATCATGCAAAATATATCTCACCTTAAAAAAATAAAAAATGCGTTAGCTATGGGTACGATTATAACTACGACCTGTGTCTTGCTTGGCTGTGGTGATAAGCCGACCTCGCCACTGCCGCCAAAAATTGAGCCGTCGAAATTATTTGAACAAGAACGTTCTGCTCTTGAAAAGGCGAAGGGCGTAGAGCAGCAATTAAATATAAATACCGAACAATTAAAACAAGATGTCGAAAAACAGGCCCAATAAAATTACATCACAAGATTGAGGGAGGGTCATATGAAACATATATTACTACCGCTATTTATCTTTATGTTCATCCTGCCCAATGCCGAGTCTGCCGAACGCTATCGCTGGGTAGACAAGGCTGGCAAGGTACATTACGGTGACACGCTGCCAGCCAATGCGATCAATATAAAATCCAAAAATATTTTTGAAACGCAATCACCCAACGATGACCTTTCATTTGCTACACGCTTAGCACAAAAAAATTTCCCGGTTACTTTGTACATGGGTAATGGTTGTGGTGAATCTTGTGACAAGGGGCGCAGTTTATTAAAAAAACGTGGCATTCCATTCGCTGAAAAAATTCTTACAACCCAGGCGGATATTGATGAATTTACGAAGCAAACGGGTAGTGATTCTGTGCCCGTACTAGCCGTTGGCACAATTTATCTCAAAGGATATTCTGCTGAGAGTTGGCATAGCGCACTGAGCACCGCAGGTTATCCAAAGGATGCACCGTATCGCGCACCAACACCTCCTCCTGCACCCATTGCGCCCACTAAAGAAATTCCTGCTGCGCCGTGAAACTTGCCACTTGGAATGTGAACTCGCTAAACGTGCGCCTGCCACATGTATTGGATTGGCTGGCCGCTAATCAACCGGACGTGCTGTGCTTGCAGGAACTCAAACAAGAGGACATAAAATTCCCGTTAGCTGAATTGCAACAGGTCGAATATCAAGCCGCGTTTGTTGGACAAAAAACCTATAACGGTGTGGCCATCATCAGCAAATCTATGCCACAGGATGTGGTGCTAAATCTGCCTAATTTTGAAGATGAGCAAAAACGTTTAGTCGCTGCGACGCTAAATGGGGTGCGGGTGATATGCGTGTATGTGCCGAACGGGCAGAGCGTGGATTCCGATAAGTATCAATACAAATTGGCGTGGCTGGCGGCATTGGTCGAATGGCTAAAAACAGAATTAGTGCGCTACCCGAAACTGGTTTTGCTGGGCGACTTAAATATCGCGCCGGAGGACCGCGACGTGCATGACCCAGCAGCGTGGGTCGGTAATGTCTTGGTGAGCGAGCCGGAGCGTGCAATGTTTCGCGCGCTGGAACAACTCGGCTTGCGTGATAGCTTTAGATTATTTGAACAACCTGAAAAATCTTTTTCCTGGTGGGATTACCGCATGATGGGATTTCGCCGCAATCACGGATTACGCATCGACCACATCCTCGTCAGTGAACCTCTAGTTGCGCACTGCACAAGCTGCATAATCGACAAAGCACCACGCAGGCTTGAACGCGCCTCCGACCATACGCCCGTGATAGCAGAGATTGGAGTTGGTACCAATTAAGTGAGGTAGCCTGAAATCCATAGACACACCTGTTTGGTAAAATTGAACCAACAGGAGGCTGCAATGAGCAAGAGAAAAACACAGACGTACACCACGGAATATCGGGTAGAAGCGATCAAGCTGGTGATGGAACAGGGATTATCGGTTGCC
>CANJMS010000026.1 GCA_947475825.1 Nitrosomonadales bacterium
GCTGCAATCTTTACCTTCTCAAAATCATCGATTGAAAACTTGGCAAAAGTGGGCGTCCATGTATGAATATGCAATCTCTGCGTTTCCCAGATCACCACTTCGATGCGGCTGTGTGCGGATTTGGTATCTTTTTCGTTGAAGATATGAAAAATCAACTGCAACATATAGCCAATAAGGTAAAACCGGGTGGCAAAGTGGCGATCTCGTGTTTTTACGATACAGCGTTTCTGCCTTTATCGGATTTATTTTTTAGGCACCTTGCAGAATTCGGTATCGAAAAACCGCCTGTTGGCTGGAAGAAAATCAGTACCGAAGAAAAATCCATCTCCCTTTTCACGAGTGCTAACCTCAGCGACATTCGTGTTGAGTGCAAAAACATGGGCTACTATTTGCGCGACGCGAACGACTGGTGGGATGTGATCTGGTTTGCTGGTTTTAGAGGCTTGGTCAATCAACTTACACCCGATAATCTGGAAAAATTCAAGCAAATACATTTGCAGGAAATCCAAAATCTGGCCACTCAAGAGGGTATCTGGCTGGATGTAGAGGTGCTGTTTACTGTGGGAAAAGTATCAACCGCAAATCTACTGAGCGGTCAGCATTCCTCCCCTCCGTTATAATGTCGCTCAAATTATTGTCATCCGGTTTATTGATTCCGCCCCATGTCTGCTATCCAACTGCTCCCTGATTTACTGATTAACCAGATTGCCGCTGGCGAGGTGATTGAACGCCCGGCTTCGGCGCTGAAAGAGTTGATGGAGAACAGCTTGGACGCGGACGCTACCGAGATTGATGTGCAGTTGGAAGGGGGTGGGATTCAATTGTTGCGGGTGCGCGACAATGGCCGTGGCATTGCGCCGAACGAGCTTGCGCTGGCCTTGCAGCGACATGCCACCAGTAAAATCGGCTCGCTGGACGATTTGCAGCGCGTGGCGAGCATGGGGTTTCGCGGTGAAGCATTGGCCAGCATGGCGGCGGTAGCGCAGGTCGCGCTGATTAGTCGCCACGCTTCTGCGGCTCACGCATGGAAAATCGAGGCCACAGATGGCGCGCAAAGTGCGGCGGCTCCGGCCACCCACCCGCAAGGCACGAGTGTGGAAATGCGCGAGTTGTATTTCAACACACCCGCGCGGCGCAAATTTCTAAAAACAGAAAATACCGAATTCGCGTATTGCGAAGAGACTTTTAAACGTATCGCGCTATCACGTCCTGATGTCGCATTTAGCTTGCAACATCGCGGCAAGCAAGTATGGAAATTACCAGCTGTACACGGAGAAGATGCTTTGCAAAAACGCATCACGGCAATATTGGGGACGGAATTTTCGCAAGGTGCAGTGACCATCGAGCGCAATGTTGCGGGTACACACCCTACCGCCAAACTGCGTTTGAGCGGCATGGCAACGTTGCCCGCTTATTCTCGCGCCTCGCGCGATAGCCAATATTTATTTTTGAACGGTCGATTCATACGCGACAAAGTCATCGCCCACGCCATACGGCAGGCGTATCAGGATATATTGCATCACCAACGCCATCCAGCTTTTGTATTGTTTCTGAACATGCCGCCGGAACAAGTGGATGTCAACGTACACCCAGCAAAAAGTGAAGTGCGTTTCCGAGAAAGCCAGGCTGTACACCAGTTTATTTTTCACACCTTGCAGCAAGCTTTAGCCGCACCCACGGCGGGCGGCGGGGATTTAAACACAGCGCCTGCTGCTTCTGCATTTTCCTCCCCAGCGTTGGCACAACAGTCCCCTTTCATACAGCAACCCATGCGCTTATATAATGCCGCGCAACCTGTGGCTTTTTACGATGCGATGTTTGGTCATTCCAAGAATAACTCCTCCTCAACGCAACAGCAAAACGCAGCGTTGACCGACCCCATTTTTGCAAATTTCGCATATGCAGCCCCACAAGGGGACAATGAAACAGGTGTGCCACCTTTGGGGCTGGCTCTGGCACAACTCGGTGGCATTTATATATTGGCACAAAATCAGCATGGGTTGGTGGTGGTAGATATACACGCCGCACACGAACGCATCGTTTATGAAAAATTAAAACTGGCACTGGATGAACATCACATCCCCAGTCAGCCGCTACTCATCCCTGTTACTTTTCATGCCGACACACTGGACATTGCCAGTGCAGAGGAAGAACACGCCACGTTGACCACGCTGGGTTTTGACATCGCCCCGCTCTCCCCTACCACGCTAGCGGTGCGCGCCATGCCTGCCATGCTTAAACAATCTCATGCCGAAGCTGCCGCACGTGATGTGCTGCATGAGCTGCGTGAATTTGGTGCAACCCGTGCACTAACCGAACGTCGCAATGAGATGCTGTCCACCCTCGCCTGCCATGCTGCCGTGCGCGCCAATCAAAGCCTGAGCATAACCGAGATGAATCACATCCTGCGTGAAATGGAACGCACCGAACGCTCCGGACAATGTAATCACGGACGACCGACTTGGTTTCAAGTCACCATCACCGAGTTGGACACGATGTTTATGCGAGGCAAATAATGCCCGCGCTGCCTGCAACTTTCCCGCCTGCAATTTTTCCACCCGCGATTTTCCTGATGGGCCCCACTGCCAGCGGCAAAACAGCGGTGGCGATTGAGCTACTGCAACATCTCCCGCTAGAAATTATCAGCGTGGATTCTGCACTGGTATATCGCGATATGAATATCGGAACCGCCAAGCCCGACCCGGCTACACTGCAACGCGCGCCGCATCATCTGCTGGATATTATTTCCCCTGCCGAAAGCTATTCCGCCGCAGCCTTTCGCCACGACGCGCTGCGGTTAATGCACGACATCACCCAGCGCGGGAAAATTCCACTGCTGGTCGGGGGCACGATGTTATATTTTCACGCGTTGCAATTTGGCTTGTCTGCATTACCCATAGCCAACGCAGCCGTTCGCGCAGAACTGGATGCACAAGCCGCGCAAATAGGTTGGCCGGCCATGCATGAAAATTTAGCGCAAATTGATCCCGTCACAGCGGCGCGATTAAAATCCAATGACTCGCAGCGCATACAACGTGCGCTGGAAATTTTTGAGCTGACCGACACCCCCATGTCAGCACTCATCGCGCAGCAAGAAACCTATCAACTCCCCTACCGCATTATTCCCATCGCATTGCTGCCGTCTGACCGCGCCGTGCTCCATGCGCGCATCGCCACTCGTTTTAGCAGCATGTTGCAACAAGGTTTGCTGGATGAAATGCGTCAACTGCAAACACGCTACACATTGCACCCCGACTTACCCGCCATGCGCTGCGTGGGTTATCGGCAAGCGTGGCAATTTTTGGCTGGTGAAATTTCCGAGCATGAATTAATAGAACATGGTCTCGCTGCCACGCGCCAATTAGCCAAGCGTCAACTTACTTGGCTGCGCGGCATGACAGGCAATATTGAATTTAATTGCTTGGCGCAGGATTTAACGCAACAAGTTCTGGCGCACGTGCATCATGAAATTGCCGGGTATTAATCTAGGGAACCTCTGATTAAGTCCATCATGAACCGCGTTGCTGACAAAAAATGGATGATCGCAAGGCGCGCGACGCTGGTCGTAGTTATTCTGCGATACCAAGGAGCGCAACACAGCGAGTGCCTATTTTTGTTGCAACCCACAAGGGCATTGGCATTGCGGGCGGTCTGCGGCGTCAGGTTCCTGGCGAAGGGAATAACCATTCGCGTCGTCACCTTTCTTGCATCCCATTCCGCAAAGCCGAATGCGCGGCCATGCGGGACTTAATCAGAGGTTCCCTAGGTATTAATTAAACTGAAAGGGGTATTAAGTCATTAGGCACTAGAAGTTAATAGCGCGGGAATTCGGTTGGGATTACAATCGTATCGACTATATTCTGTCAAACAAACTTAAAAATTCTGCTAGGGGTTCAAATGAAAAACTTCATGTCTGTATTGATGCAGTAATGACTGCATCTGGATTATTCACAAGCACCTCACACACCTTACAGGGCGAATGGTAGGAGATAAATACCAAAATTGAATGTCCGAAATGCCACGGAGAAAGGGATGTTGCGCGTGCAGAATTTTTGGCAGTGCTAAAAATTAATCCCGCTTATTACAACGTAAATAATAATTTAGCGCGGCTGAATGCGACACTCGAATAACGCGACATACATTACAATCACACTTTCGCAACCACTTAACTCAACCACAGGAATTCCCAATGAAAAAATTTATATCCATCGCGATGTGTACCGGAGCTATCGCACTCAGCTTGCTGGCAAACAACGTTCATGCGGCACCGGGTGAATTATGGGAAATGTCTATCGTCACAAAAATGGATGAAGCACCTTTTCCCACGCCCTCACACATTACAACAATCTGTCTGGCAAGCGGCGCACTGGATCCCAATCGCTTGCAAGTTAAAGATGAGGATTGTGCCATTACCGACGTTCAATACACTGGCAACAAAGTTACCTGGAAATACAAATGTGTGACCAAAAAAGAAACTATGGAAGGGACTGGTGAAGCGACCAAAACTCTCAACGCCATCATTGGTGTAACCAAACTCAGC
Organism: Nitrosomonadales bacterium; assembly: GCA_947475825.1. GTDB lineage: Bacteria > Pseudomonadota > Gammaproteobacteria > Burkholderiales > Gallionellaceae > Nitrotoga. Next base: position 4,541 of record CANJMS010000026.1, read on the forward strand.
GGCCTAGTGGGCAAAGAAATAGCTGCCCTGACTATCAGCTACAGCGGCAAGCGCACAAAGGAAAAATGTGATGCAGACAAGCCATAAAAGGATTTAAAAACCGAAAATTATTTGAGATGCGCTGCTCTTCACCATGCGCCTGCCCTTTTACCCCCCCCTTCTAATCAATAACCAGATTGTTGACCTACCTTTGCGGTGGTCAGTGTATCTGCCCAATCCCTCGTCTGCACTCTAAGAACCAATATCATTTTACTTCAGCAAGCCCACCACAAACGAAATATTTACTCAACTTTTCCATAAGCAAATAAAAAAGCGATGCCACTACAGCATCGCTTTTTTATTGTCAACGTGACTCAGCCTGCTACGCGCTTTTTAAATTCACCCGTGCGGGTATCAATTTCGATTTTATCGCCGATTTCGCAGAAGGCTGCGACGGGCAATTCCAAACCTGAACCAATCTTGGCTGGCTTCATGACTTTGCCGGAGGTGTCGCCGCGTATGGCTGGCTCGGTGTAGATAATTTCGCGCACGACGGTGTTAGGTAGATCAACTGAAATGGCTTTGTCGTTGTAGAAAACCACTTCACAGGCCATGCCGTCTTCCAGATAATTTAACGAGTCGCCCAGATTTTCTTTCTCCACTTCGTACTGGTTGTATTCTCCATCCATAAACACGTACATGGGATCGGCGAAATAGGAGTAAGTCACTTCCTTGCGTTCCAGTAAAACCATTTCAAATTTGTCGTCGGCACGATAGATGGACTCACTGGGTGAATCGGTCAACAAATTTTTAAATTTCATTTTCACCACTGAGCCATTGCGGCCCGAGCGTGTGTATTCCGCCTTGAGGATGACCATGGGGTCGCTGCCCACCATAATCACGTTTCCCGCGCGTAATTCTTGTGCTATTTTCATAATGCCTGGACCCTAATCTTGGTTAATCTCGTAAGGCGCGCATTCTATCAGGGTTCTGAATAAAATTCAGCAGGTTGAGGACGAGATCATTGGACTTGAGTTTAGCTGTCCAATCATAACCGTGTTGTTGCAATATCAACCGATGCTTCAGATAATTTTGCCAAGCGGCACTTATATTTTTTTGATGTTGTGCGTTGTGTGCTTCATTGTCCCCTTGTGGGGCATTCCAGCTATCCCAAAATTCCTGCACGCTGGCTGCCGCGCCTGCTTCTAAATTTGTACAATACAGGTTCATCAATGCATGTAATTTTTGTAGATGAACGAAATCATGTTGCGGATAAATATGCCACACGCAAGGTTTACCTGCCCACAGCGCGCGCACGAGAGAATCTTCACCACGCACAAAGTTAATGTCACATGCCCAGAGTAATTCGTCATAGCGCGCTTGTTCCATAAAGGGTAATATTTTTACGCGCAAATTACCTCGCGTTGCCAGCGCGCCAACGGCCATCTCAACGTGCTTAAAGTGTGCTGCCACCTGCGGCAAGACGCGCCCTTCAGGCACGAGACACAATATCGGCACGGTGCTGTTTTCCCACTCTCTAAATAAGGCAGGAAGTGCCGCATTTTCATAGCAGAATAATGACACGCGAATTTCATTGCCCCCTTGTGGGGCATCTGGCTGCACAGGCGATATGTCCAATGCCTGCCACATTGATGCTTGTGCACGAGAATCGCTCTGAAATGCATCGCGCCGTGCCATCAAATTTTTCTCAATTAACAGTCCGCCTGTAGCAGACGTAAAACCCGGGAAAAAATAATGCTTCACCAATGGCAAAATGGGGTGAGGTGAAGACAGACCATGATAATCGTCCACCCATTGCTCTGCACTCAGATGCTCAAGGTTTATCCACACCGGCTTGTGTGGCATGGTTGCCATCGCAGTAATATATTTTTCTGGCAACTGGCAAGCAAACGTTTCGATTACCACTTGCGCAGGATGCACATCATGCAAGACTTCTGCATAACCAGCGACTTGGTTGCTGTCTTTTAACAACCTAGTCGAATGGCTATAACCAATGACTTGCCCAGCGTCTTGTGCTGGGTTAGTCAGATGGCTAGTAGTTATATCAGTAGTTATATCAGTGTGCGCCCACTGGTGAATTGCTATACCCTGGCAATGTTGCAGGACGCGATTGGGTTCTATTTCAACACACAGTTTATGAAAGCTCTCCAGGTTATCCACCCATAGCCGCACCGTTATGCCATGTTCATGTGCCAGCTGTTTAGCCAAGCGCCAGCACACGCCTATATCGCCAAAATTATCGACGACGGTACAAAAAATATCGCAGGTCACCCGCATCTACAGCATTCCTCGCTCGGCGAACGACAAGCACTGCGATCCGGCCACTATAAAATGATCCAGCGTGCGCACTTCCACCAGTGCCAGTGCCTGCTTGAGTGCATCAGTTAACATGCGATCCGACTGACTGGGTTCAGCCACGCCGGAAGGATGGTTATGCGCGAAGATGACGGCAGAAGCATTGTGAAATAGGGCGCGCTTGACTACTTCGCGCGGATAAACGCTGGCTTGGGTCAGCGTGCCATGAAACATTTCCTCCGTTGCCAGCACGCGATGCTGTGCATCCAGAAAGATCACCATGAATACTTCTTGTTGGCGACTTTGTAATTGTAGTAGCAGATATTTTCGCACCGCCTGCGGTGAATTGAGCGCATCACCTGCTTGCATTTCTTCATGCAGCGCACGCCGCGACATTTCCAGCACGGCTTGTAGCTGCACAAATTTAGCCTGCCCCATACCATGTATTTTACAAAATTCAATTTGGCTGGCAGCAAACATATTGGTGAGCGTGCCAAATTGTGTGAGCACATCGCGCGCTAGATCAACCGCACTTTTACCTGTAACACCGGTACGCAAAAAAATAGCCAGTAATTCTGCATCCGACAGTGCTGCTGCACCGCGCTGAATTAACCGCTCGCGTGGTCGTTCGCCCGCTGGCCAGTCATTGATTCCCATTGTGTCTCCTCGCTATTTTGTAAAACGCCCCACAAGGGGACAATGTGCTGCGGATTTTTGATAAGATGCGCATTATGAAACAATCTCCAGCAAACCACATGATTCAAGTTCTGCGTGATATCCCTGCGCGGCGCATTATTTTAGGCATCACAGGCGGCATCGCTGCTTACAAGGCAGCAGAATTAACGCGCTTGCTGATTAAACAAGGCACGCATGTGCAAGTCGCCATGACAGAAGCCGCGTGTCATTTCATCACACCCACCACCATGCAGGCACTTTCTGGTCATCCAGTTTTAACCAATCTCTGGATTAGCAATCAGGGGATTAACAATCAGGGGAATGGCAGCCAAGAGAGCGATAATCAGAGCTATAACAGCGATGATGGCATGCTGCACATTCACGCCAGCCGCACCACTGATGCCATCGTCATCGCGCCAGCCAGCGCAGATTTTATTGCCAAGTTAGCGCATGGGCTGGCAGATGATCTGCTGTCCACATTATGCCTTGCGCGCAATTGCCCGCTGATCGTAGCACCCGCCATGAATCGGCAAATGTGGGAAAATACAGCCACGCAACGTAATATCCAACAACTCATTTCAGACGGCGTGATATTGCTGGGCCCCGATAGCGGCTCGCAGGCGTGCGGCGAAGAAGGTATGGGACGGATGCAAGAAGCGGCGCATTTAGCCCGCGACATTCAGGCATTTTTACAACCTAAGCTGTTACCGAAATTATTGACAGACACACATATCCTACTCACTGCTGGCCCAACCTACGAGGCGATCGATGCCGTACGCGGCATTACCAACAGAAGCTCCGGAAAAATGGGCTATGCAGTCGCACAAGCGGCTTTGGAACTCGGTGCGAAGGTCACGCTGATTTCCGGGCCGACGGCGCTCTCCGCACCACAAGGCGCGAAACTTATCCAAGTGACCAGCGCTGCCGACATGTTGCAAGCAGTGCAACAGCAGGTCGCTGATGCCGATATTTTTATTGGTGTAGCCGCCGTTGCAGACTATCGCGCCACGCAAACCAGCACACAAAAAATTAAAAAAGGCGCAACTAAACTAAGTCTGGATTTGCTACCGAATCCTGACATTCTGGGCTATGTTGCCAGTCTGCCTAAGCCGCCATTTTGTGTGGGATTTGCGGCAGAAAGCCATGATCTCATCAAACACGCGCACGAAAAACGGCTGATCAAAAACATTCCTTTGATCGTCGCAAATCTTGCACAACAAGCCATAGGCGCGGACGATAACGAACTAATTTTAATTGACCATGCAGGCGAGCATGTTTTGCCGCGTGCAGATAAATTAACCCTTGCGCGCGATTTATTAAAGCATATTGTTGCGCTGCGGCACTCCCTGACACATCCGATTAAAGTGCGCGCGTGAAAAACAATCAGGAGTAATGAAATGAAAAAATCAGTCGATGTAAAAATTCTTGATCCACGCCTGCATGAACATGCTTCGGGCTATGCCACGCCCGGTTCTGCAGGCATAGATTTACGCGCCTGCATTGAACATAGCAACATTATTAATTCCGGCCAATGCGAGCTAATTCCCTGCGGCATCGCCATTCATCTGGATGACCCGGGCTATGCCGCCATGATTCTGCCACGCTCGGGGCTGGGGCATAAACACGGCATCGTGCTGGGCAATCTGGTCGGACTGATTGATTCGGATTATCAGGGGCAAATATTTGTCTCTATATGGAATCGCGGCCAACATCCTTTTAATTTGATGCCGATGGAACGCATAGCGCAATTGATTATCGTGCCCGTGATGCAAATGCAATTTAACGTGGTGACTGAATTCCCGCCCAGTCAGCGTGGCGCAGGGGGGTTTGGCAGCACGGGCAAACACTAAGTAAACGCTGATTAAATGTCTGCGCGAGGGAATTGCTGCGTTGCACCAAAGGTACGCAATCCGCTACCCGACAAGTCGGGTGCTGAGTTGTCAGCCCGGTGCCCAAAATCCTCATGTATCCAACATACACTCCGGTTTCTGCGCGCCTTGCACTTCGTCCCGTTTGCCAATTTATTCAACGTTCCTAGAAGGCTTACTCATGAAATCCGCCATCATTTTATTTGCTCATGGCGCACGCGACCCAGAATGGGCGCAGCCCTTCCACAAGATACGCGATCTGGTGGTAGAGCAATTCCCCACCACGCTGGTCAAAGTAGCTTTCCTGGAATTAATGCAGCCCAGCCTGATTGATGCCGTAGCCGAACTGCACGCGCAAGACATTCAACACATCACCCTCGTCCCACTTTTTCTGGCACGCGGAGGACATTTAAAACAAGACATCCCACGATTAATGACTGACATCCAGCAGCTATTTCCCGCTGTACAAATTTATACTGCGCCAGCCATTGGTGAAGCGCCCGAAATTTTGAACGGCATTGCTATATGGGTTATTGCACATCATCGGCAGGTTGTTGCACAACATTCGGCTGGCACATAAAAAACCCGCCAATGAGTAGCGGGTTTTAATTTTTTCTGGCAATCGACTTGCTATGAGTTTTCTTTGCGCCTGTACCGGACTGACGACCACAATGAGGCCAATATAAGTACCACCCCGATCAAGCCTGTGAACACCTCAGGTATGTGATATTTCATGCTGACCAGCATGATGATTGCCAACACTCCAATCGCGTAATGTGCGCCGTGCTCAAGATATACATAGGCATCCAGCGTCCCTTTGCGTACTAAATAAACAGTCAATGAACGCACAAACATTGCACCTATAGCAAGCCCGATCATGATAATGACAATATCCTTGGTGATAGCAAAAGCGCCGATGACACCATCAAAAGAAAAAGATGCATCCAGCACTTCTAAATAAAGAAACCCGCCTATGCCGCCACGTTTGATGATTTCACCAACTTTTGGATCATCTTCTTCTTTTTCCAGCACATCACTTAATAAATCCACACCGACATAAATCAGTATTCCCCACAGCCCAGCTACCAGCACGGCGAATTTCCTGCTTTCTTCTATCAAAGTTAAGCTCAGCATCAAGGCAGCAATGGCAATCATCACGGAGATAGAGCTTAATTTTCCAAAGGACGCTATCTTTGCTTCCCAATGCCCTAACCAGTGCAACTTTTTGCTTTCATCTAATAAGAAATTCAAAAATACCAGCAATAAAAATATTCCTCCAAATGCCGCCACTTCGGCATGATGATTAATCAGATGTTGTGAATATTCATCTGGCTTGTTTAAACCCAGATGCCACACCTCTCTCAAACTGAGATCTGCCGCAAGTGCAACAATCAAAAGTGGAAACAGCAAACGCATACCAAATACAGCGATAAACATACCGAGCGTCAGAAACATGTCTTGCCAGAATTTATTCCATGTTTTAAGTACAGATGCGTTGACTACTGCATTATCAAATGACAGCGACACTTCGAGTATTATCAATATGGCTACAATCCACAATGCCTGCAATGCAGCCGACATACCTCCTCGACTATAGCCCCACCAGACTGCAGCAGCCATTCCCACTATTAAAACTACAAATGAAACTCCAAAATAACGCATAAATAGCTTACCTAATAAAAAAACAATTACCAAACTGATTGATTAAACAAACTCACAATAGCCTATTGCTCTTACCACAATGGGCTACGGTCAACTGCTATTTTCAGGGTAATTAAAAATACGTGAGGAAACCAGATTAACGCCCGAGGAAAACTTTACTTAGCCACTGGGCGAAATGGAGTTTTGATTTGCGGTAAATATCGAACAAGTTCATTCAATGCCAAGCGATAAACATCACGCTTGAATTCAATCACCCCATCCATATCAACCCAATAATTATTCCAACGCCAAGCATCAAATTCAGGATGATCCGATGCGCGTAAGCTCACATCGCAATCACGACCAACCAAGCGCAGCAAAAACCAAATCTGCTTCTGTCCCTTGTAGCTGCCTCTGTGTTCACGCTTAACCCAGTGTCCAGGAACCTCATAGCGCATCCATTCTCGCGTCCGCCCGAGCATCTGCACATGCGAAGATAACAGGCCGACCTCCTCCTGCAATTCCCGGTACATAGCCTGTTCTGGCGTTTCGCCATATTGAATGCCACCCTGCGGGAATTGCCATGAATCTTGTCGTACGCGCTTGCCCCAAAAGACCTGATTTCTAGCGTTAGTCAGAATAATGCCGACATTGGGGCGGTAACCATCACGGTCAACCATCTTCGCCACCCATCCGGTAAAGTTATATGTCGTGCTATTTTTTCACATTTCGGGTCATATTGAAAGTCGTTCTCAAGAATTGGAGTCTCCGGCAATCTTGGGGCGATTCAAGGTATCTGAAATTACTTGACTGCTACGCTCATTTGACTGCTTATTCTCTAAATTCTTTTCATTCCCTAAACTTTTTGTTGTAAATCGCATTGGGAATTCATTGTTTTATTTGATATCTCCGTTTTGAGTTTATTAAAACGATCGTATCCATTTTTCTCAACTCACCTCATACACTTGTCAATTTAAAACCAAACATACATAATCGAACCCGTTGTTCGCTAATGAGGAACCCGTTGTTCGCTAATGAGTAGTTACTAAAGTAATGGAGAGAAAATGAAAAAAATACTTTTTGCCGTACTGTTGTCAGTTGTGAGCCACACCCTTGTGTGGGCTGATGGGTTTAAAGATGCTGCATCCGCCTCCCAAAAGCAAGGCTATAAAACTGCATTGCCATTATTTATAAATGCAGCACAGCAAAGGCATGTCGATGTGCAATTCAACCTTGGGGTGGTATATGACGACGCACGATGAGTTTAAAGATGCTGTATCCGCCTATCAAAAGCAAGACTATAAAACTGCATTACCATTATTTATAAATGCAGCACAGCAAGGGCATGCCGATGCCCAATTCAACCTTGGGGAGGTGTATAGCAACGGGGAAGGTGCTCCTCAGGATTATGCTGAGGCAGAGAGTTGGTATCGGCTGGCAGCACTGCAAGGGCATGCCAATGCACAATTCAACCTTGGGGTAATGTATGAAGACGGACAAGGTGTTCCCCAGGATTATACTGAGGCAGAGAGGTGGTATCGACTAGCAGCACGGCAGGGGAATGCCGATGCGCAATTCAACCTTGGGGTAATGTTTGAAAACGGACAAGGTGTTTCTCAGGATTATGTGCAAGCGCACTTATGGTTCAATCTTGCCGCAACCGCTGGAGATGCATCTGCAATTGAAGCGCGTGATATTGTGGCAGGCATGATGACACCTAAACAAATTGAAGAGTCAAAAAAAATGGCGAGTGATTTCGTGTATAACAAATTAAAGGCTGCATCTGTTTGGGGGTAATGGTCGCGCCATCTATTTGGGCTACAAAGGTGCAAACCCTGCCGCCAGTGTGGAGCCATTCAAGGAAGCAAAGCGGGATCGATTTATTCAGGCCGAAGAGTTGCCGATATTTTTTACGGAATGGGCAAATGAACCCTCTGAAGATTTTAAGCATTTCATATTGCTTTCGCTGCTGACCGGTGCGCGGCGGATTAACGTAATGTCCGCGCGTTGGGAGGATGTAAACCTGGACTCGGCAATCTGGCGCATACCTGATGCCGATAGCAAAAACGGCGAGCCGATGATACTTCCGTTGAGTACAGAGGCCGTGCGGATTTTTGCAGCGAGAAATCCTCAGAAAACGAGTTTTGTATTTCCTGCTGATTCTGCAACAGGGCACATCAACGCACGCGCCAGACCTATAGTGCCGAACGCTTACACAGTGATTTGGCGGATCACGGCGTACTAACCACAAAATACCGCGTTCAAAAATTACTCAAGAAACTGGGTTTACGCTGCAAGCAAAAACGGAAATTCAGAGTAACGACGGATTCCAAACATAACCTGCCCGTCGTGCCAAATGTATTGAAGCGAGAATTCACCGTTAACGCACCCAACAAAGCTTGGGTCAGTGACATTACCTATATTCATACCGACTAAGGCTGGTTGTATTTGGCAGGATTGAAAGACCTGTTTAATGGTGAACTGGTAGGCTATGCCATGAGCGAGAGGATGACGAAGAATCTAGTGATGCAAGCACTCTTCCGTGCAGCCATTAGCAAGCGTCCAGCCAGGGGACTCATTCATCACTCGGATCGTGGTAGCCAGTATTGAGCTCAGGACTATCAACAAGTGCTGTGCCAATTCGGCATGATTGCATCCATGAGTCGAAAGGGCGATTGTTGGGAGTGCGAAGCCTACCCTTCAGGGTGCAACGCGCCGATGGAAAGTTTCTGGGGAACATTGAAGAACGAACTCGTTCATCACCGACAATTCAGAACCCGACAGCAAGCAATTCAGGAGATTGCCGAGTACATCGAGGTCTTCTATAACCGACAACGCAAGCAGGCAAGACTAGGTTATCTGTCGCCTGCCGCGTTTACACAGCGATACAATGCAACATTACTCGTTGCTTAATCCGTTGGACTCTTTGATTGACAGCAGAGGTCATACTTAGCCACATGGCAACACTGAACCTAAACAACTTCACCACCACCAGCAATCCATATTCAAACACCAGAATCTAAGCTATTGATGAAGTCCGCCCATCAGACAACATTGGCACTACTACTTGTCGCCATAACAACCCCAGCTCAGGCAGGTGCAACCGACAACTATTTTGTCACAGGGCTAAGCGATTATGTCAGCGCCCCCTTACGTTGGGATGGTAGTGACTGGCTGGAATTTGGTGCCATAAGCGGCGGAGTTCTGCTTGCCGCTGAACACTTGGATGACCAGTGGAAGCAGGAAATGGTTTCAGAGAACCACCCTGCATATAACCGAGACGTTGCGCATATCGGCAATCAATGGGGAGATCTAAGATTAAGTGGTCCCTTCATACTCGGCATCTATGGTTATGGCTACTGGAGCGACAACAGTACCTATCTCAATGCCAGTTACAACATGGCGCAGGCCGCAGCCTATACCGGGGTAATGACAACGGCATTAAAAATGGTATTTCATCGCGACCGTCCCAATAAATCAACCGATGAATCAGGCTGGTTCAAGAGTGGCAGCGCCTTTCCGTCCGGTCATACCAGCCTAGCCTTTGCCGTTTCGCGCAGCTATTTAAACTCGCTGGACGCCCCCTCCATCCCTACACAGGTTCTCTTTTATGGATTGGCTACAAGCACTGCCTTTGCCCGCACCTATGACAACAAACATTGGGCCTCAGATGTGATCGCAGGGGCACTGTTGGGGATATATACTGCCGACTTTGTTCGCTACCGCGGCAGCAGTCGGAACAAAAACAGCGATGTCACCTACATACCTTATATAAAGGGTAACCAAATCGGCCTACAGATCAGTTGGCGTTAATGGCTATGCACACTCCGCCGAGTTTAAATGTGACTTTGTCATGCTTGCGTTGTTTGATTTTTGTTGTTTTCTCTTTAAGAGGTTCGTAGCCTTAATGAGGCATCCGTTTGATTGGACCACTATAATTGGATATTCCTGATTGGCGTTGACACATAAAAGGTGTAATTTTTATCTGCTATGATGGAATCACTGGATTTTTTGGTAAGGAGAAAATAAATGCCGACGTATGCATATTGGTTTTTATTAGCGCTAGGTTTGTTGGCAATGGAGATGCTGACGGGAACGTTTTACATGCTGATTTTAAGTATAGCAGTGGGTATGGGCGGCTTGGCCGCATTGCTGGGATGGGATATGCCGACACAAATTGCATGCAGTGTTATCACAGGGATGATTGGAGTGATGGTTGTGAGAAAGATGAAGGGCGCAAGTATAGCTAAGTCAGAGGATCAAAATTTGGATGTGGGTCAAACGGTGCGGCTGATTACCTGGAATAATGATGGCACTGCGCGCGTGCATTTTCGTGGCGCGGAATGGGATGCCGAGTGGGCAGGTTTTGAATCAGGCATGGCACAACCTGCGGTGCTGTATATAAAGTCAGTGCATGGGTCAAAGTTGGTTTTAACGTCACACAAGCCGTCGCAAAAATAATTGTCAGGAGGTTTTGATGGATAACATGTTGCTTATTTTGGCGGGTATCGTCGTCATTATTTTTATCGTCAAAACGCTTAACGTTGTGCCACAACAGCATGCTTGGGTGGTTGAGCGTTTGGGAAAATATCATGCTACGTTTGAGCCGGGTCTGCGCTTTGCCATGCCCTTTATTGACCGCATTGCGTATAAGCATGTGCTCAAAGAAATCCCGCTGCACGTGCCCATTCAGATTTGTATCACCCGCGACAATACACAATTGCAGGTCGATGGTGTGTTGTATTTTCAGGTGACAGATCCGCGGCTGGCCTCTTACGGAACCAGTGATTACATTACTGCCATCACGCAGCTTGCGCAGACAACATTGCGCTCTGCCATTGGCAAAATGGAGTTGGATAAAACCTTTGAAGAGCGCGATCATATCAACATGACCGTCGTCGCAGCACTGGATGAGGCGGCTACCAGTTGGGGTGTGAAAGTATTGCGCTATGAGATAAAAGACTTAACGCCGCCCAAAGAAATTTTACACGCGATGCAGGCGCAAATTACTGCTGAGCGGGAAAAGCGTGCTCTGATAGCGGCTTCTGAAGGACGCAAGCAAGAGCAAATCAACATCGCAACGGGCGAGCGCGAAGCATTTATTCAACGTTCTGAAGGTGAAAAACAAGCTGTAATTAATAACGCACAAGGTGAGGCCGCAGCCATCATGGCAGTTGCCACGGCTACTGCGCAGGCCATACAGCAAGTAGCGGCAGCCATTCAGTCACCAGGCGGGATGGAGGCGGTGAATCTCAAAGTAGCCGAAAAATATGTGGAAGCATTTGGCAATGTGGCCAAGCATGGAAATACTTTAATTTTGCCCAGCAATCTGGCTGAAATGGGGAGTATGGTGGCGGCGGCGATGAGTATTGTTAAGACGCAAAAATAGCCGTGCCGTGTCATTAAACCGCCTAAGGGCGCATCGTTTCGTTAAATTGTGGCTCGTGTGCTCATTGACAACTTATTCCAGTTTCCGATAAAAAGGGGCACAAGGCGGCAAGGATGAGGCGACGAAGACAGTACATTTGAGTACGGCTATAACCAACCACTTTGCAACCGTCTTTTGGTTGCTTAGTGGGATGGCTAGTTGTTTCACTCAGGAGCCAAAGACGAAGGTAACACAGTGATCGTTTTTATCGGGAATTGGAATTAGGCTTGCCAAGATTTGCCTTACGCTACATCCCTTGAGCGGTTTACTAACGCAGCAAGGATTAATTTAATCACGCATGAAATTTACTCTACACACTATCGACGGCCTCGCCCGTCTTGGCACACTCTCCCTTGCTCACGGGCAGATCGAAACCCCCGCATTTATGCCAGTCGGCACATATGGTACGGTCAAGGCAATGTCGCCAATCGAGCTAAAAGAAATCGGCGCGCAGATTGTGTTGGGTAATACTTTTCATCTGTGGTTACGTCCCGGCATAGAGGTAATTGAGGCGCACGGCGGCTTGCATCGCTTCATGGGATGGGATGGTCCTATTCTCACTGACTCTGGCGGTTTTCAAGTATTCAGTTTAGGCGCATTACGCAAAATTACCGAAGAGGGCGTGACCTTTCAATCACCCGTCAATGGTGATGCCTGCTTTTTATCGCCGGAAGTATCTATGAATATTCAGCGCGTGCTGAATTCGGATATTGTCATGGTGTTCGATGAATGTACGCCCTATCCAGCAGATTTAACCGTGGCGGCGAACTCCATGCGGCTGTCATTGCGTTGGGCAGCACGTTCAAAAAAAGCGCATGAGGGAAATTCAAATGCACTGTTTGGCATCGTACAAGGCGGAATGCATGAAAATCTGCGCGATGAATCCTTGATTGAATTATGCAATATCGGTTTTGATGGTTTTGCAATCGGCGGCTTATCGGTCGGCGAACCGAAAGAAGATATGCTGCGAATTTTGCGCCACACTGCGCCGCAATTACCCGCAGACAAGCCACGATATTTAATGGGCGTGGGCACGCCAGAAGACTTGGTCGATGCTGTCGAACAGGGTATCGATATGTTCGATTGCGTCATGCCCACACGCAATGCGCGCAACGGCATGTTGTTCACCCGCTACGGCAACATCAAAATTAAAAACGCACAATATCGTTTAGACACACGTCCGCTGGACGAGCAATGCCCATGCTATACCTGCCGTAATTTCAGCCGGGCGTATTTGCATCACCTGCATCGCATTGGCGAAATTTTGGGCGCACGCCTCAATACTATCCATAACTTATTTTATTACCAAGAATTAATGGCAGGCATGCGCGCTGCGATTACGTCTGGAAAATTGACCGAGTTTAGAGCGAGGTTTCTGCAGGATCGAGCGACATTTTAAATTATGTTCAATTGTTTCTGTCTTGTGCTGCCACGGCTAGGGTCAGCCTTCATGATAGAATGCCCGCCTTGATTTTTTAATTTTGAAAGGAAATACGATGTCCGTCAGTGATTTATTCATCAGCCATGCCCTTGCAGTAGATGCTGCGCCTGCTCAAAGTGGAGGAATAGTTGAAAGTCTGATGTTCATGTTGCCGCTTTTATTGTTGTTTTATTTCTTGATTTTGCGGCCGCAGCAAAAACGCACCAAGGAACAGAAGTTGATGATAGATAACCTGCAAAAAGGAGATGAAGTCGCTACCATAGGCGGTCTCATCGGTACTATCATTCGGGTGGGAGATGTCTATGTGAATGTGGAAGTGGCCGATGGCGTGACGATGATCATGCATAAAACGGCGGTACAAACGGTGTTGCCTAAGGGAACCATCAAGTCTATTTAATTCCCTATTGCAATAGACCCGATAACATTGTGCCTGTAAAAGGTATGCCGAGTGTAAGCGGTTAAAACCCCAACAATGTACGTTGCTGCTTTTGTCATACGCGCTTTGCTGTGCCCGATGTGTTACCTGCCTCTTGCACTCCTTGGCTTTGCGTTTTCGGCTCCATTGCGGTCTGGAATTATAATGAGAATGCTTCAATAAAAATTGGATTTTAAGGTGCTGTAATGAACCGTTATTCACTGTGGAAATATTTGCTAATCCTGATTGTTTTTATGTTGGGATTTCTCTATACCTTACCTAACTTCTATGGCGAATCGCCTGCCGTTCAGGTGATGCCGCTGCGCGTAAATATCAAGGCTGACACGGTGTTGTTGCAGCGGGTAACGGAGGCACTGAAGACTGCGAATGTGGATGTTGAAATTATTTCGCTGGATGCGACCAGCGTCAAGGCGCGTTTTAAGGATGAGGATACCCAGCTTAAGGCCAAAGATATTTTGAAAGCGCGCTTGGGGGATGATTATGTGGTTGCGCTGAATCTGCTTTCACGCTCGCCGCATTGGTTGTCAAAACTGAACGCACAGCCGATGTACCTAGGGTTGGATTTGCGCGGCGGGGTGCATTTTTTGATGCAGATCGATATGCAGGGAGCCGTGAATAAGGCCGTAGATGCGGCGACTGGCGATATACGCAGTAATTTGCGCGAACTCAATATTCCTTATTCTGGTGTGAGCCGAGATGGTAATGTGGTGTTCACCAAGTTTCGTGATGAGGCATCGCGAAATAAAGCTGAGGTCGAATTAAAGCAGCGTTTTAATGGCTTAACGTTTAGTGATAAAACCGAAGGTAGTGATTTTCTGTTGTTAGCGAGACTCAAGCCAGAAGAGGAAAAACGCATTCAAGAATCTGCCGTCCAGCAGAATTTATTGACCTTGCGTAACCGCGTGAATGAATTGGGCGTGGCCGAACCAGTTATTCAGCAGCAAGGGTTGAATCGGATCGTGGTGCAATTGCCGGGCGTGCAAGATACGGCGCGCGCCAAAGATATTTTAGGTCGCACGGCCACGCTGGAGGTGCGCTTGGTGGATGAAGAGCGTCAGTTCAGTGGCGGGACAACGGCTCCATTTGGCACAGATATGTTTAAGGACAGGGACGGCACGATGCTGCTGGTCAAAAAGAATGTGTTGTTCACCGGGGATCGCATCAACGATGCACAGCCGGGCTTTGATAGCCGGGACAATAAACCAGCGGTACACATCAGCCTGGATAGCGTAGGCGCACGCAAGTTCAAAGAAGCAACGCGGGAAAATGTTGGCAAGCGTATGGCGATTATCCTGTTTGAAAAAGGCAAAGGTGAAATTGTTACCGCGCCCGTTATTAATGAAGAAATTGGCGGCGGGCGCGTGCAAATTAGTGGCTCGATGACAACCAGTGAAGCGCAGGATATTTCGTTGCTGCTACGTGCAGGAGCACTCGCCGCACCGATGGAAATCATTGAAGAGCGCACCGTAGGCCCAAGCTTAGGTGCAGATAATATTGCACGCGGGTTCAACTCCACCATGATTGGCTTTGCGGCCATCGCGATTTTCATGATCGCGTATTACATGATGTTTGGCGTAGTTTCAGTGCTTGCGCTGGGGGTGAATTTATTGCTGCTGGTGGCGCTGCTGTCCATGTTGCAAGCGACATTAACTTTACCGGGCATGGCTGGAATTGCGCTAACACTCGGCATGGCGATTGATGCAAACGTGTTGATTAACGAGCGAATACGCGAAGAGCTGCGGAACGGTAATTCGCCACAAGCCTCTATTCATGCAGGCTATGAACGGGCATTGGGGACGATATTAGATTCCAACATCACGACATTGATTGCCGGCATCGCCTTGTTCATGTTTGGTTCTGGTGCAATACGCGGCTTTGCGGTGGTGCTGTGTCTGGGGATATTGACCTCCATGTTCAGTGCAGTGCTGGTGTCGCGTGCGCTGGTTAATTTGATATATGGGCGTAAAGTGCGGCTTACCAAAGTGCCGATTGGTTAAGGCTATACGCTCAAGTTAAATATAGATTTAGGGATAGCAAATGGAATTTTTTAAAATTAAGCGCGACATACCCTTCATGAGTTATGGGCGGTATACAACCACAATATCGCTGTTCACTTTTGTGCTGGCGGTATTTTTTCTGGCCACACGCGGGTTGAATTTCGGCATCGATTTTACGGGCGGCACGGTGATGGAGGTGCATTACGCACAGTCAGCAGACATCAATAAAGTGCGCGCTGAGATGACCAACATGGGGATGCAGGATGTGTTGGTGCAAAATTTTGGCAGCAGCCATGACGTGTTGATTCAAGTGCCGTTGAAACAAAATATGCTGGGTGCCAAGCTGAGCGACAGTGTGTTGGAAAATCTACGCAAGCAAGACCCCAGTGTAGAAATGCGCCGCGTGGAATTTGTCGGCCCACAAGTCGGTAAGGATTTGGTGGAGAATGGCGCGCTGGCGTTATTGCTGGTATCGCTGGGGATTGTTTGTTATTTGTGGGTACGCTTTGAATGGAAATTCGGGGTCGCCGCCATTATTGCTAACTTGCATGACGTGGTGATTATTCTTGGGTTTTTTGCATTTTTTCGTTGGGATTTTTCGTTGTCGGTGCTGGCCGCAGTGTTGGCGGTGTTGGGTTATTCGGTCAATGAGTCGGTCGTTGTGTTTGATCGTATCCGTGAAAATTTTCGCAAGATGCGTAAGACTGAAGTTGCAGAAGTCATCGATAACGCGATTACACGTACTATGTCTCGCACGATTATCACGCATATGAGCACACAAATGATGGTGACCGCGATGTTGTTTCTGGGCGGTGAAACGCTGCATTATTTTGCGTTGGCGCTGACTATCGGCATCCTGTTCAGTATTTATTCATCGGTGCTGGTGGCCAGTCCGATACTGGTTCTGTTGGGCGTTTCGAGGCAAGATTTTATCAAGCCTGAAAAAACTGAAGAAGAAGTTTTACCATAAGCCTTTATGGAGCTGTTACTTTACTTCATGGATATTGTCTTGCATCTGGATAAATATTTATTGATGCTGACCCAGAAATATGACCAGTGGATATATGCGATTTTATTTCTGATTATTTTTCTGGAGACGGGTGTAGTGGTGCTGCCATTTTTGCCAGGAGATTCATTATTATTTGTCGCAGGTGCGTTGTGTGGTTTGGGTATGTTGCAAATTGGCCTGCTCATGCCATTGTTAATGATAGCGTCATTCAGCGGCGACAATACTAATTATTGGATAGGTCGCACGCTGGGTTTAAAGTTAGTCAACCGTCCGGGGTTTTTTAATAAAGAGCACATTAATCGAGCCCAATCTTTTTACCAGCAGCACGGCGGCAAGACTATAATTTTTGCGCGCTTCCTGCCGATTGTGCGAACGTTTGCACCATTTGTGGCGGGGATAGGGCAGATGCAATACCGCTTGTTTCTGGCGTTTAGTGCCTTGGGCAGCATTGCGTGGGTAAGTACCTTTGTGGTGGGCGGCTATTTTATGGGGAATATCCCTGTGGTAAAAGATAACCTGACACTTGCCGTTCTTATTATTGTACTTGTTTCACTTTTGCCCGCACTCAGCAGGATAGTCAGGCAGCGGAATGAATAAAGGATATTTTTTAAAGCAATAAGATTGAATCGTGTAATTGGTCACACCAATTATAACGTAGTCAATGGCTAGTTGGTCAGCGCTTATACTACCGCTTCTTCAGCAGAAAATTCCAGCAACACCTTGTCATTTTCATCGACTGTTACAGTGACCTTGCCGCCATTGACTAACTGTCCGAACAGCAACTCATCTGCCAGCGCACTGCGTATGGTGTCTTGAATGAGTCGCGCCATGGGACGTGCGCCCATTAGCGGATCAAACCCAGCTTTAGCCAAATAAGTTTTCAGCACTTCAGTAAAAATCACTTCAACTTTTTTCTCATGCAATTGTTCTTCTAGTTGTATCAGGAATTTGTCCACGACGCGCAAGATGATATCGCGATCCAGCGGTGCAAACGAAATGGTGGCATCCAATCGATTGCGGAATTCAGGGGAGAACAAACGCTTGATCTCAGCCATTTCGTCGCCGCCAGTCGTGCTCTTGGTAAAACCAATTTGCACCTTGCTCAACGCTTCCGCGCCAGCATTAGTGGTCATCACAATAATGACATTGCGGAAGTCCACTTTTCTGCCATTGTTGTCAGTCAGCGTGCCATGATCCATCACTTGCAACAACACGTTGAAAATATCCGGATGGGCTTTTTCAATTTCATCCAACAGCAAAACGCAGTGCGGCTGTTTGTTGATCGCCTCGGTCAGCAGGCCGCCTTGATCAAAACCGACATAGCCGGGCGGCGCGCCGATTAAGCGTGAAACGGCATGGCGCTCCATATACTCGGACATATCAAAGCGGTGTAGCGGCATACCCATAGCATATGCAAGCTGACGCGCCACCTCGGTTTTGCCCACACCTGTAGGGCCGGAAAACAAGAAGCTGCCAATGGGTTTTTGTGGGCTACCTAGACCACTGCGGGACATTTTTATAGCGCGAGTCAGCGCATCAATCGCTGCGTTCTGTCCAAATACGACGGCCTTCAAATCACGATCCAGATTTTTTAGTGCATGGCGATCATCGGAAGAAACGGTGCGCGGTGGAATGCGTGCAATGCTGGCAATGATTGCTTCTATTTCATTTTTACCGATCATCTTTTTTTGTTTCGACTTGGGCAGGATACGCTGCGCTGCACCCGCTTCGTCAATCACATCAATCGCTTTGTCTGGTAGATGTCGATCATTGATGAAGCGCGCAGACAACTCCGCTGCGCTGGTCAGTGCCGCTGCGCTGTATTTAATGCCATGATGTGACTCAAAACGCAGCTTTAAACCGCGCAGAATTTCTACTGTTTGTTCGATCGTGGGTTCGCTTACATCAATTTTTTGGAAGCGGCGGGAGAGTGCGTGATCTTTCTCAAATATGCCGCGATATTCCTGGTAGGTGGTTGCGCCGATGCATTTGAGTGTTCCGTTGGATAAGACTGGCTTGAGCAGATTAGATGCGTCCATCGTACCACCCGAGGCAGCGCCTGCGCCTATTAGCGTGTGGATTTCATCAATGAATAAAATTGCGTTGGGTGCTTCGGACAATTCTTTAAGCACTGATTTCAGTCTTTGTTCAAAATCGCCGCGATACTTGGTGCCAGCCAACAGTGCGCCCATATCCAGCGCGTACACATGTGCGCCATTTAAAACTTCAGGTACATTGTTTTCGACTATACGTCGCGCTAATCCTTCGGCAATGGCTGTTTTCCCCACGCCTGCTTCGCCTACCAGCAGCGGGTTATTTTTGCGGCGGCGGCATAGGGTTTGGATTACACGATCAATCTCATTATCGCGACCGATCAGCGGATCAATTTTTCCAGCTAGTGCCTGTGCATTCAGGTCGAGCGCATAGTCGTGCAATGCACCGCGTTGACTTGACTCCTGTTCGTTTTCGGGGTCGTCACTTTTGGGTGCGCCAGCTGGGACTGCCTTATCTTTATTGATGCCGTGGGCGATATAGTTCACCACATCCAGCCGCGAAATAGCGCGTTGATTGAGGAAGAAAACGGCATGGGAGTCTTTCTCGCTAAACAGCGCAACCAAAATATTGGCGCCAGACACTTCTTTTTTGTTGGCCGATTGCACATGTAGAATGGCGCGCTGAATGACACGCTGAAAGCCGACGGTAGGCTGGGTGTCAACCTCTTCATTGCCCGGGGTGATGGGGGTGTTGGCGGTGATAAATTCAGTTAGTACTGTGCGGAGTTCATTTATATCGGCACCGCAAGCGCGCAGCACATGAGCTGCGGAAGCATTGTCCAGAATGGCGAGTAACAGATGCTCCACGGTAATGAATTGGTGCCGTTTCTGGCGTGCTTCGACGAAGGCCAAATGCAGGCTGATTTCAAGTTCTTGTGCGATCATGATTTTAGGACTCCTCTGTTTCACATCTTAGCGGATGTTGGTGCTGCTTTGCGAATGATGTTACTTGTGAAGCCTTGGTTTCTGCAATATCTTTCGGATAAATACCACAAATTGCCGATCCGTCTTTGTGTACTTTAAGCATGATTTGTACAGCGCGTTCATGTTCAATATGAAAAAACTTCTGCAAAACTTCAATCACAAACTCCATGGTCGTGAAATCATCATTGAACAACAGCACGTTATACAGCCTAGGTGGTTTGACTTTGTCCGGCAATTTTTCCAGTAATGGAGTGCTGCTGTGCTTGGTTGCCATGTTGATCCCTGTTGCATTACCCGCAAATGTACATTGTGCTATTACTGCTTTCTTCAAGTATACATTAGGTTTAAATTACATAATTAAATTGCATAATAACTTGACGACATCGGGTAAATAGGAGTAAAAAGCGCGTGGGTGTTTGAATCAAGGTATCTGCAGTACTGGTTTTGCCATGTGCGGTTCCATATGCGATCTCGGAATTCAAACAGTTTCACGGGAATCCACCCGGTTTTTAGTTAAGGAAGCAATAGCATGGCAAACGGTACAGTAAAGTGGTTCAACGATGCAAAAGGTTTTGGTTTTATTACTCCAGATGACGGTAGCGAAGACTTGTTCGCGCACTTCTCTGCAATCAATATGAGCGGTTTCAAATCGCTTAAAGAAGGTCAGAAAGTGACTTTTGATATTGTGCAGGGTCCGAAGGGTAAGCAAGCTTCGAACATCCAAGCGCCTTAATCGGTTCTTGAGTTAGTGAAAAGCCCGCTAAGCAATTAGTGGGCTTTTTTTATGTGCGGCGGATTCTGTTTAGCACCTATTTAAGAAGTTAAGTTACTTATTTCAACGAAGCTGTAAAAATGTCTGTTCATTATGGGCATCGTGTCACTAACCAAGCAGTATTAATGCCGAACTGAAAATACATTGGCGGAGAAATAAATAGCACATTACCAGCACATCGACACCCTGCCTCGCTTAGAGGAGCCACCACAATTGGTGGCAGGCATGAATGCGCTCGAAAATAATCAGGAGCGAGTCAAGCCCATTACTGGATGAGAATGGACAATTCGTGCCGTCTCTAGTAGCAATTAGAATTTCAGGGCAATTCTCTGAAGACGGTGCGTAATATGGTGGCCTTTAATCTGAGCATAACTGTGCTGCCTATGAGTGCGACTACAGAATGCCATCGCAGCCCTTTGTCTGAAATGATTCCCTACACGCGATCCATGTTAACTTGGCGTATTGCCTTGGTTTGACGCAAGGGCTTTAGTCGCATGGCAACATTAGATGCCATTGCACAGCCCGTGAAAAAATTGCTTCACCCATATTTATGCGCATCAATTAGGGGCATCTCTAAAACCACGATTCAAATAGAACCGCTTCATGCCGAACAACGGTTCACCCAGTCGCTAGCATCACTTCTACTGCTGCAATATCCGCATAGGTTTCACGTTTGCGACTAACACTGTGCCTAGCATTTTCCGGTAATATGGCCAGTGAAATCGGTACGCCGTTTTCTGTTTGCAGAATAAAGCAGGGCACAGATTTTTCTTCTCCCATCAGCCGTACACGCCATTCTCCACTTTCGAATGAGAGGTTTTGCTTAAGCAAAAATATCATAACGGATTTTTCATCATCAGAATAAATTAGTAAGTTTATGTCGGACTGTTTCCCCGCCGTGCCATTTAGTACCGAGCCTGTCAAAAATGGGTGAAAAGGTTTAAGTATTTGCATGAAGATTAGTGCTTGTTGCAGTAGTTCATGCAGGATTGCAGGGTGGCTATCGCTTTCATATAACGCGCGATGGCTCCGCAGGGCGGTGTCTACTTCTTCGTTGCTGGGCAGGTGCTGAGTGTCTGTTGCACCCAGTTGTCTGGCGGCTTTGCGCTTGGCAAAAGCATAGTCGGTGATGCCGTCTTCTGCCATTAATTTCGCTGCCTGATGCGCTAATTGATCGCGCATTTGATCGCGCCGTAGTGGACGTTCTTTATTCATACATGGACGCCCACTTTTGCCAAGTTTTCAATCGATGATTTTGAGAAGGTAAAGATTGCAGCCATACATCCGGATTTTTGTTGAAGCTTTCGCCTCTATCCCTGATGGAATTCGCTGAGAAGCTCCTTATCATTTCAACGCAC
>CANJMS010000027.1 GCA_947475825.1 Nitrosomonadales bacterium
TACGCACCAAGGCTAAACTGAAAGCCGCAACAACCGAGCACATGCTGACATTGGAAAAATCACCTGAGCGTGTCAAAAAATACTTCCAAGATTCTCGCGTAAAATATGCGGCATGAAAACTTCAAACTTCATCTGGCCGGATCAATAACGCGAGCTGGAATAAGTCCGCTATGGTTGATGGTTGGCCGTATATCAGGGCAAGTTGGCGTGACGCCTTGATTTCGATTAATGTCAATTATTTAGAGGTGCTCTTAACACTATTTCCGGAAGGAAAAATATCGGGGTAATTAAAAATAAGCCGTGAACCAAACAAAATCAGGCCTTATAAATTGCACCCAAAACACACGGGTGACGTGCGCCTGTTACGTCGGGTAAATTAGCACTTTGTCCGGCCAAAGTTTGTTGTGCCAACCACGCAAAAGCGATCGCTTCCATCCAGTCTGCCTCAATTCCCAGCACCTCCGTCAGCAATATTTGAGCGTTCGGCAAGGCCGATTTCAATTGCTTCACTAACGCATGGTTGTGTGCTCCCCCACCACATAAATAAATCTCCCGCACGCCATTGCAATATTGCTTGATTGCCTCTGCAATGCAGTGACTGGTGAGGGCCAACAACGTAGCCTGCACATCCGCAGGTGCTTCATTCCCCGCCAATTTGGAGTGCAGCCATTCCATGCTGAACAAATCGCGTCCGCTGCTTTTGGGTGGAGGGGTATGAAAAAATGGTTCGCTAAGCAGCTTTTGCAGCAGTTCAGGGATGACTGTTCCGCTGGCGGCCCACTGGCCTCCCCGATCAAACGGTACGCCGTGCTGTGATTTTATCCAGGCATCCATCAGCAAATTTCCCGGGCCGCAATCAAAACCTGTAGTGGCATGGTCGGGTTGCAAGTTAGTCAGGTTGCTGATGCCGCCGATATTAACGATTACGCGATGCACGGTGGGGTGCCGTAAGACTTGGTGGTGAAACGCGGGAACCAGCGGTGCGCCTTGTCCGCCTGCGGCTATGTCGCGGCTGCGAAAATCGCTTACCACGGTGATGCCGCTTAATTCTGCCAGCAGCGCAGCATTACCCAGCTGTATGGTGTAGTGCTGATCGGGTCGGTGGCGTATGGTTTGACCATGACAGCCAATCGCCCAAATTTGATCAGCTTGGCAATGCGCTTTTTTCAGTAAGTCTGCCGTAGCAGTCGCGTATAAATACGCGAGTTGGTTGCCCACTAATTGTGACTGATGCAGCTCATTGAAATCAGGTTGATGCAACGCCAGTAAATCTGCTTGCAGCATAGGCGTATAGGCCAAGTAGTGGCTTGCGATCAACTTAGGCTGACTGGCAGAGAAATCAACCAGGGCGACATCAATGCCGTCCAAACTGGTGCCGGACATGATGCCTATGTACAAATTTGGTTTTTGCACGGCTGAACCTCGCCAGAAATGAGACCGGGATGGTTGATTAATCCAGTTTGGCTAAATGCGTAAATAATTCCAGTCGCTCAGTTAACTCACGCGTCGAATTCAAAAAAGCAATTTTTTGATCCGACGGAATCGGGCTGGCATCAGGCAAGACTACGCGCATCGGGTCACGATGTTGACCGCCCACCATAAATTCATAATGTAAATGTGGCCCACTAACCAACCCTGTCATACCGACATAGCCAATCACCTCACCTTGAGTGACTTTTTGTCCGTGCCGCAAGGTTGACGCAAACTGCGACAGATGGGCATAAACCGTTGTATAGCCACCTGCATGACGAATCTTGACAACATTGCCATACCCCCCTTGTTTGCCGACAAAAACAATTGTGCCATCAGCAGTAGTCTTTACTTTAGTGCCAGTTGGCGCAGCATAATCCGCGCCATTATGCTTACGCCACTTGGCCAGCACCGGGTGAAAGCGGGACAGCTTAAATCCCGAACTCACTCGAGAATACTCCAATGGCGAGCGCAAAAATGCTCGTATCATGCTGCGCCCTTCGGGCGTGTAGTACTTGCCTGGACGTTCATCGTTGCCTTGAAAATATACAACCTTATGGCTCGTTCCTTGATTAACGAACTCGGCCGCCAGTATGCGTCCAGACCGGGTCGGCTCGCCATTGCTGTAATTCATTTCATAAATTACGTTGAATGTATCGCCTTTGCGCAAATCCCGATGAAAATCCAACCCTCCCCCAAATATTTCAGCCATCTGATAAGCGATTGATTCGGGCAACCCCACTGCATCTGTTGCGGCAAACAACGAACTTTCAATTTCTCCACTGCGCAAAAGCAAACGTTGCTCCATTTGTACTGGCAAGGTATGGGTTGAAAACCCATCCGCATTACGCTCGATAACAACTTGATTGCCGATTTTGTCCAAATATCTGAGTGCGACCAGGCTGCCATCCGCCTGCATTTCGGCCTGTACCGATTTCCCAACAGGCAGTTGGCGTAAAGAGGCTGTGGCAGGAGCGTTACCCAAATAAGTACTGGCCGCTATGTCATTGATATTCAGGCGTTGCAGCAAATCCGTCACCTTATCGCCGCGTCGTACATACTCGTTACGCCAGAACACTGAAGCGCGCACTTCATCTGTAGATGCCTGACTATCATCCGGTAACGAAATATTTTCAAGCACCACCTGTAATGTCGCAGGGGTTTCGATCTGCTGGGAAACAATACCAAAGGCAGTCACCACCCCCAGCAACGGAATGCTGGAGAGCGTAACAATCCAGCGCAACATTAATTTGTGTTTATGTAAGTTCATATTTTGAGCCAAATGGTGCATATCCCTTTGTAGCCTTGCCCACGTTGCAAGAAACTAACTTAGATAAAATTGGCCAGTATTGTAACCTTCTCGCAAAAAACCATACCAATTAAAAGCAGGCGGCGACGGCGGCTTCCCAAACGCTGGCTTGTCGCTGAATCAGTGGGTAGCAAATTTGTTTTTGGTACGCTTAATTCCTATGCTAATTTATTGAGCCGTCAATCTTGTTCCCGCCTGCGTGGGAAGGGCAAAGAGTAAAGGAGAAATCTGACATTTTTAAATTAATACTGGAGTGATGGTAAGCTAAAATAAGTGAGTTCATAAAAACACTGTCCCGGCGTTAGCTGGCAGCTGAGAAAAATCCACTGTCTAACAATTCTTTGGTCAGTGCCAGATAGTCTTCTGCTCCGGGGCTATGTGGTGCAAAGGAAAACACATCCATACCGTGCATCGGACTGGTCGCCAGTGAGACGTTTTCACCGATGCGTGTGTTGCATAGTAGTTCTCCATAGCGTTCCTTAAGTCTTTCATAGATGTCATAGGAAAGCTTACGCCGTGAATCAAAACGCGTGATGACTATGCGACGCTCGAAACTGCGCTGTAATTTTTTTTCCAGAACATCGAGCGCGCTATCCAGATTATGCACACTCTGCAGCGAAAGAAAATCTGCCGACACTGGAATCAGCACGCGGTCGGTAGCCAGCAAAGCATTCAGCGTCAACACACCCAAAGTAGGACAACAGTCGATCAATATGGGTGCGCCGGTCAACGTCAATTCATTGCGTATGCCTTGTTTAAGCAGGGTTGCTGCCTTCGCATCGCTACCAAACAACGCGTCAATTTTGGACAGCTCCAGCGTGGCAGGAATGATCTGCCAACCGCGTGGCGTTTCGCGCAATAAACTGTCAAGCGGCGTTTTATATTTAAAAAACGCGGCCATGCCCTTGTCTGGCGGTATTCCCTTGATTCCACTGGATAGGGTCAAGTGCGCCTGTGGATCCAAATCCAACGTGGTCGGGTGCTGCTGCAAGATTTCAAGAGCAGCAGTCACATTGAGACAGGTAGTTGTTTTTCCTACTCCACCCTTTTGATTAAATACGGTGATAACCGCCATTCATCACTCCGTAATCCCATATTTATGCAACAGCAGTAAGTCAAATAAATTACGACGTGTTATTTATCTGTGCCTGCATCTATTCCGATGAACCTCAATATGCCAGCAGTTGAGACCGGTAAGGCTTTAATTAAGACCAGAATAATCCCCGTGTTTGGGCATTTACACATTGACTGAGTCCGCCATGCGGGCGACTTTACCTGGACATCAAAGATGCTTAAATTGATGTTCGCTATGCCTGTACAGCTTAAATTTTCATAGTGGGGGGCTTTATCTGGCGATTATGTAAGCTATCGCTTGATGGGTTGCGCTTCTACAGTGCAACTTGATTTTGATGAATCGTTTGGATTCAGTGGAGTGTACTAAATACCACGTGCGGCATCCGCATCTGTGTTAAACATGTCTATAACCTGCGCCACAGGTACACGCAGCAATTCGCTGATGTCCCTATAATCATCTGGCAGGGCAGTATCATCCCATCCATTGGCAGAATGACGCGCCAAATTAACGGCCAATTCAACATTGCGCACACGCGGTTGTTTCGTTCCAGAATCATTCATAAGTTTCAGCAACAACTCCGGCAAGCGCCACTGCACTGCCAGCTCTTTTTGCAGCTCGATCAATGTAAATCCCAACACTTGCTCCTGGGCATGGCGACTACGCAATGTCTTGTCCTTCTCCTGAATAGCGTTAATTTCGAGCATCCTATCCGGTGCAAAACACCACATCAAAATCTCGGCAATGTCGTGCAATAACGTAGCAACGCGCACCTCCTCAAAGTGCAGGTCATGTAGTTGCAGCGCCCAATCTTTGGCGAACTCGGAAGCGCGATGTGAGCGATGTATCACACGCAGCATCGGTGCGAGCGCCATGATATGCATTTTGAACATTTCCTCAATTAACGGTTGCGGAGCCACATTTTTGAAAACTGGCTCAAGGCCAAGCATCAGCAATGCTTGATGAACCTGAATAACCTCGGTGGTTTGCGCCCGGCTCTTATGCATCTGCAGATAACGCAAGAGTTTTACAGTCATGATGGGATCGCGTGCGATAACCTCCGCAACCGAATGCGCGTTCAGCCTTTTATCATCTGCGCGTAGCGCGGCCAAATCACGCGCAGTCTGTCTCAGAACCGGCAGATCTGCGCGAGTAAGTGTCGAAACCCAATATTCCAGTCCTTTAGCCTCTGACATATACATTACCCATCCTGTAAATTAGCCCGTTCACCAAGCTGAAGTTCAACCGTTATCTGGATCATTTGTCTACAAGGTCGGCCAGGCTGACCGACGCGCTGAATTGAGCGGGTATTGTACGAGCCAGATGCTGTCCTTGTCATGCAAAAGCGGAAAGCCCATGAACTGCACGTATTAATCTACTGCATACCAGCGCACGCCATCAAGCTCTGCATCACTTTGTGGCCAAGTCCAAGTGGTCAGACTCGGCATTTATGGCTGGCGTGCAAGATTGGGTTGTGCCTGATACTTGGGGCTAAAAAAATGAATTGCATGGAAACCTGCCCACTATTCAACCCATTGCCAGATTAATAGTGCCTGATAATTCACGTCAACAAATTCATAGCCCTTAAATTATGAATACACAACCTACCATCCCATCCGAACTTGCCCGTGAGACGCTGAAAATGCTGGTGGCGCGCAAATTTCCGCCGACGCCGGATAATTACGCCAAAATTTACGCTGAAATTAGCGGTAACGCCATTGAAAAAAATACTGGCCCGGAAAAAGTGTTGCGCGGCATTGCTGGATTCCTTGCACACTCTGATTAAGTCCCGCATGGCCGCGCATTCGGCTTTGCGGAATGGGATGCAAGAAAGGTGACGACGCGAATGGTTATTCCCTTCGCTAGGAACCTGACGCCGCAGACCGCCCGCAATGCCAATGCCCTTGTGGGTTGCGACAAAAACAGGCACTCGCTGTGTTGCGCTCCTTGGTATCGTAGAATAACTACGACCAGCGTCGCGCGCCTTGCGATCATCCATTTTTTGTCAGCAACGCGGTTCATGATGGACTTAATCAGAGGTTCCCTAATTCTATTCTTGCAACTGCCTGTGGTAATGCCATAGTATTCTCCTATGCGTATTCTAGCGAATGTCATTCCATTTCTAGTTATATAGTGCGTTAATTATCCGCGTTAATTATCCATGGACATCCTGTAATCCCTCGTGTGCGATTGGGGGATTTTTCAAAATCGACCAGTACCTGCTCAAGGTAGTTTTCCAGAGACGTGATGCTGTCGAAGACACGATTATGGAAAGACTTCTCCCGGTGTTACAACTCAAGATCGCCAGAGATTAGCCCCACAAGGGGACAATGAGAATTGCCTACCTTTGGTGCAGGTCATCCCACAGATGTTCCACCGGGTTTAACTCGGGCGCATAGGGCGGCAGGAATAGTAGGCGCAGACCACCATCAATTTTTTGCCAGTGACCAGATCACGGGAGGTAAAATCCTGTCCCGTGTGCATATAATCAATTCCAGTTCGGAAAAACTTGCTTGCATCGCTTGGTAGGTAATGAGTTGGGGAGGGGCGAGTTTTATCCGATACGGCGGAGGGGGCGGGAATTAATCAGTGTTTCCCTAATATATTTGCCACTCAAATTGAATGAAACACTTCGGATTGCTGCAAAATCCTGCTAACCTTGCCGACAACTATTTCCCCCCTGAATCTTGTTTTTCCCTTTATGTAACATTGGAACTGCTATGCAAAATTACTTAAAACGCATCCTCACCGCGCGTGTTTACGACGTGGCTATCGAGAGTCCATTGGAATTTGCGCCGGGCTTGTCGGCTCGCACGGGCAATAATATTCTGCTCAAACGCGAAGGCTCACAGCCTGTATTTTCGTTCAAACTGCGCGGAGCGTATAACAAAATGGCGCAGTTGACAGCAGCGCAGCTTAAACGTGGGGTGATCGCCGCATCGGCGGGTAATCACGCGCAGGGCGTGGCTCTGTCGGCACAAAAACTGGGATGCAAAGCAGTGATCGTAATGCCTACCACCACGCCACAAATCAAGGTGAAGGCTGCGCTCGGTCGTGGTGCAAAAGTCATTTTGTTTGGCGATTCGTATTCAGATGCATATGAACACGCGCTGGAATTGGAAAAAAAGCACCACTACACATTCGTGCATCCCTACGATGATCCAGATGTTATCGCCGGACAAGGCACTATCGGCATGGAAATTTTACGTCAACATGGACAGCCTATCCACGCGATTTTTGTGCCGATCGGCGGCGGCGGATTAATCGCGGGCGTGGCGGCGTATGTGAAGCAAGTTCGCCCGGATATTAAAATAATTGGCGTGCAGCCCGTGGATTCGGATGCGATGTCACGCTCGCTCAAGGCGGGGCGGCGCGTCACGCTGGAGCATGTCGGCTTGTTTGCCGATGGTGTGGCGGTGAAACAAGTGGGCAGCGAAACATTTCGTATCTGCCGTGAGTTGGTTGATGAAGTCATCCTCGTTGATACCGATGCTATTTGCGCGGCCATCAAAGATGTATTTGAAGACACCCGCACCATTTTAGAGCCAGCAGGCGTGCTGTCGGTGGCGGGAGCCAAACTGTATGCCGCGCGCGAAAAGCTGAAAAACGAGACGCTGGTCGCCATTGCCAGCGGCGCGAACATGAATTTTGATCGCCTGCGATTTGTGGCTGAACGCGCCGAAATCGGTGAACAGCGTGAAGCGATTCTGGCGGTATGCATCCCGGAAAAAGCGGGCAGCTTCCGCAAATTTTGCAGCCTGCTGGGCACCCGCAATATTACTGAATTCAACTATCGCTACGCTGATTCCAAGGCAGCGCAGGTGTTTGCAGGCGTGCAGGTTAAAGATCAAAACGAAATTGATGCGCTGGTGAGCAAATTAATTAAACACAAATTGCCGACGCAAAATTTCACCAACAACGAAATGGCTAAGTTGCACGTACGGCACTTGGTTGGCGGCCACGCGCCCGGAATAAAAGATGAAATTGTGTTTCGGTTCGAGTTCCCCGAACGTCCCGGCGCGCTGATGAAATTTTTGAACAGCATGAACCATAATTGGAACATTAGCCTGTTTCACTATCGCAACCACGGCGCGGATTACGGGCGCGTGCTGGTCGGTATGCAAGTGCCGCACCACGACAAAAATGCACTTAAAACTTTTCTCGACAATCTCGGCTATCGCTATTGGGATGAGAGCGAGAATCCGGCGTATAAATTGTTCTTGGGCTAAAATTCACGAACCATTTTGCCGCCACTGTCATCCACATCTGGCAAAATGGTTTGGCTAAAGCAAAAAGGAGCAAATATGAGTACATCTGACGTGATTGAACAAGTGCTAAGCCTTAAGGCTTCTGACCGTTATTTGCTGCTGGAAATATTGCATCGCAGCTTGGATAAGCCCGATCCTGAAATTGACGGGGTCTGGCAAGAAGAGGCTTTGCGTCGGGTAAAAGCTTACGATGAAGGGCGGCTGGAAACAGTTTCGGCGGAAGAAGTGTTCCGGGACTTATAGTGCAGTTAATTTTTTTAGCCCTCGCTCGTAACGAGTTGGCTGAGACAAAGCGCTTTTACAATCGGCAACAACAAGGGTTGGGTGAATCTTTTCAGCGCGAGGCAGAAACCGCTGTTAGGCTGATTCAAGAACGCCCGCTTGCCTGGCAGGTCGAGATTGAACCAGTGTGGCGATTTCTATTTGATCGCTTCCCTTGCAAAATGCTTTATATCATCAGAGCAGAGCGGATAGTCGTGATTGCCGTCGCGCACCAGCATCGCCAACCGGATTATTGGGTTGATCGCGTTATCCCCACATGAGCCAACTCCTGATTAACGATTATCTCAAGCAGCTTGATCTGATCAAAAAGATCAGCGGTAGCCGCCGCGAGACGATAGTCCGCGAAGCCTTCAAGGATTTGCTCAAGGCTTGGGGCAAGCAGCAAGGCCTGGTGTTTCTGGCCGAATACCCGCTCAAGACCGCGACGAAATCCAACATCATGGTGGATGGCGCGCTGCTGCACGAGCTGCGTATGCCGCTGGGTTACTGGGAAGCGAAAGACGAAAGCGATGATCTTGCAGAAGAGATCAGCAAAAAACTCAAGAAAGGTTACCCGCAAGACAACATCATCTTTTCCGACGATGCCACCGCTGTGCTGTGGCAAAACCGCAATGAGGTATTGCGTTGCGACATGACCGACACCCACGCGCTGGCCAGGCTGCTGAAATTATTTTTCAGCTTCGAGCGCCCCGAGATCGCCGGATTCCGCGCGGCGGTGGAGCAGTTCAAAGCCGATCTGCCCGCCGTGCTGCAAGCCCTGCGCGAGATGATCGAGCGCGAGCACAAATCCAACGCGAAATTCCGCAAGGCCGAGCAGAAGTTTCTCGCCCACGCGCAGGAAGCCATCAACCCCAGCCTGACCGATGCCGATGTGCGTGAAATGTTGATCCAGCACATCCTCACCGAAGAAATTTTCGCCAAGGTATTCGACGACAGCGACTTCCACCAGCACAACAACGTGGCGCGCGAACTGTACGCGCTGGAAGGCGAGTTTTTTACCGGCAGCCTGAAAAAGCAGACGCTAAAAGGGCTGGAAACCTATTACGCCGCGATCCGCGCCGCAGCGGCGCAGATCAGTAGCCATCACGAGAAGCAAACCTTCCTCAAGGTCATCTACGAAAACTTCTACAAGGTGTACAACACCAAAGCCGCCGATAGGCTGGACGTGGTGTATACCCCCAACGAAATCGTGCGCTTTATGATCGACGGCGCGGACTGGCTCACCGAAAAACACTTCAGCAAAAACCTCATCGACAAAGACGTGGAAATTCTCGACCCCGCAACGGGCACGGGAACATTCATCTGCGAACTGCTGGAACACTTCCGCGGCCAGCCCGCCAAGCTCAAATACAAATACCTCAACGAACTGCACGCCAACGAAGTCGCCATCCTTCCGTACTACGTCGCCAACCTGAACATCGAAGCCACCTACGCCGCGATCACCGGCAACTACGAAGAATTCCCCAACCTGTGCTTTGTCGACACGCTGGACAACGTCGGCCTGCACACCGCCGCCAAGGGAACGACGGCGGATATTTTCGGCAGCGTGAGCGAGGAAAACGTCGCGCGCATCAAGCGGCAAAACAGCAAGCGCATCAGCGTCATCATCGGCAATCCACCGTATAACGCCAACCAGCTCGACGAGAACGACAACAACAAAAACCGCGAATACCCGAGCATCGACAAACGCATCAAGCAGACCTACATCTTTGAGAGCACCGCGCAGAAAACCAAGCTCTACGACATGTACGCGCGCTTCTTCCGCTGGGCCAGCGACCGCCTGAACGAAAACGGCGTGCTCGCCTTCGTCACCAATCGCAGCTTCATCGAGAGCCGCACCTTCGACGGATTTCGCAAAACCGTGGCGCAGGAATTCAGCGACATCTATGAGGTGGAATTGGGCGGCGACATTCGCGCGCTATCAGGCTTAGACTGGATTTTCCTTAATGAAAAACACACCATCTTCGGCAAGGCGACGAAGACTGCGGCGAAAGATCGGGCGATTTTCAAGCTCTATTCGCTTGGAGTAAATACAGACCGTGATGAGTGGGTCTATGACTTGTCGATTGATACGCTAAAAGCAAAAATCTCTTACTTCATCAAGCGCTATAACGCCAATCTGAAAGATTCAGAACATGATTATTCGATAAAGTGGAGTTCATCTCTTGTAGCACACAAGGAAGCCATCTTCCACTACTGCTACGCTGTACTGCACGATCCGCTGTACCGCGAAAAATACGCGCTGAATTTGAAGCGCAAGTTTCCGCGCATCCCGTTCTACGCAGACTTCTGGCAATGGGCGGCGTGGGGCGAAGCGTTGATGAAATTGCACATCAGTTACGAAGCGGTCGAGCCTTTCGCGCTCAAGCGCATCGACATTCCTGATGAAAAAGTTCGTGCCTCAGGGTTGCAGCCCAAAGCGATGCTGCGCGCCGATAAAGACGCGGGCAGCATCGCGCTGGACACCGAAACCACGCTGCGCGGTATTCCACCCGAAGCATGGGATTACAAACTCGGCAACCGCTGCGCGCTGGAATGGGTGCTCGACCAATACAAAGAAAAGAAACCAAAAGACCCGACTATCCGCGAGAAATTCGACACCTACCGTTTCGCCGACTACAAGGAGAAAGTGATTGACCTGCTCGCGCGTGTGACCACGGTGAGCGTGGAGACGGAGCGCATTACACAGGCAATGAAGGCGGCGGCACGGTGAACTTGATCCATGGCTAACGACTCTTTCCGTGATTTCGTCCTTGAACAGCTCGCCAGCCTCGACGGCCTGCGCTGCCGCAAGATGTTCGGCGGCCACGGCTTGTATTGGGGCGAACAATTCTTCGGTATCGTGTATGACGGCAGGCTGTATTTCAAATCGCATCCCGACACCTTGCCGGATTATTTGAGCCATCATGCCGCCGTGTTCGCACCTTCCGAAAAACAGGTTTTGAAGAACTACCGCGAAGTCCCTGTAGATATTCTGGAAGATGCGGGACAGTTGGCCGCATGGGCGAAGAAGGCGGCACTTCCATGAGCGCGCCGACCGTGAAACAAACCATCCGCAAAACCATCCTGGCGCAACGCGAACAGCTTCCTGCCGATACGCGCGCCGCGCATAGCGCAGCTATCACCAAACATTTGTTGCAATTACCCGAATATCGGCGAGCGAATGCCGTGCTGGGCTACATGAATTTCGGCACTGAGTTCGCCAGTGAAGTTTGGATCAAGCAGGTGCTGCGAGAGGGGAAAAAATTGGCCTTACCACGGGTGAATCGTCACACCATGCAGCTTGATTTTTATTGGGTGGACGATATTGAAAAGCAATTGGCAGCAGGGATGTGGGGAATACGCGAGCCGATTGTTGATCGCTGCGAACGGGTGAGCACCATATTTGAGGTAGAATTCGCGCTTTTACCGGGCGTGGCTTTTACGCGAGACGGCGGGCGGTTGGGATATGGTGGCGGTTTTTATGACAAGCTGTTAGTGCAGCTACCGGATGTAAACCAAGCACCGCGTCCGAGCTTGGTTGCGGCGGCTTTTGCCATACAAGTTGTGCCGAATGTGCCGCTGGAAACTACCGATGTAAAAGTTGAGTGGCTGGTCACGGAACACGAAACAATTTGTTGTACGGACGTTTAAGCACTCAAATGCTCTGGCACAAAAATGTAGCAGTAGCATAGTTGCCCTATTTGGGTAATGCTGCGGTAGCCTTAAAATAACGAATGGACGCCCCAATAATTTTAGATAGAGAAAGTTAGCGAATGGCAAATTTACCCGAAACGAATCCGCATATTGATCCCCCGGATGCTGACCAACAGGAAACGCAAGAATGGCTGGATGCTATCGATTCCGTTTTAGCCAGTGGCGGGCCGCAACGCGCCCATTTTCTAATTAGCCAGCTTATCCGCAAAGCGCGTCTGGCTGGCACTGATTTACCCATCATCAGCAGCACCACGCCTTATTTAAATACTATCCCGCTCGATCAAGAACAGCGTTCTACTGGTAATCAGGATTTAGAGCATCGCATACGCGCGCTCACCCGTTGGAACGCGATGGTGATTGTGTTAAATGCCAATCGCGAGTCGTCTGAGTTAGGCGGTCATATCGCCAGCTTTGCCTCTGCTGCGACCTTATATGATGTGGGCTTCAATCATTTCTTTCGCGGCAAAACAGACGAACACGGTAGTGATCTGGTTTATTTCCAAGGCCATTCTTCACCCGGCATGTATGCGCGCGCCTTCCTCGAAGGCCGCATCAGTGAAGAGCAAATGTACAAATTTCGGCAGGAGGTCGATGGCGGCGGACTGTCTTCTTATCCGCACCCGTGGCTGATGCCAGACTTCTGGCAGTTCCCCACAGTGTCGATGGGCTTGGGACCCTTGATGGCAATTTATCAAGCGCGCTTCATGCGTTATCTGGAGCATCGCGGCATGGCCAGCACCGAGGGGCGCAAGGTGTGGGCGTTCCTGGGCGACGGTGAAACAGATGAACCGGAATCGTTGGGCGCAGTGTCGATGGCGGCGCGCGAAAAATTGGATAACCTGATTTTTGTAGTGAACTGTAATCTGCAACGTTTGGATGGTCCGGTGCGCGGCAACGGCAAAATTATTCAGGAATTAGAGGGCGTATTTCGCGGCGCAGGCTGGAATGTCATCAAGGTTATCTGGGGCGGGCAATGGGATCGGCTGTTAGCTAAAGACAAAACTGGCCTGCTGCTCAAGCGCATGGAGGAAGTGGTAGATGGCGAATATCAAACCTATAAATCCAAAAATGGCGCGTATGTGCGGCAATATTTCTTTGGTAAATATCCTGAATTATTAGCGTTGGTTGCGGATATGTCAGACGATGAAATCTGGCGACTTAATCGTGGTGGGCATGATTCACACAAAGTATTTGCGGCCTACTCAGCAGCGGCCAAACATAAAGGTCAACCCACCGTAATTCTGGCCAAGACCGTTAAAGGTTATGGCATGGGGGAGGCAGGTGAAGGGCAAAACATTACCCATCAACAAAAGAAAGTGGGCGAGGATGCGCTGCGTAAATTCCGTGATCGTTTCAATATTCCGGTATCGGATGAACAGTTAAGCAGCCTGCCATTTTGCCGCTTGCCCGAAGGCAGTTTGGAAATGAATTACCTGAAGGAACGCGGACGCATCATGGGCACAATCCCGGTGCGTAACCCTACCGCAGTACCTTTGCAAATACCCGGGCTGGATGCTTTTGATGTGCTGCTCAAAGGCACGGAAGGTCGCGAGATTTCTACCACGATGGCCTTTGTGCGACTGCTCGGCATACTGGTAAAAGATAAACATATAGGCAAACATATTGTGCCCATTGTGCCGGATGAATCGCGCACTTTTGGTATGGAAGGTATGTTCAGACAGCTCGGAATTTTCTCGCAGGTGGGACAGTTATACACGCCGCAGGATGCTGACCAATTGATGTTTTATAAAGAAGAAAAAACCGGCCAGATTTTGCAGGAAGGCATTAACGAAGCTGGCGCGATGTCCTCATGGATCGCGGCGGCTACCGCTTATGCCAACCACGGCGTGGCAATGATTCCGTTTTATATTTACTACTCCATGTTTGGTTTTCAACGTGTCGGCGACCTGGCCTGGGCAGCGGGTGATTTGCGCGCGCGCGGTTTTCTGTTGGGTGGCACTGCCGGACGCACCACGTTAAATGGCGAGGGCTTGCAGCATCAGGACGGGCACAGCCACCTGGTTGCAGCGACTATACCCAACTGTATTGCGTACGATCCTGCTTTTGCCTATGAGCTGGCGGTGATTATTCAGGACGGGATGCGCCGCATGTATCAAGAGCAGGAAGATGTGTATTACTACATCACGGTGATGAATGAAAATTACGCACATCCGGCCATGCCTACTAATGCGGAAGCAGGCATTATCAAAGGCATGTGTTTATTTAAAGAAGGGCAAATAAAAAATAAAAAATCTGCATTAAAAGTGCAGTTACTGGGTAGCGGCACGATTCTACGCGAGGTGATTGCCGCCGCAGAATTATTGGAAAAAGATTTTGATGTTATATCTGACATCTGGAGTGTTACCAGCTTTAACGAATTGCGTCGCGATGGGCTGGATTGCGAGCGTTGGAATATGCTCAACCCGGAAGCTGCGCCGCGAGTAAGTTATGTCGAACAAATGATGAAAGATCGCACCGGTCCGATTATCGCCGCTACGGATTATATGAAAAGTTATGCCGATCAAATCCGTCCGTTCCTGCCGTCCAGCAACACGCAACAAGCTCGTTATAAAGTGTTGGGCACGGATGGATTTGGTCGCTCGGACACACGCAAAAAACTGCGTCACTTTTTTGAGGTGAATCGTTATTTTGTTACGATTGCCGCGCTGAAATCATTGGCCGAAGCAGGGGTAATCGCGAACAGCGAAGTCAGTCGTGCGATTAAGTTATACAACATAGCGCAAAATAAGCCCAACCCTACGACTATTTAAGTAGGCAGGAGAACATACAGTGTCAAAAGAAATCAGACCCATACATGTGCCGGACATCGGCGATTATAAGAATGTGCCCGTCATAGAAATCATGGTGCAAGTGGGTGACACCGTTGCTGCTGAACAATCCCTGCTGACTCTGGAAACTGACAAGGCCACGATGGATGTGCCTGCGCCGTTTGCCGGAGTCGTCAAAGAAATAAAAGTGAAAGTGAGCGATGTCATCTCCACTGGCTCGCTAATTATGATGATGGAGAGTAGTGCCGCCGCCGCTACCCTTACGCCAGCCAGCCAGCCGCATCAAAGCGCCGCACCTGCTGCGCCACAAACACCCACTCAACCCGCGACTGGAACTGCTCCTGCCGCATCCAAGGTGGCAGCACCAGTGTCGCTGGGTGAGCATTTCACAGGCAAATCGCACGCCAGTCCCTCCAGCAGAAAATTTGCACGTGAACTCGGGGTGGATTTATCTCGCGTCAAAGGCAGTGGCATAAAAGGCCGCGTCACAAAAAATGATGTGCAGAATTTTGTCAAAGCTGCACTCTCACAGCCGCAAGGCGCAGGTGGGATGCCCAGTGGAATGCCAGTGCTGGCGATGCCCGTAATTAACTTTGCCAAGTTTGGCGAGATCGAAACCAAGCCGCTCTCACGTATCAAAAAAATTTCCGGTGCCAATTTACATCGCAACTGGGTGACCATTCCGCACATCACACAGCACGATGAAGCGGACATTACCGAGATGGAAATATTCCGCAAAAAACTGAATGAAGAGTATGCCGCGCAGGGCATAAAAATTACACCGCTGGCCTTCATACTCAAGGCTGTGGTGACCACGATGCAGCAATTCCCCGATTTCAATGCCTCGCTGGATGTTAGCGGCGAAAATTTAATCTTAAAAAAATATTTTCACATCGGCGTGGCGGTCGATACACCAGACGGCTTAATGGTTCCGGTGGTGCGCGATGTGGAGCAAAAAGGTATCGCTCAACTGGCTAAAGAGCTGGCCGAGATGGGCGCGAAAGCACGTGATAAAAAAATTCCAGCAGTCGATATGCAAGGCGGGTGTTTCACTATCTCCAGTTTGGGCGGTATCGGTGGTACAGCCTTTACGCCGATCATTAACGCGCCGGAGGTGGCGATATTGGGCGTGTCCAAAGCCAGCATGAAAGCAGTATATATAGACAGCGCGTTTGTACCGCGCATGATGTTGCCGCTGTCATTATCTTACGACCATCGCGTCATTGATGGCGCTTCCGCTGCACGCTTTACCACTTATCTGGCGCAGGTACTAGCAGACGTGCGCCATTTTGCTCTGTAAATGTTGACTGGTGCGCCGATAGGAATTTTTGGCGGCACGTTTGACCCGATTCATTTTGGGCATTTGCGTTTGGCGCAGGAGGCGGTCGAGCAATGTAATTTAACGTCTGTACATTTTATTCCCAGCGGCACGCCGCCGCATCGCCCATCACCCCATGCTGCCGCGCAGCACCGCTTGAATATGGTGCGGCTGGCGATTCAGGGCAATGAAAAATTTATGTTGGATGAGCGCGAGATTTTTCGCGCCGATCCTTGTTATACCGTAGACACACTGACCGACTTACGTAAAACCTACGGTGAGCAGCAGCCATTATGCTTGTTGCTGGGCAGCGATGCATTTTTGTTGCTGCACACTTGGCATGAGTGGGAAAAGTTATTCAGTTTGGCGCATATCGTGGTGTTGCAAAGACCCGCTTACGATGTAGCGACGGATCTGGTCGCAGCCTCTCCAGCGTTGCATCGCCGTTATCTGGCGCACGTTCAAGCATCCCCCGCTGCCCTGCTGGCTGCGCCTGCGGGGGCGATTTTGGTTATTGATAATCCCGCTTTTGAAATTTCTTCCTCGGATGTGCGGCAACGCTGCATGGCCGGAAAAAACCTGCACTACTTGCTCCCCGACGCAGTAGCCACTTATATTCAATCTAACAAACTATACAATTATGCTCAGCACTAAGAAAAAAATTAACGCCATCATCGCCGCACTGGAAGATGTTAAAGCTATGGATGTGATGACCATCGACACTCGGAAAAAGAGTCCCTTGTTTGAATACATTATTATTGCCAGCGCCACGTCGGCCCGACAAACTCGTGCGCTGGCAAATAATGTTTCCGTTGAGCTAAAAAAACTGGGCGCGGAAATTTTAGGAGTGGAAGGTGAAGATAGTGGCGAGTGGGTGCTGGTCGATCTGGGCGAGGTGGTGGTTCATATCATGCAGCCTGCGGTGCGCGCTTATTACAATTTGGAAGAATTGTGGAATATGCGTAGCCTGCCCAAAAAAGTGGCTGCCAAGCCTGAATAGAATCCAGCGCATGAAATTTCCAAAATGAAACTATGGCTAATCGCGGTAGGGCACAAAATGCCCGCGTGGATCAGCACCGGATTTACCGAGTATGCCAAGCGTATGCCACGCGAGGCAAAAATTGAGTTGCTCGAAATTAAACCCGAGCCGCGCACCAGCGGTAAAAGTGCCATACAAATGATGGCGGCGGAGGCGCAGCGTATATTGGCAGCTATCCCGCCGAACGCTCGGCGCATCGTGCTGGATGAACATGGCACAATGCTTTCTACCAAACAGATGGCGCAGCATATGCAGGAATGGCTGGGCAGTGGACACGACATTGCCTTTATCATTGGTGGAGCAGATGGTTTACATGAATCAGTCAAAAATAGCGCGCAACAAATGTTGGCACTTTCGCCCATGACCTTGCCGCATGGTCTGGTGCGAGTGTTGTTGTCGGAGCAGTTGTATCGAGCGCACAGCTTATTGCACAATCATCCCTATCATCGGGAATAAATAACAGGAGATTTGGTATGCCTACGGTCACACCCCAGCGCATTTATTTGGCATCAAAAAGTCCGCGCCGACGCGAATTACTTAAGCAGATTGGTGTAAATTTCGAAGTATTGCTGTTGCGCTTACAATCTAGAATGGAGCGTGATGCCGACGAAACGCCGCCTGTAGATGAAACGCCGCATGTGGGCGAAGGGCCGGAAGACTACGTGCAGCGTATTTGTCAGGAAAAAGTAGAGATGGGTTGGAAATCGCTAAAACTTAGAAACCTGCCAATCGGTCCCGTTTTAGCGGCAGATACATGCGTAATACTGGACGAACAAATTATTGGCAAGCCTAAAAATCGCGAGCACGCAGCGGACATTTTACAATCACTGTCCGGTCGGCAACACCAAGTGTACAGCGCGGTTGCGATCACGTTTGATGGACGAATGGAAATGCGTATGTCTTCCAGCAAGGTCACGTTTGCCACGCTCAGCAAGGAGCGCATACGTAACTACCTCCTCACCAATGAATCGTTGGACAAGGCTGCGGCATACGCTATACAAGGCTATGCAGCAGCGTTTGTCGTGCATCTGGAAGGCAGTTATTCTGGCGTAATGGGTTTGCCCTTATTTGAAACGGCGGAGATATTGCAAAATTTCGGATACCCAATTTTATGAACGGCAGAGCTTGATAAATGACACAGCATTATGAATGATGAAATTTTAATCAACGTCACGCCGCAGGAAACGCGCGTCGCCGTCATGCAGCATGGCGCAGTGCAGGAATTGCACATCGAGCGTGGTAATCAACTCGGACTGTTGAGCAATGTGTATGTGGGAAAAGTTAAACGGGTTCTGCCCGGTATGCAATCGGCATTTATAGACATTGGTTTGGAGCGCGCAGCTTTTTTGCATGTCGCGGACATTTGGGAAAATCAGCGCAATGGAGATGTCGCGCAACCGATAGAAAAAGTGTTATACGAAGGCCAAAACTTGCTGGTGCAAGTGATCAAAGACCCCATTGGCAGCAAGGGGGCGCGACTGTCCACGCAAATTAGTTTTGCCGGACGGCTATTGGTTTATCTACCGCAAGAAACGCACATCGGCGTTTCGCAACGCATTGAAAATGATACCGAGCGTGAATTATTACGCAACAAATTGCAGCAGTTGCTCGGCGAAAATAGTCACGGTGGATACATCATTCGCACTCTGGCCGAAACAGCGTCAGACAATGAATTCCTGGCTGACATCACTTATCTGAATAAACTGTGGGGAAAACTACAAGAGCGCACCACCACCACCCCGGCTCCAGCATTGTTATATCAGGAGCTGAATATCAGCCTGCGCGTACTACGCGATTTTGTCGGCGAAAGTACCGCGCGCATCCTGGTGGATTCACGCGAGACGTATCAGCGCATGGCAATTTTTGCGCAAGACTACATCGCCAGCGCTGCGACCAAGCTGGAACATTATGCTGGCGAACGTCCGCTGTTCGACTTATTCAACATCGAAGAAGAAATAGAACATGCCCTCTCCCGCCGCGTCAATTTAAAATCTGGCGGTTATTTGATTATTGATCAAACTGAAGCGCTGACCACAGTCGATGTCAATACGGGCGGCTTTGTAGGTGTCCGGAGTTTTGATGACACCATTTTCAAAACAAATCTGGAAGCTGCTCAGGTGATTGCTCGCCAGCTGCGCTTACGCAATCTCGGCGGCATTATCATTTGCGATTTTATCGACATGGGTAATCAGGAACACCGCGATGCGGTGCTGGAAGAATTTACCAAGGCACTGGCTCGCGATCGCACCCGCATTACCGTCAGTGGATTTTCTGCGCTCGGTCTAGTGGAACTCACACGCAAACGCACCCGCGAAAGTCTGGCGCGGATTTTGTGCGAAGCCTGCCCGACTTGCCAAGGACGCAGCCAAGTTAAAACTGCTCAAACTGTTTGTTATGAAATCTTGCGCGAAATTGTGCGTGAAGCGCGACAATTTAATGCCCGCGAATATCGCATCCTAGCCTCGCAAATGGTAATTGATTTATTTCTGGATGAAGAATCCCAAAGCCTCGCTCAACTTTCAGACTTCATCGGCAAACCCGTGTCACTACAGGTGGAGGCTTTGTACAATCAAGAGCAATACGACGTGATATTGATGTAATTCCAATTCCCGATAAAAATGATCACTGTGTTACCTTCGTCTTCGGCTCCTGAGTGAAACAACTAGCCATCCCACTAAGCAACCAAAAGACGGTTGCAAAGTGGTTGGTTATAGCCGTACTCAAATGTACTGTCTTCGTCGCCTCATCCTTGCCGCCTTGTGCTCCTTTTTATCGGAAACTGGAATAATCCTGCTTACTAAAAAAACTCCCTCGCAAGATTTTCCAATGCGGCAATCGGCACAATCAATATAAGCTGGCAAATTATGATGAGTGCAAAAGAGGAAAGATCGACATTGCCCATTGGTGGAATACGACGTTGCAGCGGACGTACAAAGCGCCAAGTGACGGAGGTGAGCAGCGGCACGATGGAGGAATGCGGGTTTAGCCATGACAAAATGGCTTGCACGATGAGTGCGGCCATCAGTAAATAAATGCTCATTTTGAGTAATTTAATCAGTGCTAACACCAGCACGCCTGTGATGGGGAAACTGCCATCCGAGAAGGGCGAAAAGCTCAGCAATGCATATAAATAGAGAACCTCAACCACGAAAGCCAGCAGCAAAGTTGCACTATCCAATCCCATTATTGGCCGGATGAAGCGGCGTGTTCGCAGCACAATGAAATTAGTCAGTGCCATGACCAATTCACCCAACGGGTTACGCATTGGGGCTCGCAGCCATTGCAGGTGAAAGCGCAGTAATAGTATGGCAGCGAAGGGTTGGACTAAAACATCCAGCAGAAATCGTAAAGCATCATTCAACATATTATTATTTTTCGCTCGTTTTTTTTGCCGCACCAAGCTCGATACCCATTTCCTTGGAACGTGCCGCTGCTGCATATGCGGCATTGATGATGTGTTGCTGGACGTGGTTACTTTCCATGCTGAGCAAGGCGCGCTCGGTTGTGCCGTTTTTGGAGGTGACGCGGGCGCGTAGCTCATGCACATCTTCCAGACCATAGGCAGCCAGTTTACTTGCGCCGAGAAATGTTTGACAGGCCAAGCGTCGTGCATCTGTCGCGCCAAATCCCAACTCTATTGCGGCTTGTTGCATGGCTTCTATAAAATAAAACACGTAGGCTGGGCCGCTGCCGGAAATGGCGGTGAGCGCGTCCATCAGAGCCTCGTCTGCCAGCCACAACGTTTCACCCACTGCGGCCATGATGGCCTGCGCTGTGTCACGTTGCGCCGGGCTGACTTCGGGCAATGCATATAAACCTGTGATGCCACTTTGTATGAGCGCGGGCGTGTTGGGCATGGCGCGCACCAGTTTGCTGCATTGCGCCCAGCGCGCAATATCGGCACTGCGAATGCCCGCCGCAATCGATAGCAATAGCTGGCCATTTAATAACGGGGCGATTTCGCTGACCACGCTTTGCAATTGTTGCGGCTTGACTGCCAGCACGATCACATTGCTGCCCGCGATACCTTGTGCTACTTGATCTGTGACGTGTACTGCAAATTCACTTTTTAATTTATTGCGATTGTCCAAATTAATTTCTACGACACGCAGTTGATCTGCGCTGAAATTATTTTTAAGCAAGCCGCCTATCAAGGCACTTGCCATGTTACCTCCGCCTACAAAACAGATTTTCATTTGCTATCCTTAAAAATGTCTTTCGCCAAAAATTCCTGTGCCCACCCGCACCATAGTTGCACCTTCCAGCACGGCTGCGTGCAGATCATGCGTCATGCCCATAGATAATGTATCCAGCGTCAAGCCCTGTGTATTTATAGAATCTTTGATTTCACGTAATTGCGAAAAAGGGATACGTTGCATCTCCAGGCTTGCGGCAAAGGCCGGGATAGTCATCAGACCACGCAGTTTGATTCGGGGTAATTGTGCGATGGCACGCGCTAGCTCTGACACTTGCTCCATGTTAATACCACTTTTACTGAGTTCGCCGCTGGTATTGATCTGTATGCACATATTCAAAGGAGGCAGATTGTCTGGTCGTTGGGCGGACAATCGTTCGGCAATTTTTAAACTATCCACGCTGTGCACCCAGGAAAAATTTTTTGCAATGGCGCGTGTTTTGTTGCTCTGTATGGGCCCGATGAAATGCCATTGTATGGACAGATCGCTCAGTGCCTCAATTTTAGGCAAAGCCTCTTGCACATAATTTTCACCAAATAAGCGTTGTCCCGCCTCATATGCCTCACGTATCGCAGCAGTAGAAAAAGCTTTACTCACTGCTAGTAATTTTATTTTCTGCGGGTCACGCTCAGCGGTGTGCGCGGCTTGTGCGATAGCATGTTGGACAGCTTGCAAGTTTTGTGTGATTGAGGTCATAATCAAGCTGTTGCGTGGCACTCAAGTCTTTGCAAGACTATAGCGTTTAGGTGCAATTCTGCTGGTTCAACTGGAAACTCTTCAAGGATTATAATGGATATCACCGAATTGCTCGCTTTTAGTGTCAAGAATAAAGCTTCCGATTT
The DNA here is from genome assembly GCA_947475825.1 of Nitrosomonadales bacterium. Lineage (GTDB taxonomy): Bacteria > Pseudomonadota > Gammaproteobacteria > Burkholderiales > Gallionellaceae > Nitrotoga. The sequence goes on from CANJMS010000027.1 coordinate 22,282, forward strand.
ACATCTTTCTGCAGGTCTGCCACCCATGATACGAGTACATGGCGATATACGTAGAATCAACCTGCCAGCCATGGATCATAAAGAAGTACACTCGCTTGTGTACGATATTATGAATGATGGCCAGCGCAAGGCTTACGAGGAAAATAAGGAAATAGACTTCTCCTTTGAAGTGCCAGGTCTTGCACGATTTCGTGTCAACGCCTTCGTCCACAATCGTGGCGCAGGCGCGGTGATGCGCACTATTCCTTCCAAAATTTTATCGCTGGAAGATTTAAAAGCTCCTAAAATATTCGAAGCGATTTCTGATTATCCACGCGGCATGGTGTTAGTGACCGGACCGACTGGCTCTGGTAAATCCACCACGTTGGCAGCGATGGTAAATCATCGTAATGAACATGAAATGGGACATATTCTAACGGTCGAAGACCCCATCGAATTTGTGCATGAGAGCAAAAAATCTTTGGTCAATCAGCGTGAAGTGGGGCCGCATACCAAGTCTTTTCAAAACGCCTTGCGTAGTGCCTTGCGTGAAGACCCCGACGTAATTCTGGTGGGCGAGATGCGCGATCTTGAAACAATACGCCTCGCGATGACGGCGGCGGAAACGGGTCACCTCGTGTTTGGCACGCTGCACACCAGCTCTGCCGCCAAAACTATTGACCGTATTATTGACGTGTTTCCGGCTGATGAAAAAGAAATGGTGCGCGCCATGCTTTCTGAATCCTTGCGTGCAGTGATTTCGCAAACTCTTCTTAAAACCAAGGATGGTACAGGCCGCGTCGCTGCGCACGAAATTATGATTTGCACACCCGCGATTCGAAATTTGATTCGCGAAGCCAAAGTGCCGCAAATGTATTCTGCGATCCAAACTGGCGGTGCCATCGGTATGCAAACGCTGGATCAATGTCTGCAAGAATTAGTTAAACGTAATGTTGTTTCTTCTGCTGAGGCGCGCTCTAAAGCTGCCAACAAAGATGCATTCCCCGGCTGATTTCTAAGTTAATTTATCCCCGTATATTTCAGGAGTGAACAATGGAAAGAGATCAGGCCACCGAGTTAGTACATAATTTATTGCGTGGCATGATTGCAAAAAAAGCATCAGACCTGTTCATTACGGCCGGCTTTCCGCCAGCGTTTAAAGTTGATGGAAGGCTGGTACCCGTGTCTACCCAGGTGCTGTCTCCCACGCACACTATGGAACTGGCGCATAGTGTGATGAACGACCGCCAATCCGCTGAATTTGAATCAACGCATGAATGTAATTTCGCGATCAGCCCCACAGGAATCGGGCGTTTTCGGGTGAATGTGTTCATGCAGCAGCAACGAATCGGCATGGTGCTGCGTACTATCACCACTCAAATTCCTGATTTGGACGCGATGGGACTGCCCTCGATATTGAAAGATATCGTGATGACCAAACGCGGATTAGTGATTATAGTTGGCGGCACCGGCTCGGGTAAGTCAACCACGCTCGCAGCCATGCTGGGACACCGCAACAAAAATAGTTATGGCCACATCATTACCATCGAAGACCCGGTTGAATACGTACATGAGCATATTAATTGTCTGATCACTCATCGTGAAGTCGGCGTAGACACTGATTCATGGCATGCCGCGTTGAAGAACACTTTACGCCAGGCACCCGATGTCATTCTTATCGGCGAAATTCGCGACCATGAAACGATGGAGCACGCCGTGGCCTTTGCAGAAACAGGTCACCTGTGCCTGGCTACACTACATGCTAATAACGCCAATCAGGCACTGGATCGCATCATTAACTTTTTCCCGGAAGAACGTCGCACACAGCTGTTAATGGATTTGTCACTGAATATAAAGGCACTCATTTCACAGCGGTTGATTCCAAACAAAACCGGCAATGGTCGCGCAGCCGCAATTGAAATCATGCTCAATTCACCGCTGATTTCCGACCTCATCTTTAAAGGTGAGGTGAATAACATTAAAACTGTCATGTCGAAATCGCGCGAACTGGGCATGCAAACATTCGACCAGGCTTTGTTTGATTTGTATGAGCTAGGCAAAATAAGTTTTGAGGAAGCGCTAAAAAATGCAGACTCGGTCAATGATCTACGTTTGAGAATTAAACTGGAAAGCCAGTCTTCTAAAGACAGAGATGTGATGTCTGGGACAGATCATTTGCGGATGACATAATCTCGCCCCATTAAAGGGCACATCGCGGCGTTAAATTTCATCTCGGGTGATGGAAAAATATCCTCAGATGCTTTAGTTAGTTCCCATCCAGAAACATAACAAATTGATTTTATTTAACAAAAGCTGATTATTTGAGTGGAAAAGCCTAGCGGAAATGCGTATGATTGCAGTCAAACCATTGATTACAAACAAACAACACAACCGCTAGGGTATCCAAAATGCGCGCGAAACGCACACACCAGATGAGTATATACGAGCCATTTGCAGAACACGAAATCGGACAGGAACTGAAGGCCATTTCCGGTTGGATGGATCAGCACGTCGAAGTATTGGACTGGGCAGAGAAAGATATCCAGCGGAAAGGGATCAAAGATACCGGACGTAGCGGCATGAGCATCGAAGCGATATTGCGTTGCGGACTCCTCAAGCAACACCGGCAGTGGACCTACGAGGAGCTGGCGTTTCACTTGGCCGATTCAGCGACATCCTCTGCGTTTGCGCGCCTGCCAAGAGGGCTCTACCCAACGGACTCCGCGTTGCAGGGCGTGATTGCGCTGATCCGTGGAGAGACTTGGGAGCGCATCAACCAAGCACTGGTCAAAGACGCACTGGCCAGTCGCATTGAGACACTCAAGCAAGCGCGGATCGACAGCACCGTCACGGAAACACTGATCCACAAGCCATGGGACAGTTCGCTACTGGGTGATGCTGAACGGGTACTGGACAGATTGATGATTGAGGTTCGCGAACAGAACCCGCTGGTACGGTATACCTGCCATCGTCGGGTCGTGAAGAAACAAATCATGGCGATCCGTAATTGCAAGGGAGAAGAGAAACGGCGCGCGCATTACCGCAAACTCATCAGCCGCGTGCGGCACACCTTGGGTGCAGTGCATGGTTTGATTGCGACCCAACAACAAAACCGAGACTGGATGAGGCGTGCTGAACACTATGCCGGACTCACCGTGCGCATCATCGACCAAGCCGTGCGGCGTGTGATCAAGGGAGAGAAAGTACCCGCTGCCGACAAAGTGGTCAGCGTATTTGAGTCGCATACCGACATCATTGTCAAAGACCGACGCGACACCCAGTTTGGGCACAAGCTCAATCTCACCACAGGCAAACACGGCATGGTATTGGATGTCGTGATTGAAGAAGGCAACCCGGCGGACAGCAGCCGTTTGTTGCCGATGATCAATCGCATCAAAGAATGCTATGGCAAGTTACCGCGCCAAGTTGCTGCGGATGCAGGCTATGCCAGCAAAGAAAACATCTGGTGCGCAAAAGCACTGGGCATCAAGGCTGTTGGGCTGCCAAAGAAGCGCGGCATGACCGTTGAAGAGATGACGGGGAGCGAGTGGATATACAAGAAGCTCAAATGCTTCCGTGCCGGGATCGAAGGCAACATTTCGATGCTCAAACGGGTGTTCGGTTTGGATCGCTGCACATGGCGGGGGTTGGAACACTTCAAGTCTTACGTGATGTCGGCAGTGCTGGCGTATAACTTCAAACTGTTTGCCCGGCTGTCACGACAGGCCGTATAGCGTTATCGAAGTGCGTGGTGCGTTTTAAAATGCCAGTCATGGTGCGTGAAGACTCGCGCCAAAAAGGGTGAAAAATAGGATAGACGAATCAAGGTAGCGAATTCGTCTACCTATAACGAAAAAAATGTTCGATTTACAGCGTCCGTCCAAAAATGGTCATCGGTCAGTGCTGAAAATTCGGGTGTTTATGGATGAGAACTAA
>CANJMS010000028.1 GCA_947475825.1 Nitrosomonadales bacterium
ACAGGAGTCCAGTGGCGTGGAAGGCACGGGCATCGGCCTGGTGGTGGTCAAGCAGCTGATCGAACTGATGGGGGGTAGCGTCGGCGTGGAAAGCACCGCTGGGGTAGGCAGCTTGTTCTGGTTCGAACTCATGGAGGTTGCCGAGCCACAATAACCAAGCCATTCAAGGTTGATGAGTTCATGGAGGCGTTAAATAGCGCGCTAAAATACTTAAATCAGCAATCTGTAATAAAGTAATTTAGGAGATTTTTTATGATAAGCGCGGCTGATATTCTGCATGGAAACATCCTAATTGTGGATGATAAGAAAGCAAATGTTCTGTTGCTCGAGCGGATGCTGCGCAGTGCCGGGTATGTTTCCATCACGTCCACGATGGGCCCAACCGAGGTTAGTGAACTTCACCACAAGAACCGCTACGACTTGATTCTGCTGGATCTGCAAATGCCGGGCATGGATGGATTTCAGGTAATGGAAAACCTGAAAAAAATTGAAACTGGCAGCTACCTGCCCGTTCTTGTTATTACAGCCCAACCTAATCATAAGTTGCGCGCATTAAAAATGGGAGCGAAGGATTTTGTCAGCAAACCGTTCGACATAGCCGAGGTGTTGCTGCGGGCTTACAACATGATCGAAGTTCGCTTGCTGAATAAGGAAGTGAAAAGTCTTTATGATCGAGTCGTGGCAGAGCAGAAAGTATCCGATCGGCTACTGCTTAACGTGCTGCCTGTAGCGATTACCGAACGTTTAAAAAATCGTCAGGAATTAACGGCGGATAGGCGCGCCAGCAGTCGTTCATCCACTTTTTGGCACGGGGATTATTTTTCGGAAATCATTGCTGATAGCTTCAAGGAAGCGACGGTGTTGTTTGCGGACATTGTGGAATTTACAATGCTGGCAGAGGCTGTCAGCCCAGAAGTGTTGGTCGGCATCCTTAATGAGATCTTCACCAGTTTTGACAGCATCGCTGATCAGCATGGCCTGGAGAAGATTAAAACCAGCGGTGATGCTTATATGGCAGCGGCAGGACTCCCTATTCCGATGAAGGATCACGCGTTCCGTGCAGCGCATATGGCGTTGGATATGATGGAGGCGATTGAACACTTCAATGAGCATAGTCCGTACAAATTGAAAATGCGTATCGGCATTGATACGGGTTCAGTCGTGGCTGGGGTGATCGGCACAAAAAAATTCATTTATGATTTATGGGGAGATACAGTCAATACAGCCAGTAGGATGGAATCTCACGGCATGCCTGGACGCATTCAAATAACAAATTCTACCAAGCAACTCTTGATTGACTCTTTTACGCTAGAGGAGCGCGGTATCATTGATGTCAAAAGCAAGGGCAAGATGCGCACTTGGTTTCTCAATGGCACGTCCAAACCGAGGGTGCAGCCTGATAAACCTGACGAACATCCCAAATAAAAAGAGGCAGTTCACTTTCTAAGAATGGTTTGTTTCCTATCCGCAACATCGGGAAGAGCCTGCTTAGGATTTAAATCAGATGATGTAGATGGATTTTCCTTCACTGAAACGCCACTGCCATTCCTGTTATCTTCCGAAACTGAATTACTGGACTGCACCTGCGGGAAAGCACCCACAGAACCACCGTCATTCAGCGAAGGCCAATGCACTGCCTTAAGGATGCCTGGGGTATAAGTAAATTGCCATGCAGTATAACTTTCTGCGTCAGCGAATGTAGCCCATGCGTTAGAAAATCCTGCTTTTTTCAATGGTCGCTGAAGGGCCAAGCTGTAAACCCCAGCAATTCGCCCCTGCTGTTTGATCAGACCCCATTTCTCACCGCCCGTGATCGGGTCACTGTACACCTTGCGCAGATGACGTCGGACACTGGGAAAACGATGATCTTGCAGTAATTCCTCGAAACTGGCCGGATATTGTTTGGGTCCGCTTGGCGTGCTTTCAAAGTAACTGCCTATAGCATTGGCGTATTGTTCGCCAATAAATAGCAGCTCTTTTTCCCGTTCCCGTTGCACCTCGGTCTGCCATAACAATCCTGCTTTTGCCAAGCCTATACCGATAAAGATGATGAGGAACATCGTGCCCAGATAAGTAAAGCCGCGCTGCGGGTAGCGCGTCCATAACGGAATGACGCTACCAATCGCCATAGTTAGAACCGTCTGCAGCGGCCCCTTCAGCGCCGCTCCTGACATCATAGACCCCATTTTCCGACTCAGTATCCGGGCTGATGACAACCCAAGTGGAATCGTTGCCAGTGATGGGATCAGGCGGGATGGTGCGCATGTATTTGCGTGAAACTAGCTCCTCGAGTGAGCTCGGGTAACGACCATTGTCCCCGTGGAATTTGTCTATGGCGTCGCGCATGGTGTTGAGATCCTGGCGCAGAGTAGCCTCGCGTGCTTTGTCCAGACTGTGAAAGTAACGCGGCACTGCTAGCGATAGTAGCAAGGCAATGACAGTCATCACTACCATCAGCTCGATCAGGGTGAAGCCTTTAGTAAACCCGGGTAAATAATTAGAACCCAACTGCCCAGTCCCCCTGCTAGCTTTTCCAATTGCAGGAGGAGAGCTAGCAAGGGTTAAATCTAATGGCTTATCTGATTCAGAAAAACGTAGGCGCGGAGTCAGCATTTCAATCTACCACACACGGTAAGGGCGGCCATTCAGCCCGGTGTTCGTGCTCAGCGAGTAGATGTCGAAAACGTCGTCACCAGCCTGTGGATCAATCGCTTCACTGGCATAACTGCGCAGCCCCCAGGTTTGCTCAGCAGGAATGTTGAGATCGGTATTCATAGGATCCGTCGGAATTTTGCGCAGGAAACGGATTTTTTGTTTTTTCGGATCTTTTTCATCCTCCACGCCTTCTACCAGCACCGCCAAGTTGGGCGGATAACCTGACTCTCTCGATGATTTTCTGACCCTTCCCTCGTCGAAGAGTTTTTTATAGGCATCAATCGCCTCGCGCATGTTGCGCAGACTGGCACGCAACTCCTTTTCTTTTTCACGTTGCGCCATCATTTTTGCCATAGGCAAGATGCCAGTCGCCAATATGCTGATGATGGCCACCGTCACAACCAGTTCAATCAGCGTGAATCCTCGTAGCTTCATAGCTGCTGAGTCTTATTGATCGCCTAGCGCAGGCGGCACCGGCTCCAACGATACTTCAGGTACGGCTTCAGGCACAGCTTCGGGCAAGGTGGGCGGTGCCAGTTTCGCTCCGCCACTTTCAAAAACAGCAGGAGGGGATATAGCAGATATAGCCTCAGCGAATCCTTTGCCTTTGCCATGAGCAATATCGCTGATGCTTGTTTCAGTGCCCGACCACAGCTCCATGATTTCCGCACTGGGACGCTGCAGATTGTTGATTACACGTGGTGTAATAGTCAGCACGATTTCAGTCTTCGTGTTGCTATCGGTATTGTTCGAGAACAATCTGCCCAGCAATGGAATATCACCCAAACCAGGCACCTTGTTGGCATTGTGCCGATCTTCGTCGTTGATCAAACCGGCCAGCACCTGTGTCTCACCATCCTTGAGACGCAGCAAGGTATTGGCATTGCGAGTGCCGATCTGATAAACCACTGAGCCGTTTTTAGTGGTGGTCTGTGCGCCTATCGTGCCGACTTCCAATGCAACCCTAATCGAAACATGGTTGTCCAGGCTTACCACAGGCTCAACTTCCAGCTTGAGACCGACATCGAGATACTGGACACTATCGGACACGGTGGCGGCTGTAGTGGAAATATTGGCCGTGACGATCGGCACACGATCACCGATTTGCACCTTGGCTTTCTCCCTGTTCTTGACCCTTATGCGCGGATTCGCAAGCAAATTGACGATACCATCCGTCTTCTGAAAGCTGATGGCGGGTCTGGGTGAAACTGTAATATTCGTACTATTCAAGCGCTTTAGTGCGTCCAGCGTGAGGGCCGAGAACGATCCCGTGCTGCTTAAAACACCCGCCGTAAGATTGGTCGGGTAGGTGATGCCAATATCGGTCAATTTGCTGCGCTTAATCTCCAGTATTTCTACTTCCAGCATCACTTCAGGCTCAGCAACATCCTGCAACGCCACTAACTTCTCCGCAAGTCGCACCACTTCAGGCGTGTCGCGCAACACCAGCAAATTGAGACGCTCATCGAGATAGAGGTTTTTCACCTTGAGCGTGGTTCTGAGCAGTGTGGCGGTCTGCTTGACATCTGCATTAGTCAGGTAAAAGCTCTTGATAACCAGCTCCCGGTATTCATTGTTTTTCTGCGCCGTGTTGGGGTAGACCAATATCGTTGCCTCGTCCAGAACTTTTTTCTCCAACTGGTTGGTGTTGAGGATCGCGGTAATGGCTGCATCCAGCGTTACATTATTGACGAATACAGTGGTTTTGGCATCAGGCTTAATGTCCTTATCCAGCACGAAGTTAACACCAGAGGTTCGGGACAACCCTTCAAACACCATTTTTAAATTAGCCTCACGGAATTCAAGTGTAATCGGACGGTTTGGTGTTGACTTAAGCTCGGGCGCCTTGATTCCAGAGCCGACCCTAGTGCCTATTTTAGCTTGTAGCTCGAGCGCCTGCTCATGCGCGGGTGCTTCCAGAAAAACCAGATGCAGCTTGTTCTGCGCAGCTTCGATGTTGCCCTGATCGAACATTTCCCTGGCATCCGTAACCAAGCGGCTAAAACGGCGTTCAGCATCTATCATCTTCAGTTTGCTTAGCGCACGCTGGTTTTTATCGTCCAGGCCAAGCACGCGCTGGTACAGCAACACCGCCTCTTCCCACTTACCAACATCAAGTTCCTTGTCGGCGGCAGTTAGCAACTCAAGCACGGCATGCTCGCGCTGGAGAATCAATTTTGCCTTGAGGGATGTCTCATCAGGATGTGCGTGTAATGCCTGCGTTGCCTCCTGCACTCGTCCCTCCGGGGACTTGTCTTGTGCTGCAGAGACCTTGCGCGGCAGATCGGCGCAGCCCGCAAGCAAGCTGGATAACAACAGCAATTGGGCGAACATGCGCGCACCGCCAGTATGGATCGGCATCAGGAAGCTCCTTTAGTAACTATGGTTTGTTTTATATTCAACGGCAGATAAACGAGTTCGATGCGGCCATTGCCCTCATCCTCCAGGCGGTACTGTCCGTCGAAAACTTCGCCCTTGCGCACGGTGTAAAGGTGCTGACCCTTGGACAGAAAAACAACTTTATTTGCGCCATCCTGTACGGTCCCCAGATAAGTAAATGGCAAGGGTGGCGCCGCAGGTGGGGCAACTACAACTTTCACTGGTGGAGCAACCACACCCTCCACCGGGCGAGGTGGTGGTGACGTTGGTGGTGGTAACGTTGGTGGCAGCGGAGGTGGCAGCGGAGGTGGCGGAACAAACCATCTGTGCGACTTGAAAACATCTGTCGCTTGCTGTTCACTTTTATTGACGGCATGGGCGTTCGCCAAAACCGGCAGCGAAAGCTCAGGCGTGTCATTCCGTTTGGCAGAGACCGGTTTTGCAGACGCCACTACTTCAACCCCCTCTTCCACATGATCCATGCTTAACCATGCACTGGCACCCAGTGTTAGCAGTAACGCCCCACCCAGCATCAATCGTTTTTTTTCCACGGAAAGTGTCATAGTCAGTTATCCGACAAAAAAAGAACAAAGGCTAATTTGGCCTTTACCATGTTGTCCCCCACTGCTTCGCGTTTAAGGTTGATTTCGCTCAAGCCCATGGTTGGAAGCTTGCGCGCGGTCTCGTCGATGAAGCTGCGCAAATCAGGGTAACTGCACTTGACCGGCAGCGTGATTTCATAACGCAGTAATTTGTCGCCCTCTGCATTGCCGAATTTGAAATCTCCACGTTTAAGCATGATGTTGTGTTTCTGTGCCAGCGCATATAGCGTTTTCAGCATATCCGGGAGAGCCTGCATGGTCGAAAACTGTCCGTAGAATTCGGCCAGCGCCGCACTGCCTCCGATGGGTGAGGGTTCCGCCACTGAGGTGATTTGGGGCTGCATGCGCAAATGGAGCAATTGCGCTGCGCTGGATTGCGCTTGCCGCTCAGCCGGTAGCACGGCAAACAGGTAGATCACCAATCCACCCATAGCCACAGTCAATCCGGCCAGCCCAAAAGTTCCAAGGTAATAGCGCAGGCGGTGCAGATTCAGCATGACGGCGTTCACGATTTCAACCTCCATGATGCTTCAACGGTAAACCGTAGCGGATGCTGTGCGTCGTCCTCACGGACTTCATAACGCAGCAGGCGCACAAACTTCAATTGCGGGGTATCACCCAGCCGCTTCAGGTAATGGACCAGAATGTCAAAATCTTTGGCTTCGGCAGTGATACGAACCTGGTGTTTCTTGTAATCTGGCTCAATGGCAAGCACCGCAACGTTGTTTTGAGATGCGCTTTCCAATGCAGAAAAAAGATCGCGCCAAGGCAACAATAACAAGGATGCAACTTCGTGCGCACGTCGCCCCTCCACTTCGAGTTCCATCGAGGAAAGCGTAGCTGGCCGGTTTGCCGCATGCGACTTCCGTCTTGCCATATCAATCTGCGCCAGTTCACTCTCCATAATTGCGTTGCGTTCGTTGACAACGAAATATTGCCGATAACTGAACAAAATGCCCACTATTGCAATGACTAGGACGAGCATCCCCGGCCAGACAGGCATCTGTGATTTAACCAGGTCGAGATTTAGCCGCTGCATCATCACACCCCGCTCAGCGCCATCGCGTAGGATACATCATGTTGTGGAGAATATCCGTCTATAGGCCGCGTAAAAGTACGGGTCATCTTCCAATGCTGTGTATCCTCCAGCGTAATTGATTGTGCAGCTTCTGGCGCATGCAGAAAAACCGTTGGGTTCGTGCCTTCCCATCCAGCCAGCAAAATTTCGCGTTCGATATGTGCTGGCAACTCCTCTTGCCATTGAGGCGAAGCAGCTACTGCACGCAATCTCAGCCAATTTTTATTGCGCATGATGCCCAGTATAATCCGTCCAGGCTCCACCTGAACAAAGCAGGCTGCAGCACCGTCGATGTAGCGGCAAGCTGCATTAAAACCGTTCATGAAATAAGGTTGCGCCGAGACGAGCCTGAGTCCAACCTTTCCTGCCGCAGCCTTAAGCCCTTCCATTAGCGCCCTGTCTACGGCACATGCCACCACATCGCCACCATCCGGCAACGGGTTGGCGCGGATTTGCCACTCATCTGTGATATCGCCATAAATTTCCCGGAAACAGTGCCGCATCAGTGCCAGCACGTCTGCACTCGGCATCGATAAAGGGGGAGCAGGGATCAAGAGATAACGCATGTAGTGATTGGAGATGATGATGTTAAGCGGCAGGCCGCGCCGAACTTCGCTCAACAAACCTTCGAGCAGCCCCAGTTCGACTAGCCAGGGAGAGTCCCCAGCTTTGGCTACACCGCTGGCGCAGCTTTTTTTCAAAATTACCGGGCGCCAGCCACGCCGCATGAGCAGCAGTGTGGCGCTGCCCGGCGCAATGCTGGCGCAATAATAATCAGTCAATGAAAGTGACACGGTTAATTTCTTCCAGTGTAGTTTCGCCATTGGCGACGGCTTCGATAGCACTTTCACGCAATACGCGCAGACCTTTACGGCGTGCCGATTCCTTGAGCTTGCGTATCGGATCGCGAGCAACGATCATTTCGCGCATTTCGTCGTCAAGGATGAGCAGCTCAGTAACTGCTTTGCGTCCACGATAACCGGTTCCACGACAGTGGCCGCAGCCTCTGCCGATCCTGAAACACATCGTTTGTGCAGCTTCAGTGGAGATTCCGGAATCGGCGAGTAGCTTGGCATCTGGCTGATCCGGCACGATGCAGTTGGAGCAAACAAGTCGCACCAGGCGCTGTGCGAGGATGCCGTTCAACGCAGACACAAAACTGTATGTATCGACTTCCATATGAATGAAACGACCGATAACGTCAAATACGTTGTTGGCATGCACCGTAGTGAACACGAGATGGCCGGTCAACGCAGCCTGCACGGCAATCTGCGCGGTTTCCGCATCACGGATTTCGCCCACCATGATCTTGTCCGGGTCGTGTCGCAGAATGGAACGCAGACCGCGCGCGAACGTCAGCCCCTTCTTCTCGTTGACGGGTATTTGCAGTATGCCCGGCAAGCGGTATTCAACCGGATCCTCGATGGTGATGATCTTGTCTTTGCCACTGTTCACTTCCGAAATTGCCGCATACAGAGTGGTAGTTTTGCCGCTTCCAGTCGGCCCGGTCACCAGCACCATACCGTAAGGCTCACGCACGAGATGGCGGAACTGTTTCCGTGTGAGTTCGTCAAGGCCAATATTTTCCAGCGTCAACCCGCGCGATTGGTCTGTTAACGCCTTGCGATCCAGCACGCGCAACACTGCATCTTCACCGAACACGCTGGGCATGATGGATACTCGGAAATCCACTTCACGATTCTGCACCTGCACCTTGAAACGCCCGTCCTGCGGGATGCGCCGCTCGGCGATGTCCAGCTCTGCGACAACCTTGATGCGCGAAATGACCTGTTCCGCCATTTCCATACCCTGTACCGCGCCGACCGTATTCAGTACGCCATCGATGCGATAACGGATAGTCATCCCGCTGCTGGTGATTTCCAAGTGCACATCACTGGCACCACTCTTCAACGCGTCGTATAGCGTCGAATTGACCAGCCTGACTACCGGGCTGCTGTCCTCTGAAATACTTTTCAGCGATAACTGTTCAGCTCCCCCTGACTGTTCGTCGATGCCTGGCTCTACGCCAAGCAGCATGCCGTCCATGGCCTTGAGCGTTTCTTCGTGGCGCGACAAAAAAGCGGTGATATCCGCATGATGAGCCAGACGCCAGCCGAACGGCTCGCGAATTTTTTCCAATGCCCAGTCGCCTAATCCTTCAGCAAACGGATCTGAGAAAACGATCAGCAGCCCCTGTTCCGAGTCGCGCAACGGTATGCATTCGCGCTTGAGCGCCTCGCGGAACGACAGCACGTCGAAATCCGGCTTCAAGCGGTGAATATCATTGATGTCGGCAACCGTGTAGTGGAAGGCCGCTCCCAGCGCCCGAGTGAAATCAGTCGACGACAGACCGGCCTGGTCTTCCAGCACTTCGATAATACGTCGCTGCGATTGGCGCGCCAGTTGCCGTGCCTGGGCGATAGCGGCCTGGGAAATGGCTGGCAGAATCATACTGGCCGATGATAAAGCGTTCACTGTATACTCCCCGCTAGATCGAAAATAGGCATGTATAGCAGTAATACCACCCCGCCAATTACTAAACCGATCACCAGCATCAGCAGTGGTTCAAATAATTTGGTGAACCACTCAATCCAGCGTGCAGTTTCTTCATCATAAAAGCCCGCAATGCGTTCCATCATTTCACCCATCTGGCCGCTACGCTCGCCCACACGCAACATGCGTAGCGCAATCGGAGTTGACAGTTCGTTCTGTTCCATCGCAACGGAAATCGGTTGCCCTTGGTCAATCAACTTGGCAGCGGCCTGCATCTTCAGACGTAGCGACGGCACCAGCAGCCCGGACACCATATTGAGTGCGCTCATAATGGGAATACCACCGATCAACAGCATGCCAAGCGAACGGTAAAAACGCGCCAGTTGGATAATGCGCAGGCGCTCCCCCAACGCCGGAATACGCCACACCCATTTCATCAGATAGCGTTGCACCGATAACCGCGTGAAAAAATAACCTGTAGCGGCGGCCAGTGTGAGCAATATTCCCAACAATAGGGCACCATGCTGCTCCAGAAAAGCGCCCCACGCCATCAGCATTCTGGACAGGACTGGCAGGTCGCCACCCACTTCCCCGTAGATGTGCGCAAATCTGGGAACCACATATCCCATCAGAAATAACGTCACCAATCCGCCCGCCAATATCAGTATCACAGGGTAGATGGAAGAGGAGATTATCTTTTTCTTTACCTGATCGATCTGGCTCTGATAAGAGATGTAACGCCGCAGCGATTCGGCAACCCCGCCCGTTTTTTCACTGGCACGCAACGCCGCCACATACAGGGGGGGAAATGCTGCAGGGAAATTTTCCATCGCATGAGATACTGTCAGACCTTCATTCAGTGCACGCAACACGCCCTGCAATACCTGGCGGATTTCCGGTCTTTGCTCCTTCTCCGCCAACGCTTCAATTCCTTCGAACAGATTCAGACCAGCTTCAATCAGGGTGAGCAGTTCCTGGTTGAATAAAGTCAACGGAAAGTGTTTGCGCCCAATGAATCCTGCCAGCCAATTCCCTTTGAGTGGCTGCGTGGAAAAAACGGCGTAGCCCTGCGCTTGCGCCTGGCTGATGGCCATCTGTTCACTGACGGCTTCAAGACGCAAAGAGATGAATTCTTTGCCGCGCAATGCTCTGACTTCGTATTGCATGATCCTTGGATAATTACCAGTTAGTGATATCGGCCATTTCGTCCGTACCACCAGGTTGCCGATCTTTGCCGAAAGAGTAGAGGTCAATTTCACCATGCTCTCCTGGGGATTTGTACTGGTAGGGACTTCCCCATGGGTCTAGCGGAACGGCTTTTTTAAGATAGGGACCGTCCCATCGGGTCTCGCTGGATGGCTTGGAAAAAAGTGCCGCCAATCCCTGTTCAGTAGTGGGGTAATGCCCGGTATCCAAGCGGTATTGATCCAAGGATTTTTCCAGCGCATCAATCTGCGCACGCGTGGCCTTAATCTCGGATTTTCCAACCTGGGAAAAATATTTCGGACCAACATAGCCAACCAGCAACCCGATGATTACCATAACCACCAATAATTCGAGCAGGGTAAAACCCGCGCTGGTACGCTTTGCGGGAGAGGATGCTTGTCCTCGTGATTTTTTGAGTACTACATTTGGAAACACACTATCTGCCTTTGCCTTATGTAAGGCGGACGATTGTAAAGCGGGCAATTGTAATTGTAAACGCGAGTTGATGCACATTTAATATCTAATTTAATGTCTCTGGAAGATGGTCGGTCTGGATTTGCTGAACACCTGCGGACTTTCGACGGAGCAAATGGTTAGCAGCGATGGCAATAAAGGCCTGACAGCTTATGGAATATCTACTTCTGTTGACGAGCTGAACATCAATAGAAATTGGAATTCCATAAGCTGTCAGGGTAGATGTGCAACTTAATGTACAGATAAGTACCAGCTCACAGCGCGCGGTTAAAAAATAAAACTAATTTATAACCGCGCTCCGGTTTACTGTAATGTTAGGCAAAAGTACAACCTAAGCCACTCTCAATATCAGGGGTTCAAAGTTTGTGTAATACGACCGTTGAATGCTTGTGGTAAGCGCGCATTATCGGCGTAATACAATGTTGCAAATCGTGCAAGCTGATCGGCTGAAGCAGTGATTGTACTGCGCATTACAAACCAATCCACGCCTTCTGTGCAGGGCGGTGTAGTTAATGACCCGGCATAGCCATCAAAGGTTTTTCCTGCTGGCTGTAATTTGTTGGGATTAATACTTAAAGTTGTTGTAGTAGTGGTACCGGCAAGGGTAGGCGCATTAACCAAAACTTTCTCGAACTCTGCATTTGCTGTTCCAGCCACAACAAGCACACCAATCACTGCGAGCTTGCCCTCTGGCGTGGCGTGAACAAAGTGTACTTCCAATGGCGCTTGCACACCATTGACTGTATGTTCACTGCCGGCATGAAAATGCAATTGCAACAATTCATACCTTTCTTTAGCGATCAAGAGGTAATTTGGATTGCTTGTCGCTGGCATATTAACTCTAATCGTATGCCCATTATTCGTAAGAGATAGCGGAACTGCCACATAAGACGTTGCTGGCGCATTAAGATTTAAGTTCACGTTATGCGTAGTAATATTTACAGGCGATTGTTTTCCCCCTATACCGCATACCGCATAAGGAAGAGATGCAGCACCGAGAGCATTAGGGTCAGTATTGAGTAGGTCACCCCATATGGCTTGCTCTTCGTAGGTAAAATGCGGGGCAGCAGCAAAACTCAAAGGCGATGCTACGCAAATGCCAAGAAATAAACATTTCTGAATCAGTTTTTTAGTAATCATTACTTTTTCATTGTTATTGTTAAGTTATTAAATATCCTAAATTTTTTCTTTTAAATCTTTAGCACGTATGCGCTGGATCACGGCAAAAATCAGCCATGCTTTGCGCTGGTGCAGGGGCTGCTTTTCCGGCTGCTGCGGCTGCTGGTGCGGCTGCTGGTGCGGCTGCTGGTGCGGCTGCTGGTGCGGCTGCTGGTGCGGCTGCGGGTGCGGCTGGTGTTGCCGCCGGAACAGCAGCAAATGCGGAAGATGACAACAGCAATAAAATACCGCTAACAATATGTTTCATATAAATTTCTCCCTAGTTGTGATGCTATTGAATTTCATCATTAAATAAAAAGCAGGGATTTGTTTGTTTGATCCCTTCCACTGTACTGCGTGTAAATAATTCCCACGCAGGTGTGCAATATACGTTTTATTTTTAATCAGTAAAGTGTACTTAAGTATGACTATGCCAAAATGCCCCCTAATTTAGTCTCTTCGGGTTAAATTCCCCACCGCTTGCCACGTAAGCTTCCACATTAAAGTGGAAGTGAGAATATTGACCACGTTCATAAATATTTTTACTTCGGCATGCAGATTGTGCTTGAATATACGGTGGTGTTTTTTAATCACACCACACGACATGCAAAAACAACAATAAAATTTCGTCTAAATTTGTAAATACAGACTTATTTCAATCGAGATTTAGCTGCATAATTTTTGCCCTACCCATCTGGATGCTTATTCAACGCTTAATTAGTAATGACCAGGCCAGATACAGATATATGAATAGAAAAGTGAATTATCAAGCTAAATTTTTAGCCCCATTTGGATTACTCGGCATACGCTGCGATGACGCTGCATTGAGCGCACTTGAGTTCCTCAGCGCAGGTGCAGCGGTAGGGTGGCAGCGGAGCTGCCGGGTGCCCACCGGCGTACTCTTTGCGGGTGCAGCCGCACAAGCTCACACGCCATTGGCGCGCGAAGTGTGCAGGCAATTGGCGGCGTATTTTTCTGATGCTGCTTTTCAGTTTGATCTACCGCTCCATCTAACTGGCACAGCGCATCAAACCAAAGTGTGGCAGGTGATTCGCGACATCCCCACCGGTCGCACGCGACAATATGGCGAGCTTGCTACGCTGCTACATTCCAGCGCGCGCGCAGTCGGTGGCGCATGTGGCACAAACCCAATTCCCATCGTTATTCCTTGCCATCGTGTGTTGAGTAAATCTGGCTTGGGCGGATTTATGCAGCAGCGTAATGGCAGTGCACTCGACATTAAACGCTGGTTGCTGAGTCATGAGCAACGCTCAAATTCAGTCTCATGAATAACGCGAATACTCTGGATGAATTTCTGGATAACTTGTGGCTGCAAGATGGCTTGTCGCGCAATACGCTGCAAAGTTATCGTAGCGACCTGGATAAATTTTTACGCTGGCTGGACAACTATCATCTAACCGACCAACAAGGCACATCGCTATTAAACGCCACGCAAGCAGACATTCAGGGATTCCTGGCTTATCTGGTAAATGAAGAAAAAGCCAAATCCAGCAGCACCAGCCGCGCTGTGTCTAGCCTCAAACGGTTTTATCGTCACCAACTGCATCTCAATAAAATAAGTAATGACCCCACCTTAAAAATCGCTACCACTAAATTGCCGCGCACCTTACCCAAAACTTTAACGGAGCAGGATGTGGAGCTCATACTCCACGCACCCGACACCGAAAAGCTGCTGGGCATGCGTGATCGCACCATGCTGGAAGTGCTGTATGCCACGGGTTTGCGCGTCTCGGAGCTGGTCGGATTAAGTGTCGCACAAGTAAGCATCAGCATGGGCGTGGTGCGCGTCATGGGCAAAGGCAACAAAGAACGGTTGGTACCGCTGGGTGAAGATGCGCTGGATTGGTTGAAGCAATATCTTGCTTCGTCGCGATCCGAGTTGTTGAAAAAAAAAATAAGTGCGGCTCTGTTTGTTACGCAACGCGGCAGCGGCATGACCCGGCAAATGTTCTGGCATCTCATCAAGCGCCATGCCGCAAATGGCGGCCTGACCAAGCCTTTATCGCCGCATGCGCTACGCCATGCTTTTGCAACGCATCTATTGAATCACGGTGCAGATTTGCGGGTGGTGCAACTCCTACTCGGTCACGCCGATATTTCCACGACACAAATTTACACCCATGTCGCCCGCGAACGCTTGAAACAATTGCATAAAGAAAACCACCCGCGAGGATAATGCCCCACAAGGGGACAATGTAGTGACCGAATGGTCGCGTTGCAGGGTGTTCTTGCAGATTGCGATTGTCATGATTTTAATCTACAGGGCACCTCTAAAAATTCAAATTACTAAGCCAGACAAGGCGCGAACAAAAAATTATGACGACGCATATGTTTGATATGTTAGGAGTAATTTTTTATGAGCAACACAGTATGGCGACGGAAGTTGGATTTTTAGAGATGCCCTATACCTCACTCACACCCCGCATGGTGCTTACCGCCAAACGCAAATCCTGCCAGGCTTTGGCTTTTTCCAACGGGGCGCGCAGTAAATAATCGGGGTGATAAGTCACAATCAGCGGAATGCCCTGATAGTCATGCACCTTGCCGCGCAGGGTGGTTACCGCAGTATTTGAGCCCAACAACGTAAGCGCGGCCAACTTACCCAGCACCACAATCAGCTTGGGTTGTATCAACGTGATCTGGCGCTCAAGATACGGCAGACACTGTGCGATTTCTTCGACTGCAGTTGGGCGACCATCAAGCGGGTGACATTTAATCAGGTTGGTGAGGTAAACATTGCTGCTGCGCTTTAATTTAATTGCTGTCAGCATGTTGTCCAATAATATCCCGGCTTGCCCGACAAAAAGTGCGTTCTGAATATCTTCTTCTACGCTCGGCACATCACCTATAATCAGCCAATCCGCTTGCTCTGCCCCCGCACCCAATATGGGTTGTGTGCAACCAGCACGTAGAGAACATGCTGTACAATTTTTAACTGTTGACTGTAGTTGCGACCAGTTTAATTCTTTAATATTCCCTGTATGATTATTTTGTGGTTCTACATTGTCCCCTTGTGGGACTATGAGTTGCATGACCTCGCTCGCAATTTCTGTAAACGCAGGCACAGCTTGCCCACGCCGCTGCCATAGCGGGTACAAATTGAATTCACGCAGAATTAGCTCTTCTCTGTCCATTTTAAAAACGGTTCACATTAACAACCGTGCGTTTATAGTAAACATTCCATTACGATTGCGTCTTCTCTGGTTGAAATTATTTCCCCGGCTTGAATGACTTCTCTGGTCTGTTCCGCCACGACATCAGCGCACTTATAGTAACCGCGTCGCACACCAATTTTAACAAACCCCGCCGCCTGATATAAACCCAGTGCCGCCTGATTAGACGGCCGCACTTCCAGCAATATGCGACGCATTTCCAGATGACGTATTAAATTTTTTAACTCGCTCAAGAGCCGCATCCCAAAGCCATGTCGCTGATACTGCTGGGCGATACTAATGTTCAGTAATTGCACCTCATCCACCGCCTGCATCAATACTGCGTACCCGATTATTTTATTTTTTACGGCATATACTTTGGCAATATTTTTGCTTTGTAGCCCATCTTGGAAATTGCCGCGTGTCCAAGGAGCAGTATGCACACTTTTCTCGATTAACAATATCGCATCCAGATCGGCCTGCGTCATATCGCGTAAGCTGGGATTAATTTCATATTGAGAATTCATGGTCGCTCTGAAATTTTCAGTGCGACTTTATCGCGCAGATACAGCGGTAACGCTAATGCTGCATCCTGCCCCTGCCCTGCGGCAAACAAAGGTGCAGCAAGTTGTGCGATGGCGCTGGCTTGTGAAATGATGGTTGCATCTACACCTGTTAATTGCGCGCCGTAGCGCGCTCTTAGTGCCGCACCATGCGCCGAAAATCCGCTACCTGCGCCAAACCAGCCAGACCCCACAACATCCGGTGTGCTGTGCGGTAAACTCAAAACAGGCTCACACACAGTCGTCCATTCGTAGGGCTTATTTTCGCCAGACTGTATTTGGCCAGACTGTATTTGGCTAGCCTGCATTTGATAGACCGCAAAATACACTTCATTCATACGTGCATCTATTGCTGCAATGACTTTGTTATGACCAGCAGCATTTGCTACCGCCTGCAATGTGCACACGCCCAGCACTGGCAAGTCTGTGCCCAATGCCAAACCCTGCGCCACGCCACAGGCAATACGCACGCCGGTAAACGAGCCAGGGCCGGCACCAAACGCAATGCCATCAAGCTGCGATAATTTCAAGCCCGCTTCATTCATTACTTGAGCAATCATTTCTAGCAATAGCTCAGAATGTCGCTGACCTGCTAATTCACTTCGGCTTTGAATGTCACCATTTTGATAAATTGCAACCGAACAATATTCAGTGGAGGTTTCCAGTGCTAAAACTTGCATCATCGCACCAACAGCAACGCCACAGCCTGCGCTGCAATACCATCACCGCGCCCGATAAAACCAAGGTTCTCCGTGGTAGTCGCCTTCACATTGACGGCATTCATAGCGATGCCCAAATCAGCCGCAATGTTTTCCACCATACGTGGAATGTGGGATGCCATTTTGGGTGCTTGCGCGATGATCGTGGCATCCACATTACCTATGCTAAAGCCAGCGTTACGCACCATATTGCCAACCTCGCGCAGCAAAATTCGGCTGTCAATATTTTTATACTTCGCGTCCGTATCAGAAAAATGCTGCCCAATATCGCCCAACGCAGCTGCGCCCAATAAGGCATCGCAAACCGCATGTAACAGCACATCGGCATCTGAATGTCCGAGTAAACCCTTGTCGTGTGGAATTTCTATCCCGCCGATTATCAGCTTGCGTCCCGCCACCATCTGATGTACATCGAATCCTTGCCCCACTCTCATGCTGCTCACCTCTAATCTATTTATTTAAAATAAAGCACCCTGCTAACTTTTCCCGTCACTTCCACTGCCAAATCACCTGAGGACAAGTGTCCAGCACGTACCACATAGCCTTGCTGCACCAGCTGCTCATGGAAACGATTGAACAGGGCTTCCATCAGATTCAGTTCGTTGCGATGTTCACGAAACAGCCAGACAGTTTTGGCATCTGCTACTTTGACATCCGGTTGCAAACCAAAAATGCGCATGCAGGACAATCGGTCGCGTATTGGGTATGGATGAGATTATCGGAATAGTTGTGCAGTTGCTGGTGTCAACTTCTCCAGCTCGCCAGAGCTTAGAGAATTGCCTGCCTTTGGTGCAACACCAGTATTTTTACATGGACACAACGTCTCTGAGCGTTGTTCCTGAGGACCTTGTTGTGAACACGCGGCAAGTCCGCACGGAAAGCTTCTCGACCAATCCTGACATTCAACTCACCAAATGAGTCGCCCATTTCAGTGAGTTTCGCCGTGCGGGTCTCCATATAAAAAATCCAGACTGAAGATTGATAATGTTCAGTGTGGTTTGGACAGAGCATATTCTGTCAAATTAATTCCTGCTTGGAATAATTAATAGGGTCGAATTATTTATTAAAGGCGCCCTAAAGCCGCTAAGGGGGCTATCAAGGAGCATCGCGCACCAACCGCACATAGTAGCCGCTGTAGCGGTTATTGTTGATGATGTGGCCGTGGTTGAAATTGACATTCCAGGCAATGCCGGGAGTACCCCTGACGGACGAGGTAGACCAAAATAAATTGACTGGCGTATTCTGGAAAGCCGTGGAGTCTATTGCCGGGATCCTGCGGCTTCCGTCGACTATCGAGGCAGACCAAAACTGGTTTGATGGCGAAGCTGGAAAAGTCGCCAGGTCGATCGCTGGGATGCTGCGGCTTTCGTCAACAATGCTGAAAAGTTCTTTTATATTAGGTAAGCGCCAGGCTGTGCTGGCGTTGGCGGCTTGGGCGACGGCACGCTGCAAGGCGGCCTCGTGGGTGAACGTGGCGGCCACCCCGGCACAGGTTAACCCATCCCAGTTCATGCCCTCGGCGCAACGCCGCCAGATCAGCCCCGTTTTCTGGTCGGTCACTTCACTGCCATCGGCGGAAATCGTAAAAGGTTGGGCGGAGGCCGCGACGGGCAGAGCGCCCAGCAGGCAAGCTAACAATAGTGTGGCGAGTTGTGAAATTTTCATTGGGGTGACCTCCTGTTGTTGGTTGTTAAATTATTGAATCAGAATACCAGCATACCTGTTTTTGTTTGGTTAGCGACTTTATCGCGTAACCCAACCTGATCTCTGCTGTCAATCCAAATAGCAACGGGTTAAGTAGCGATCAGCGTTGTATTGTATCGCTGTGAAAACGCAGCAGGTAACAGATAACCTAGTCTTGCTTGCTTGCGATGTCGGTTATAGAAAACCTCAATGCACTATGTTATTCCGCGACTGTCCGATTAAGCTTGCTTCGGCTTTTTGCTCCGTGCCGTTCACGCGGCGCAACGCACCTTTTGGATATCTATAAAAATTTCAAACGCAGGGAAAATGAATTAATTATTTTAAAGATGCCTTTTACCTACCTATCAACCAGAAAAATCTATGGGCGCGAACTTACCCAAGTTTCTTTTGCCCGTCAAGAACTTTTTGGAGACCTATACTCGCCAATACAAAACTCATCAGCAGCGTGAGCGCAAGGTGTCGTGTGGCGCGGGGGATTTTGTGGTTGAAGGGGTTCTTGGGTGTTTCCGTTTCGTGCTGTAGATTATTGGTTTAGAGGTGACTGCTTGGCTAAATCTTGTTTTTATCGCATCACAACATCGGTATTCCCCTTTGCGGGGAAATTACGTAAGGCTGGGCATATAGTATAAATAGTGATGCAAAATGTACTTTGAAATTCAGCTTACATCATTTCGTATTTTTCGCGAATTGTACAAGTTGATAATGCACCGCGCCTGCCTGCGCGCGTTTTAGAACTTGCCATTCCTCGCCCAGTTCAAATTCAGTGCCTGTTTCTATATAGATCACACTATCGTCTGTTATTTTGTCAATTAGCTTGGGCAACAATTCAGGTAAATAATTTTTATGAAAGGGTGGATCAAGAAATATCACGTCAAATTTTTCACTGTCGCGCTGGATAAATTTAATTGCATCTTCGCAATACAACGCAATATTGATTCCCGGAAACTGCGCCACGCTGGTTTGCAATGCATGGAATACTTTTCGATTGCTTTCCACCATGACTACTTCTGCTGCATGGCGCGAAGCCGCTTCCAAGCCCAGTACGCCGCTGCCTGCAAACAAATCCAGGCAGCGTTTACCAGTAAGATTCTGCCCCAACCAATTAAATAATGTTTCGCGCACGCGATCCGGGGTGGGGCGCAACCCTGTCACGTCAGGGAATGCTATCCGGCGGCTACGATGTAAGCCGCCAATTATTCGCACATGATTTATTTTTATTCTTTCGGCGTTACGGCAGTTAAGTCTGATGTTTTAGATTCTGACATTTTGGATTCTGGTGCGCCCACGATGATCGTCGCCATATTGTGTGGTTGTACACGCCTGCTGAATGCACTACGAACTTGAGCCAGTGTGATACGCTCAATATTACCGACAAAATCATCCAGATAAGTCAGCGGTAACTCATAAAACCCAATTACATTGAGATGGTCAACAATTTTTTTATTACTGTCCAAACGCAGGGGGAATCCACCGATGATATTTTGTTTGGCTGCCAGCAATTCACTTTTTGTCGGGCCTTTATTTACAAAATCGCTCAAAGTTAGACGCACCACTTTTAATGCTTCATCTGCCTGTTCTTTTTTCGTTTGCAAGCCAATCTGAAAGACGCCAGGCTGCCGCAACGGGTGAAAATAGCTATGTACGCTGTAGGCCATGCCGCGTTTTTCGCGGACTTCATTCACCAGACGCGAGACAAATCCGCCGCCGCCCAGAATATAATTTCCGACCAGCAATGGAAAGTAATCAGGATCGTTGCGTGCCATGCCCGGTGCACCAATCAAAATGTGGCTTTGTGTTGCGGGATGCGCGATGCGTTGCTCGCTGGCTTCAATTTGCAGCGCAACAGGGGCAATCGCCGCTTGATTGCTGGGGGCAGGCAATTGCTCCGTTAACCTTTGTGCAATGGCCTGTGCCTCTGCCCGCGTCACGTCGCCCATGATGGCAACAACCGCTACTTGGGCTGAATAATGTTCACGATAGAAACTTGCCAGATTCGTCTGCTGAATATTTTCCACCGTTGCGACCGAGCCTGCGGAAGGTAATCCATAAGTGTGCGTACCAAACACTGCACGCTGGAACGCTTTTTCAGCAATGCTGTCCGGCTTGGTCTCAGCTTCTTTCAGTCCGGCTATCAAGCGCGTTTTTTCTCGCGTCATAACGCTTTCAGGAAATAATGGGCGCTGTAAAATCTGCGCCAGAATGTCCAGTGATTGCTCGCGCTCGGCTGCACTGCTCAAGGTTCGCAAACTCACGCTCGAACGATCCATATCAAAGCTGCCACCCAATTGCGCACCCACATCGGCCAGCTTGCGCGAAATTTCATCTTCACTCAATCCTTCCGAACCCTGATTTAACAGGGCATGGGTGAGTCCTGCAACACCAGATTTTTCAGCCGTATCAAAGCTGCTACCCGCTGCAAAAGTGACTGCCACATCCAACATGGGCAGATCATGGTTCTCTACAAAATAAACGCGCGCGCCGCTTTCTGCTGTCCAATGTTGAATTTTAGGAGTGGCCTGTGCTGCAGTGGAAAACATCAGCGCAGCGCATAATGCAAATGCCAGCGCGCCTGATAATTTCAACAAACTTGGTAATGTCAATAAATTCGGCAAGGCCCATAATTTTTTAGTGTGCATGTACAGCTCCCTTCTTCGCAGCTGGTTTGCCTGATAGTGGCTGCGGATCAAGCACGGCCACGGTCAGTTGGTCGTCTTGGATAAACTCTCGTGCAACATCCTGCACCTGCTGTGCGGTGACCGCTTGGAGTTTTTTCAGCATCAGCGGAATAGCTAAATGACCCATGCCCGAACTTTCCAGTTGGCCAATTTGCATGGCTTGGTAAAACAAGGAATCCAGTTTATAAACTTCACTGGCTGTGACTTGCGCCTTGACGCGCTTGAGCTCTTCTTCGCTGACTCCGTCACTTACCAGCAACGCAATCTGGGCGCGTAATCCCGCTTCCAGATCGGCTACTGTTTTGCCTTCGCTTGGCGTACCTTCCAATAAAAATTGGCTGGGGCCACGTGAGATTGCGTCATAGCTCACCCCAACACTACTGGCAAGCTGCTGCTCGCGCACCAGCGCTTTGTTCAAACGCGCAGATTCATTGCCATCCAGCACCCCCGCCAACATTTGCAGCGCGTAAGGCTTCCATTCTGTTTCAGGATCACGCAACGTAGGCGCATGATAAGCCATTAAAATATTCGGTAATTGCGCTGGGGCTTTCACAACGATGCGCTTCACGCCAACTTGCGTAGGATCGCTGATATTTCTGCGTGACGGCAATGTGCGTGACGGAATCACGCCATAATAACGTTGCGCTAAAGCAAAAACTTCCTTCGCATTGACATCCCCCGCTATCACGAGCACCGCATTATTAGGTGCATACCAATTGCTGTACCAGGTTTGCGCATCACTCACCCGCAATGCCTGCAAATCATTCATCCAACCAATCACCGGATTACGGTAGGGGTGAGATAAGTAAACCGTAGCCATCAGCTGCTCATAAAGCAATGCACGCGGCTCATCATCAGTTCGCATACGCCGCTCTTCCATAACAACTTGCACTTCTTTTCCAAACTCATTTTTTGAAAGTTGTAAATTACGCATACGATCTGACTCTAACTGCATCGCCAGCCGCAATTTTGATTTATGCAATTGCTGAAAATAAGCGGTGTAATCGCTACTGGTAAACGCATTTTCGCGCCCGCCCGCCGCCGCGATGCGTTTAGAGAACTGACCAGTCGGCACGCTCTTTGTTCCTTTAAACATCATGTGTTCAAACACATGTGCGATGCCTGTTGTGCCAATATTTTCATCCATACTACCCGCGCGATACCATATTTGCTGCACGATGACGGGCGCACGACGATCTTCCCGCACGATAACTTTAAGACCATTCTTCAAAGTTTTTTCGTACACTTCTGCATGTGCGGTTGCGATGAGGAATAAGCAGAAGCTGGACACAGCTAAGGTCGTACACCATTTTAAAATTCTTATTCGCATATTTTTAACCCAAAGAAGTAAATTTAAAAAGGTAAAATACCCACAGAAAAATATCAATAGCAAAAAATACCAGCAGCCAAATATAAAATTGAGCAATAATTTTTTGCCTCAGATCTATATTATGCTCTATTTTAATGTGCTTCGACCACTTACCCCACTCCATGAATATATTTGGTTCACCTAAAAAAGCTGTCACATCCGACACCCAAAAATCAGCATCTAACCAACCAAGCTGGGGCAGCCGCCTCAAGAGTGGCTTGGCGCGCACCGGCAACCAGCTAACCAATCTGTTCGGGCTGGGCGGAAAAATTGATCACGATTTATATGAGGAGTTGGAATCTATTCTGATTGCGGCGGATGTCGGCATGGAGGCAACAGTTTTTTTGTTGAGCGAATTACGCAAGCAGGTAAAAGCTGAGGGTTTAACCGAAGCCCATCAGCTTAAGCAAGCGTTAGCGCAATGCTTGATTGTGCTGCTGCAACCGCTGGCGAAGCCTCTTGAGTTTTCAGCACACCAACCATTTGTAATTATGCTAACCGGAGTAAATGGCGCGGGTAAAACCACGTCCATAGGCAAGTTGGCTAAATTTTTTCAAGCTCAAGGTAAATCTGTTTTACTGGCTGCGGGTGATACCTTTCGAGCGGCGGCACGCGAGCAATTAATGGAGTGGGGAGCACGCAACAATGTTACGGTGATCGCGCAGCAGGGTGGCGACCCGGGCGCGGTTATTTTTGATGCGGTGCAAGCCGCACAGGCACGCAAGATCGACATTGTGCTGGCCGATACGGCGGGTCGGCTATCCACGCAAATCCATTTGATGGATGAAATAAAAAAAATTAAGCGCGTAATTGCCAAAGCCTTGCCCGGTGCGCCTCATGAAGTGTTGTTGGTGCTGGATGCGAATACCGGACAAAACGCGCTCAGTCAGGTCAAGGCATTTGACAGTGTGCTAGGAGTAACCGGATTGGTGCTAACCAAGCTGGATGGCACAGCCAAGGGCGGCGTGATTGCGGCCCTGGCCAAGACCTATCCCATCCCCATCCGTTTTCTGGGCGTGGGTGAGGGGTTGAATGATTTGCGTCCATTTATCGCCGAAGATTTTGTCAACGCGCTGTTGGGATTAGACGAATGATTCATGCCGCGCCGATCATACACCCTAATAAAGTGATTCATTTCAGCCAAGTATCCAAGCGATATCCGGGTGGTTATGAGGCGTTAAAAAATATCAGTTTTGAAATTGCCGAAGGTGAGATGATTTTTCTAACCGGACATTCTGGTGCGGGGAAAAGTACTCTGCTTAAATTGATTGCAGCCATCGAGCGTCCGAGCAGCGGCAGTGTGGTAGTAAGAGGGCAAAATATCGCCACGCTGAAAGCAGGAGCGATTCCTTTTCTAAGACGCAATCTAGGTTTAATTTTTCAGGATCACAAGCTGCTGTTTGATCGCAGTGTGTTTGATAACGTCATTTTACCGCTGCAAATTTGCGGCTTTGAACACCGCGAGAGCACCAAGCGCGTACGCGCTGCACTCGACAAAGTGGGATTATTAAAGCGCGAAAAATCCAATCCCATTACCTTATCTGGCGGTGAGCAGCAACGCTTGTGCATCGCCCGCGCCATCGTCAATCGCCCTGCAATTTTGCTGGCGGATGAGCCCACTGGCAATCTGGACTCCGGCTATGCCAACGAAATTCTTGCCATCTTTAAATCGTTTAATCAGGTAGGGGTAACCTTGCTCATTGCGACGCATGATGAAAATGTTTTGCAGCAATTTAACGGACGGACGCTAGCCCTAGTGCATGGCTCACTTACTCCAGAATCTGCTGCTCAAGCCATAACAGGCGAGAGTAATTTAGGCAACTTAGGTAAATTGCGCTGATGATTATTGGGATTATGGATCATGCGCGCGTATTAGCACGCACCATTCGACGTGTGTTCCGCACGCCTGTATCCAACGCGCTGAATGTGCTGGTCATAGGCATTGCACTAAGCTTGCCGGCCGGGATTTATGTCGTCTTGAAAAATTTGGAGCGGGTTGCCGGACAAGCGAGCAGCGCGCCACAATTAAGTTTATTTATGAGCATGAGTGCATCGAAAGAGGCCATTGCTCACATTGAAAAACAATTAAAGCAGCACACGGCGATAGAGAGGGTTGAATTTGTCCCGCGCCATGAAGCCTTTGCACAACTCAAACTCACCAGCGGCTTAGCCGATGTCATGGGCAGCTTGAAAGAGAATCCATTACCAGATGCATTCATTATCCACCCTAAACTGACGCACCCTGAAAGGCTGGAAGCACTGCGAGATGAACTACGCACGCTACCCCATGTCGATCATGTGCAGCTTGATTCTGCCTGGGCGCATAAATTAGGAGCTCTAATAAAGTTTGCAAATCTGGTCATTTGGCTCGTTTCAGTGTTGCTCAGCCTAGCTTTGGTTGCCATTACTTTTAATACCATCAGGCTACAAGTCCTAACCCAGCGTGATGAAATTGAAATTTCAAAACTGCTCGGCGCAACCAGAGCGTTTATTCAACGGCCATTTTTATACTTTGGGTTGCTGCAAGGGTTGCTTGGCGGCATCACAGCCTGGTTGATTATTACCGTGAGTATGGCCTTACTTAACAGTTATCTTGCCAATTTAACCCATTTATTTGCCAGTAATTTTACTTTACAGGCACTGTCTGCCAATGACATTATGACCTTGCTACTTTTCTCAGCTTACCTAGGCTGGCTGGGTGCTTGGTTATCCGTCAACTTGCATGTGTGGCGAGCCGAAATAAAGTAACCCTCTCTTTTAGAATTTTTTAAAAATATTCAACGTCTTAATATTCATAAGTAAGTTTGACCTAGCACTCACCCTATTTGAATGCTATATTTATAAGCATATTAGTAGTTAAAAGGAGGATTTATTATGAATTACCAGTTAGCGTTACCTGCTCCCTTGTCTGCCGCAAGCTTGGATAGATATATTCAATCCATTAACCAGTTTCCGTTGCTAACAACAGAAGAGGAGTTGGATCTGGCAACCCGTTTGCAGCGTGATAACGATTTATCAGCTGCACGTCAGCTCATCATTTCACATCTGCGCGTAGTAGTCAGTGTAGCCAGAGGCTATATTGGATACGGTCTGCCGCAGGCTGATCTGATTCAAGAAGGCAACATAGGCTTGATGAAAGCAGTAAGACGGTTTGATCCCAGCCGAGGTGTTCGCTTGGTATCGTTCGCACTGCATTGGATACGCGCGGAAATACATGAATATATTTTACGCAATTGGCGCTTGGTAAAAATTGCGACGACTAAGGCGCAGCGCAAACTTTTCTTCAATCTACGCAGTATGCGGCAGAGTACTGCGCCGCTTAAGCTGCAAGAGGTCGACGCAATTGCTCGACAGCTAAAGGTCGGCGCGAGTGATGTACTGGAGATGGAAGCAAGATTTAATGGGCACGAGGTTACACTTGATCCTACTGCTAACGATGAGGATGACCGCTATGCGCCGATTGCTTATCTTGCCTCAACCCCTGAAGACGAACCCTCTCGTGTAATTGATTTAAAACAGCAGGAGACCATGCTGTCTGATGGCTTGTTGCAGGCGTTGTCCAGCTTGGACGAACGTAGCCGCAGCATTATTGAAGCTCGCTGGTTGGCTGAGGAGGGACGTACTGCAACCTTGCACGAACTAGCAGACAAATTTGGTGTTTCTGCTGAGCGTATACGCCAGATTGAGCAAAAGGCCATGCAGAAAATGCAGCTCAGTTTGACCTCATAACGAACAACCACTGGATTATTCTAATTTCGAGCTAAGTGACATTTCGTGGAGGTTAAATCCTCTTTATAGCCTGTCATTATTGGGCTAAACGAAAAGATTAGACGAGGTGGTAGTCTAATTGCATGAAAAAAACACTGTCTTGTCTGTGCCCGCCCCTTACAAAAACGGGGTCGAACT
>CANJMS010000029.1 GCA_947475825.1 Nitrosomonadales bacterium
TCGCTCTACACTTTGTTACAGATATTTTCGCTCACACTGTTCGAGAAAATGCCCATCCAGCAAGCCTTTGCGGGCGGCGACTACAAATCAGAACAGGACAGCGACTACAACCAGTTGAATCTATTCGCGTTTTAACCGGACAGCAGTGAAGTTAAGTAGATTTTGCTTCTGGCTTGGTTGCCGTTCACTTTGGTTCGCCTGATGTTGCTGGCTTATTAACCTCCGTTAATCCAGTTATCGGGAGGAGTGGAAAAAACTTTAGGGGAATTTAAAAAACTTTGTTTCGGTAGGCGCGCGATTGACCAGTAATTCCACTTCTAATTTAATAATGTCAGATTGTTCCACTAAAAGTACGCAAGCTATGCGGCATCTGGAAATATAGGGTCATGAGTGAATCGCCCACTTTGGTCGTTTCCGTCCACACGGTAATCCAGTAGAATCCTGCCATTGAAAAATAGTCGATTCACAATGAGCAATATTCAAATGAGCGAATTAAAAGCATACATGCAGCAAGTAGGGCAGCAGGCGCGAGCCGCTTCGCGCTTGATGGCACAGGCGGATACTGCGGTTAAAAATCGCGCGCTGGAAAATATCGCCGCTGCCATTTTGAGTAATTCCGCGCAACTGTTTGCAGAAAATGCCAAAGATGTAAGCGCAGCACGGAAGAATGGGTTGGATGCAGCCTCGGTTGATCGGCTTACCCTTACCGAAAAAAATATACACGGCATGGCCGAAGGTTTGCAGCAAATCGCCTTGCTACCCGATTTGATCGGCGAAATAAGTGAGTTGAAATTTCGTCCTTCCGGCATTCAAGTGGGAAAGATGCGCGTGCCGCTGGGTGTCATCGGCATCATTTATGAATCGCGTCCCAACGTGACTGCCGATGCTGCCGGGCTGTGTTTGAAATCGGGCAATGCGGCGATTCTGCGCGGTGGCTCGGAGGCATTTTATTCTAATCAGGCCATTGCCGCGTGTGTGCATCAAGGTTTGCAGCAAGCGGGCTTGCCGGCAACTGTGGTGCAGGTAATTAACACCACAGACAGAGCGGCGGTGGGTGAATTGATTACCATGCGTGACTATGTTGATGTGATCGTGCCGCGCGGCGGCAAGAGTTTGATTGCGCGTATCTCGGAGGAGGCCAGGGTGCCGGTGATTAAACATCTGGACGGCATTTGCCATGTTTACATTGATGACGAGGCAGATTTGGAGAAGGCCATACGCATCGCGGACAACGCCAAAACACAGCGTTTCGGCGTGTGCAACACGATGGAAACGTTGCTGGTAGCTCGCAGAACGGCGGCAAAAGTATTGCCTGATTTATGCAAAATTTATTTGGATAAAAAAGTAGAATTGCGCGGCGATGAGGCGGCACGTTCGCTGGTTAAACAAATGCGCGCGGCGACCGAGGAAGATTGGCGTACCGAGTATCTCGCGCCAATTTTAAGCATACGTGTGGTGGCGGGATTGGATGAAGCGATAGCGCATATCAACACTTATGGCTCGCAGCACACCGATAGTATCGTCACAGAAAATTACAGTCATGCCATGCGTTTTTTGCGCGAGGTGGATTCCAGTTCGGTGATGGTAAATGCCTCCACGCGCTTTGCCGATGGCTTTGAATATGGCTTGGGCGCCGAGATAGGCATCTCCACTGACAAAATTCATGCGCGTGGCCCGGTCGGTTTGGAAGGACTTACCTCGCAGAAATTTATTGTGCTGGGTAACGGGCAGATACGCACCTGACCATGCCGTATTAGAATCTGCTCAAAGGCGCATCGCGGTGTTGAATCCTGGTTCGTAATGCTCATTGACACACGAGTCAACTGCGCTTCCTCGCTAGGATTCGCCTTGCGCTGCATTCTTTGAGCCGCTTCTTGAGGGGGGTAAAATTATTTGACCACGATAGGCGTAAGAATATAAATCATCAAAAAGAATAATTCAGGGAAAATTAAATGACTCAGATTATCGAAATCAAAGTGCCGGACATTGGCGATTTTAAAGACGTGCCCGTGATTGCCGTGTTGGTCAAAGTGGGCGAAAAAATCGCCGTTGAGCAAACACTGCTGACGCTGGAAACCGATAAAGCAACGGTCGATGTACCATCTCCCAGCGCGGGCATGGTCAAAGAATTAAAGCTCAAGCAGTGGGATAAAGTAAATACGGGAAGCGCGATTTTAACGTTGGAAGTGGCAGACGCAATCGTAGCACCAACACCCATCCCAGTACCCAAAGCGGATGTCCCCGCCAGCGCGCCCGGCAATGCGCCCACTCCTGTGGCGGCAACTGTGCCGCAGCCTATGGATAAAGATGACCCTGTGCCGAAGGGAGATTGGCATGCGGAAGTGGTGGTGATAGGCGCAGGCCCCGGTGGTTACACGGCGGCATTTCGTGCGGCAGATTTGGGTAAGCAGGTCATTCTAATTGAGCGTCACAGCAAGCTTGGCGGTGTGTGTTTGAATGTCGGCTGCATTCCTTCCAAGGCCTTGCTGCATGTAGCCAAAGTGATTGCAGAAGCCGATGACGTGGCACATCACGGGGTGACGTTTAGCAAGCCTGCCATTGATATTGATAAAGTGCGTAGCTGGAAAGATGACGTTATCAATAAGCTAACTGGCGGACTTTCCATGTTGGCCAAGCAACGTAAAGTGCAAGTGATAACGGGCACGGCGCAATTTTCTTCGGCCAATAGCGTTATTGTGCAAACTGCTGACGGTACTAAAACCATTACCTTCGATAATGCTGTCATTGCCGCAGGCTCAAGCGTGGCGCATATTCCCGGCTTCCCCTATGATGATCCGCGTTTGATGGATTCCACTGGCGCGCTGTTGTTGCAGGATATTCCAGCGCGGTTGCTGATTATTGGCGGCGGCATTATCGGCCTGGAAATGGCGACGGTTTATGACGCGCTGGGCAGCAAAATTACGGTGGTGGAATTGGCTGACGGCTTGATGCCCGGCGCAGATCGCGACCTTGTGCGTGCCTTGCACAAGCGCATTGAAAAACGCTACGAAGCCATTTATCTCAAAACCAAAGTGACGCAAATTGAAGCCTTGCCACAAGGCTTGCAGGTGACCTTTGCTGGCGACAATGCTCCTGCTCCGCAATTGTATGATCGCGTATTGCTGGCGGTCGGTCGTCGTCCGAATGGCCGCGAAATTGCCGCACAGCAAGCGGGTGTAACGGTAGACGAGCGCGGCTTTATTCCGGTCAACAAACAGCAGCGTACCAACGTCGCACATATTTATGCCATCGGCGATATTGTTGGCGACCCCATGTTGGCGCATAAAGCAGTGCATGAGGCCAAAGTTGCCGCTGAGGTAATCGCCGGACACAAAGCCAGTTTCGACGCGCTCACTATTCCTTCGGTCGCATACACCGATCCGGAAATTTCGTGGATGGGGCTGACCGAAACGCAAGCCAAGGCGCAGGGCATCGCTTATGAAAAAGCCAGTTTTCCGTGGGCGGCCAGCGGTCGTGCGCTATCTATGGGGCGTGAAGAGGGGTTGACCAAAGTTTTATTTGACCCGGAGACCAGACGCATTCTGGGCAGCGGCATCGTCGGCAGCAATGCCGGAGAATTGATTGCGGAAGCCGTGCTGGCCTTGGAAATGGGCGCGGACATGGAAGACCTAGCGCTGGCTATTCATCCCCATCCCACGCTGTCTGAGACAATCGGATTTGCTGCGGAGATTGCCGAGGGGAGCATTACCGATCTTTACCTGCCCAAAAAGCGACGTTAAAAACTGCTGCGCTTGTCATAAATATGTTGCTCAAGGACTCGAAATGCTCATTGACTTCGAGTCAACTCCGCTTTCGTGTCCTTTCGCGCCTTGTTCTGCCATCGCTCGCGACGTTTTTAATCGTCTCTTTGGGTATTAACACAATCATTCCAGTTTGCAATAAAGCGAGAACAAGGCGGCAAGGATGAGGCGACGGTGCGTGGTTGTTGCCGATTCATCGGCTTTACAACCACGGCCTACCCCTTGCGGGTGAAGACAGTACATTTTAGTACGGCTAGAAGCCGAAGACGCGGCCAACACAGTTATCGTTTCTATTGCGGACTGGAATTAATGGAGGCTTTCAATCAATTTTTAACCAGCGACCTCAGCCTGTGGGGATTATTCCTAGCCAGTTTGCTGGGCGCAACGCTGTTGCCCGGTGGCTCAGAAATTGTTCTCATCGGCGTATTAAAACTCCATCCAGAATTATTCTGGACAGCAATTTTACTGGGCACATTAGGCAATACCTTGGGTGGGATGATTACGTTTGCGATGGGTTGGATGCTGCCCGCCACACAACAGCTCAAGCATGTAGAAAAAATGCGCCGTTACGGCACACCCGCGCTGCTACTAGCGTGGACACCGTTAGTGGGCGATGCGCTTTGTTTGGCCGCAGGTTGGTTGCGAATGAAAATTTGGTATGTGATATTTTTTATGGCGGTGGGAAAATTTGCGCGGTATTGGGTTATTGCAATGGCTATTTAATTCCAATTCCCGATAAAAACGATCACTGTGTTACCTTCGTCTTCGGCTCCTAGCCGTACTCAAATGTACTGTCTTCGTCGCCTCATCCTTGCCGCCTTGTGCTCCTTTTTATCGGAAACTGGAATAAGAGGATTCTTTCCCGCAATGGGTTATGCTGCGGACAACAGAAAACAAAAACGTCGCGAGTGCAGGAGGCAAAGGGTGTATCAAAAAATTTAAAGTTCGCCCAAATGCAAGGCGTGGGGGAAATTTCGCAGCGCCGCATATGTTTTATATGTAAGCCAGAAATTTTTCCCGCAACACAGCAGTTGGGATGAAATTTGAATTTTAGGATGCGCCCTGCTCGCGCAGCATGTGTAAACCCCACGCCACGCCAAACCCATTCACCTCGCTGGACACCATGCCCAGTCCACCCTCGCAGCGACTGGCAGATAAATCCACATGCAGCCACGGTACATCGTTCACAAAGCATTTTAAAAAGCGCGTGGCAAGTATGTGATCGGCCTCACCATCCAACGTACATTGCTTGATGTCCGCCACTTTTGAGTCGAGTGCGGATTCGTAGTCGTCATCCAGCGGGAAGGCACACAAGCGTTCGCCGCTGCTTTTCCCCACGCGCACTGCACGTTGTAATAAATCCTCGCGATTGCCCAGCACGCCGCTATAGCGCGCACCCAGCGCAACCGCCATGCTGCCAGT
This sequence comes from Nitrosomonadales bacterium, assembly GCA_947475825.1. Classification (GTDB taxonomy): domain Bacteria; phylum Pseudomonadota; class Gammaproteobacteria; order Burkholderiales; family Gallionellaceae; genus Nitrotoga. The sequence goes on from CANJMS010000029.1 coordinate 5,184, forward strand.
GAGCGTGGCAAAGTCGATCATTAAATCAGGCTTGGCCCGCGCTGCCAGGGTCAGTGCATCAGCCAACACCATGCGGCCTTCCGCATCAGTGTGCACAACTTCTATCGTTGTGCCATTTAATGCTGTGACAATATCGTTTTGCTTATAGGCGCGCGGACTGATATGGTTTTGTGCAATCGCCAACCAACACTCAATATTCACCGCCAATTTGTTTTGCGATGCCGCCAGCAAAATGCCTAACGCGACGGCTGATCCGTTCATATCTTCATGCATATTGAGCATATAGCGCGCGGGTTTCAGATTATGTCCGCCTGTATCAAAACAAATTCCTTTGCCGACCAGCGCTATGGTTTTTTTTGCTTTTGGATGGGAGTAACGTAAATGCACAATCGCTGCATCCTCATCCGCACTGCCCTGTGCAACGGCTACAAAAGCACCCGCGCCCATTTTGCGTAACTGCTTCATGTCAAATTCTTTGCGTTGCCAGCCGTGTTGTTCCGCCAGTGCTTGAATGCGCGTGCGATAGCGTGTGGGTGTTAATTCATTCGGCGGCAACATGGTGAGCGTGCGACACAAAATATTTCCTTCTGCCTGCGCTTTCAGCGGGACAAAAACTGTTTGATCGGCACAGCCAAACAACTCAATTTTTTTCAAGGCACGCCGTTCATCTTTTTTCTTGTGTAAGGGCAGCAAAGCACTATTGACCCACGCACCATATACCGCAAGTTCCGCCGCCTGCTGACGTTGTGTTGCATCGCCTAATACGATGAGCGTGATCTGAGTGGGTTGGTCATCCAACAATAATTGCAATGCTTTGCGAACCTGCGTTTGCAGGGCAAATATATCTTTGGAATGATCCAGCATCGCCCACACAATTAAGCGACCATCGTCGGTATTGGCGACCAGCGCGGCTTTGTCCAACTCATCTAATTTAACATTGCGTCGCGCCATGACCGCCTGTAATAATTCGCGGTACGGACAATCTTTGGGTAGCGTTTTATTTTTAGGTAAGAGGATTAATAAATGTTGCGTGCCAAGCTGGGCTGGCAGAGTTTTAAGCAGGGTAAGTTGTGCTAGCATTGTGTCCTCGAAATTTAATTAACTAGATGGTCAGTCCCGAGATTATACGGGCTTTGCCGTTGGTTTTAATAAAACGAAATTATGCGCCAATATTTAGCATTAATGAGCCATGTGCTTAAGCACGGCACCAAAAAATCGGATCGCACCGGGACGGGTACGCTGAGCATATTTGGCTATCAAATGCGCTTTGATCTGGCACATGGATTTCCACTGGTCACCACAAAAAAATGTCATGTGAAATCGATCATCCATGAGTTGCTGTGGTTTTTGCAGGGCGATACCAACATTCGTTACCTTAAGGAAAATGGCGTAAAAATATGGGATGAATGGGCAGATGCGAACGGTAATCTTGGCCCCGTGTATGGCAAGCAATGGCGCGCTTGGGCAACTGTCGATGGGCGCGTGGTTGATCAAATTTCAGAAGTCATCGCGCAGATTAAAAAAAATCCAGACTCGCGGCGCTTGATAGTTTCGGCGTGGAACGTGGGCGAGCTAGAGCAGATGGCACTCGCACCCTGCCATACTTTTTTTCAATTCTACGTGGCAGAGGGAAAACTCTCGTGTCAGCTTTATCAGCGCAGCGCGGATATTTTTCTTGGCGTGCCGTTTAACATCGCCTCCTACGCCTTGCTCACTTTGATGATCGCGCAAGTGTGCGGACTGAAGCCTGGCGATTTTGTGCATACTTTTGGCGATGCACATTTGTACAGCAATCATCTGGAACAAACAGAATTGCAACTATCGCGTGAACCACGCGCTATGCCAAAGATGATGCTCAATCTAGAAGTGAAAAATATATTTGATTTCAAATATGAGGATTTCACGCTGCAAGGATATGACCCACATCCGGTGATTAAAGCGCCAGTGGCGGTTTAGGATGGGCAGTTGAAAAAAATCCCACTCCCCTCAGCGCTTCACCCCCCCATCTCTCTCATCGTAGCGATGGCAAAAAATCGCGTCATCGGCATCAACAACACGTTGCCTTGGCGTATCCCGGAAGATCTGAAACATTTCAAAACGCTGACCATGGGACATCACATGATTATGGGACGCAAGACCTTTGATTCAATCGGCAAGCCCCTGCCCGGGCGTACGACAGTTGTGGTAACGCGCAATCGTGCATTGCAAATAGTGGAGTGTGTGATGGCGTTGTCACTGCAAGATGCGGTTGCCGCATGTGCGGGGGATCAGGAAATTTTCGTGGTGGGAGGGGCGGAGTTATATGCGCAGGCTTTGCCGCTCGCACATAAACTGTACGTGACTGAAATTCAGCAGGATGTAATGGGCGATACTTTTTTTCCGTTTATCAAGCACACAGACTGGCAGGAAACCGCACGCGAAAAACGTCAGCAGGAAACACCGCAGATGTTGGAGTATCACTTTGTCACTTACCAACGGAAAGGCAGTTGATACGATACTTTACAACGGTGACAACAGTTGGATTCCAAAAAACAAGGCTGCTGAAAACGCGAAGCCTAGGAAAGGCGCGACGCAGATAGTACATTTGAGTACAGCTAGGCGCGCCTGACGCAGGCGACAGCGTGTGTTGTTGGGGCTTTAGCCCCTTACAACCACGGCGTACCCTTTACGGGTACAAAGTGATTGACGGTATTGCACACTGGAATTATTTTTGTCGCACACAGTCCACATAATAACGTGACTCGCCATTCTCGCCATTGGTCACCAGGCCGTGAATATCGTTTTCAAAGCCCGGAAATTTATGATTAAAATCCCGCGCGAATTTCAGGTAATCGACTATCGTTTTGTTGAAACGCTCGCCCGGGATGAGTAGCGGAATTCCAGGTGGATAGGGTGTAAGCAGGACGCTGGTGATGCGCCCTTCCAGATCATCAATGCTTACGCGATCAATTTTTCCGTGCGCCATTTTGGCAAACGCATCGGAAGGTTTCATGGCAGGTTCCATGTTAGATAAATACATTTCCGTAGTCAGTCGCGCCACATCACGCAATTTATATATGCCGTGAATCTGCTCGCACAAATCACGCAAGCCCATTTTTTCATAGCGCGGATATTTGGCTACAAATTCCGGCAACACACGCCAAAGCGGCTGATTGTTGTCATAGTCATCTTTGAATTGTTGCAACTCGGTCACCATGGTATTCCACCGCCCTTTGGTGATGCCGATAGTGAACATGATGAAGAACGAGTACAGGCCCGTCTTCTCTACTACCACGCCATTTTCGGCCAGATATTTGGTGACAATGGCGGCGGGAATGCCAGACTCGGCAAAGTCGCCTTCGACGTTTAGCCCCGGTGTAATGATGGTGGCCTTGATCGGATCCAGCATATTGAATCCCGGCGCGAGATCGCTGAAGCCATGCCAGCGGTCTGTCGGATTCAGCATCCAATCTTCCCGTGCCGCCATGCCTTCCTCGGCTAGAAAATCCGGCCCCCAAACTTTGAACCACCAATCAGCCCCCCACTCTTCGTCCACCTTACGCATGGCGCGGCGAAAATCGAGTGCTTCGCTGAGCGATTCTTCCACCAATGCCGTGCCGCCCGGCGGCTCCATCATCGCCGCTGCCACATCGCACGAAGCAATAATCGCGTACTGCGGACTGGTGGAGGTGTGCATCATGTACGCCTCATTAAAACAATCGCGATCCAGTTTACGGGTGGTGCTGTTCTGAATCAAAATTTGCGAAGCCTGGCTTAACCCGGCCAACATTTTGTGCGTGGATTGCGTAGAAAAAATCATCGACTTTTCACACGGCGGACGCGCAGGACCAATGGCATGCATGTCTTTGTAAAAATCGTGGAAGGTGGCATGAGGCAGCCAAGCTTCATCAAAATGCAGCGTGTCAATTTGGCCGTCCAACATTTTCTTGAGCGTTTCAACGTTATACAACACGCCATCGTAGGTACTTTGGGTGATGGTCAGAATGCGCGGCTTTTTCGACTTGTTTTTAATAAATGGATTCGCATCGATTTTGCGCTGAATGCTCTCAGGCTGAAATTCAGAAAGCGGAATCGGCCCGATAATGCCGAAATGATTGCGCGTGGGCATCAGAAAAACCGGGATTGCACCCGTCATCATAATCGCGTGCAAAATGGATTTATGGCAATTGCGATCGACCACCACAATGTCATCCGGCGCGACTGTGGAATGCCACACAATTTTGTTGGAAGTGGACGTGCCGTTGGTGACAAAAAACAAATGATCGCAAGAAAAAATTCTCGCCGCGTTGCGTTCCGAGGCCGCAACCGGACCTGTGTGATCCAGTAATTGCCCCAGCTCATCCACCGAATTACACACGTCAGCGCGCAACATATTTTCACCGAAGAATTGGTGGAACATGCGCCCGACTGGCGATTTCAAAAAAGCCACGCCACCAGAGTGCCCGGGGCAATGCCAGGAATAAGAACCATCCTGCGCGTAGCCGACCAACGCACGAAAAAATGGCGGAGCCAGCGTATCCAAATATGACTTAGCCTCGCGAATAATATGCCGTGCCACAAACTCTGGCGTATCTTCGTGCATGTGAATAAAGCCGTGCAACTCACGCAAAATGTCATTCGGGATATGGCGTGAAGTGCGCGTTTCGCCGTATAGAAAAATTGGAATATCAGCATTCTTGAAACGAATTTCCTGCACAAAAGCACGAACATTTTTTAATGCGCTGGTATTTTCCTCCACACTGCCGCCACCAAACTCCTCATCATCAATGGACAGCAAAAATGCCGAAGCGCGGCTCTGCTGCTGGGCAAACGAAGTTAGATCGCCATAGTTGGTAATTCCCACGACCTCCAACCCTTCCTTTTGAATGGCCTCGGCCAGCGAGCGCACACCCAGACCGCTGGCATTTTCCGAACGAAAATCTTCGTCGATGATAATAATGGGGAAGTTAAATTTCATTTATTGATCCTTCATGAAAAACGCTGACAGGCAGCGGGTACGCGTGGGCAGACAGAAGTTTAGATAATACAAGCAACATTACTTTTGCGGCAGATATGGATTTTTAAGCTCGGAGAGTAGCTCGGTCAACACGCTGCGGAATTGCTTTTCATCACAACCCATCAACACGGCATCTTCCAGTGCGTCTTGGCATATCTGTCGAATTTCATCCAGATTTTCGCGCAATACTTTATTTTTTTCCACGCATGAAATGACTTCGCCTTTGGGAGATAGCCAGATTAAGGGTTTGGAAGAGGTGCTCATGAAAAATTTACATCTTGGGCAGGGTCACGCCGACCTGCCCTTGATATTTTCCACCGCGATCTTTGTACGAGACTTCGCACACTTCATCGCTTTCAAAAAAGAGCACTTGTGCGACCCCTTCGTTGGCATAAATTTTTGCGGGTAAAGGGGGGGTGTTGGAAAACTCCAAGGTGACATAGCCTTCCCACTCCGGTTCAAACGGCGTGACATTGACGATGATGCCGTAGCGCGCATAAGTACTTTTGCCCAAGCAAATGGTCAACACATTGCGCGGGATGCGAAAATATTCCACCGTGCGCGCCAAGGCAAATGAGTTGGGCGGGATGATGCAGTAATTGGCATTCACTTCCACGAAGGAACTGGGATCGAAATTTTTCGGATCAACAATGGTGCTGTTAATGTTGGTGAATAATTTGAATTCTTTGGAGCAGCGAATATCGTAGCCGCAACTCGATGTGCCATAAGAGACGATGCGTTTGCCAGCCACTTCTTTTACTTGGCCGGGTTCAAACATGCCGTGTTGCTCCGCCATGCGACGTATCCATTTATCAGCTTTAATACTCATAACGTCTGTAAAGGGAGAAGGGTCAACGTAGCGTACAGGTTTTCCCCTTCTCTCTCCTCTTAGGTGTTTTTGATGACGATTTTCGGGAATATCGCACTGTGATCTTGTGCCATTTCTGCCACTTTTACCGCGATGCGGCGCGCGATTTTTTTATACTCCTTGCTGATCACGCCATCTGGATCGGCTGCCACAGTGGGCGTCCCAGAATCTGCTTGTTCGCGTATGCGAATATCCAAGGGCAATGAGCCGAGCAGATCCACACCATAATCACTACACATTTTCGCGCCGCCGCCGCTACCGAAAATATGTTCCTCATGCCCGCACTTTGAACAAATATGCGTGCTCATATTTTCTACCACGCCCAAAATTTTGATGCCGACCTTCTCGAACATTTTGAAACCTTTGCGCGCATCCAGCAGGGCAATATCCTGTGGCGTAGTGACAATCACAGCTCCCGTGACAGGCACCTTTTGCGCCAGTGTCAGTTGAATATCACCTGTGCCAGGCGGCATATCCACGATCAAATAATCCAGATCATGCCAGCGTGTTTGCTGCAACAATTGCTCCAGCGCCTGTGTCACCATCGGACCGCGCCACACCATAGGCGCATCATCACCCTGTATCATCAAGCCGATCGACATCACCTGCAAACCGTTGCCCATCATCGGCTCAACCGATTTTCCATCACGCGACACGGGCTGTCCCTTTACGCCTGTCATGAGTGGTTGCGAGGGGCCATAAATATCCGCATCCAAAATGCCGACTGTCGCGCCTTCTGCCGCCAGCGCTAAAGCTAAATTCACCGCAGTGGTGGACTTCCCTACGCCACCCTTGCCACTGGCTACCGCGATAATATTCTTTACTCCATCCACCAGCTTAACGCCGCGCTGCACCGCATGTTGCACGACCCGACTGCTGACTGTCACTGTCACCGTGCCCACATTCGGCAACACGTTATACAAGTGATTTTCCACCAGCCCGCGTATTTCATCCCACACGCTTTTTGCGGGATAGCCCAGTTGAATATCGAGCGATACATTCGCGCCAGAAACTTGGTTATTGGCAACTTTGATATTTTTAACCGATTTGCCCGACACAAAATCTTTTTGCGTATTCGGGTCAATCAATTCCTTCAGTGCAGTTTGCACGGTTGCTTCAGTAAAACTCATACACACTCCTACTTCAAATAGTCCTACCCATCGTCAAAAATATCGCTACGCTGATTTTATTCTGCCGCCCATTTCCCATTTCATTTCCCATTTAGAGGGTCGAGCGGGGCAGGCATTTTACACGGCTGCTACGCTATTTTGCTACAATTGCGCCACTTTTTAAGAGGCTCTCCACACATGTCGCGCAAGATTCTCGTCACCTCCGCTTTGCCCTACGCCAACGGTAGCATCCATTTGGGCCATCTGGTCGAGTATATACAAACCGACATCTGGGTGCGCTTCCAAAAAATGCAAGGCCACACCTGTCATTATGTATGCGCCGACGATACGCATGGCACGCCCATCATGCTGCGTGCAGAGAAAGAAGGCATTACACCAGAAGAGTTAATCGCGCGCGTGTGGCAGGAACATTACGATGACTTCAAAGCGTTTCATGTGGAATTTGACCATTATGGCTCAACCAACTCAAAAGCGACGCAGGTATTTTCCAATACGATTTACGGCAAACTCAAAACAGCAGGATTGATCGCCCAACGTTCCATCGAGCAATTTTATGACCCGCTCAAGCAAATGTTTTTGCCGGACAGATTCATCAAAGGCGAGTGTCCCAAGTGCGGCGCGAATGACCAATACGGCGATAACTGTGAAGTGTGCGGCGCGGCGTACACCCCTGCCGAAGTAAAAAATCCCTACTCCGCAGTTTCCGGTGCAAAGCCCGAAATGCGCGAGTCGGTGCATTATTTTTTCAAACTGTCCGACCCCAGTTGTCAGAAATTTTTACAAGATTGGACGACGGGTAAGCTAACTAAAGAGCCGCCATTACAAGCTGAAGCCGCGAATAAAATGCAGGAATGGTTAGGTGAGGCGGGCGACAATAAATTAACCGATTGGGATATTTCTCGCGACGCGCCGTATTTTGGATTTGAAATTCCAGATGCCACGGGGAAATATTTTTACGTATGGTTGGACGCGCCCGTGGGTTATATGGGCAGCTTTCAGGCATTGTGCGAGAAAGAAAGTTTAAGTTTTGATGAATATTGGAAAGTTGGTTCCAAAACCGAGCTATACCATTTTATCGGCAAAGATATTTTATATTTTCACGCGCTATTCTGGCCAGCCATGTTGCAGCATGCGGGTTACCGCACACCAACCAAATTGTTTGCCCACGGCTTCCTTACCGTGAACGGCGAGAAAATGAGTAAGTCACGCGGTACATTTATCACTGCCAAAAGTTATATCGATGCGGGGTTGAATCCGGAATATTTGCGTTACTATTACGCCACAAAATTGAACGGTTCGATGGAAGATATTGATCTGAATTTGGAAGATTTTGTAGCCAAGGTGAATAGTGATTTGATTGGCAAGTACGTCAATATTGCTTCAAGAGCATCGGGATTTATACACCGCCTCTATGATGGGGAAATTGCACGGAAAGAAACTCAGCGAGACTTTGCGACTTGGGATGCAACCTCTATTCTTCACGAAGCACGAAGTGGAAACACCAATTCATTGCCCACTCTGCTTGGCCTGCTTCGCGGAGATGCAAAAGAAATTGCCTTATCGTATGAGTTTCGTGATTATGGAAAAGCCATACGTCGGATCATGGAGCGTGCTGATCTTGTAAACAAAGTTTACGATGCATTTAAACCTTGGGAGGCAGCAAAAACCAACAAGAATCTTGCTGGCGAAATTTGCGTAGCGAGTCTGGAAGCTTTCCGTCTATTAACGATTTACCTAAGTCCTGTACTTCCCAAGTTGGCCGGTAATGCTTTTGAGTTCTTAAACTTACCTAAACAAAATTGGCCTGATGTTAACTCACAACTTCGACTTGGACACAAAATTAACGAATACAAACATCTAATGACCCGCCTCGACCCCAAACAAATCGAAGCGATGGTCGTTGCCAATCAAGAAAATTTGAAGCCTATGCCAGAAACTCATTCGCCAACTCGTCATACCGAAGCACAGCAACATGCCATCACCCCCATTGCTGACACCATTTCCATTGATGACTTCAGTAAAATTGATTTGCGGGTGGCGAAAATTATCAATGCCGAGCATGTTGAAGGTGCGGAAAAATTACTCAAGCTCACTTTGGATATTGGCGAAGAAAAACCGCGCACGGTATTCGCCGGCATCAAATCCGCTTACGATCCTGCAAAACTTATCGGGCGCATGACGGTGATGGTGGCAAACCTCGCGCCACGCAAGATGAAATTCGGCATGTCGGAGGGAATGGTGCTGGCAGCTTCGGGTGATGCCCCGGGATTATTTATACTCAGCCCGGATGACGGTGCGCAAGCGGGGATGAAAGTTAAATAATTCCTCTACACGCTTCAACTGTAGACAATTTTGACATTTTGTTTGTTGAGTAACTTTTCCAAGCCGTGCATCAAGTCTTGATGCGGGGTTACGCGCCACGCCTCGCCCAACTTTAACGGCACGCTGCCGGATGCGTTGCTGTAATGCAGCAATAGCGGGCATTCCCCATCACGATAGGGTTGCAGTAATTCGACTAATTTCGGCACGCTGATCCCGCTATCCGCACGGACATTGAGTTCCAGGCGTTTGGCGAATGTGGAACGCGCCGAGGCCATATCAAACAACTCCTCACCACTCACCCGCACATTGCCGGAATACTCGTCCAGACTGGCTTTGCCGCGCACCAGTAGCAATTCATCTTCGCGTATCCAAGGGCGACTACGTTCGTACTCTTCATTAAAAACAGTCAGTTCAACTTGCGCGCTGCCATCATCCAGCGTAATGACAGCCATGCGTCCGCGTCGCGTTTGTTGAATGCGAACACCCGCTACAATGCCAGCCAACACCACAGGCACGCCACGCTTGGCATACTGTCCCGAGCCGCCATTGCCATTGTTTGGGCTGGATGAATGTTGCCGGGTGGAATGATGTTGGCCAGATTGCGGCGCGACAAACTGCGGAGTTAAATCGACCAATTTTATTTTGATGAATTTGGCTAACTCATCGGCGTATTCTTGAAACGGATGGCCGCCGAGATAAATGCCGAGACTGGCTTTTTCGTGAGCCAGTTGTTCACGCAAATTCCAGCGCGGCACATCTGCTGTTGGTATTTGCATGGCAGCGCTGGCATCATCATCCCCAAACAAGCTGTTTTGGTTAATGGCGCGTGCTTGTTGATCGGCGCGGGTTAACGCGGCATCCACAGTTGCCATGAGTGCGGCGCGATGATTATTGATACTGTCAAAAGCGCCCGCTTTAATGAGTGCTTCGACGGTGCGTCGATTGACTGCACGTTTATCCACGCGACTACAAAAATCAAATAAATCTTTGAAGGCTCCCGACTCACGCGCTTTGACAATACTGTTGATAGCCGATTCGCCAGTGCCCTTGATCGCCCCCAGCCCGTAGGCTATGGTTTGTTCATCCACTGGAGAAAACACATAGCCCGAGCTGTTTACATCGGGCAACAAGATAGAAATGTTTTGTTGTCCAACACCTTGTTGCAGGCAATCAGCATAAAAAATGCTCACTTTTTCGGTGTTATCGAGATCACCCGACAGCGTTGCCGCCATGAATGCTGCCGGGTGATTGGCCTTGAGATAGGCTGTTTGATAAGCCACCAGCGCGTAGGCCGCCGCGTGTGATTTATTAAAACCATATCCGGCAAACTTTTCCATCATGTCAAACAAATTGCCTGCGCGTTCTTGGGTCGTGCCATGTTGCACCGCACCCGCCATAAATTTCTCACGCTGTTGCGCCATCTCCTCCGGCTTCTTTTTACCCATGGCACGGCGCAACAAATCCGCCTCGCCCAAACTGTAACCGCCGACAATTTGCGCCATTTGCATGACTTGCTCTTGATACACCATGATGCCGTAAGTCTCGCGCAGCACGGGTTCAACCGCCGGATGCGGATAGTCAAATTTCTCCCCGTGTTTGCGCCGCGTAAAATCTGGAATCAAATCCATCGGGCCTGGGCGATACAGCGCGACCAAGGCAATAATGTCCTCAAAACGATCAGGCTTGGCGCGTCCCAGCATGTCTTTCATACCGCGCGATTCCAGCTGAAACACAGCGGTGGTGTTGCTCTTTTTCAGCAACTCGTAAGTCGCGGCATCATCCAGCGGCAGAATTTCCAAAGTGAGTTGAGGTGCCTCTGAGCCTTTCTTTTGCGCGAGTCTGTTCACATGCCGCACAGCCCAATCAATAATAGTCAGCGTGCGTAATCCCAGAAAATCGAACTTCACCAACCCGATGGATTCCACGTCATCTTTATCGAACTGGCTGATGCCTTTATCGCTGCCTTCAGCATAATACAGCGGACAAAAATCAGTAAGCTTGCCTGGTGCAATCAGCACACCACCCGCGTGCATTCCGACATTGCGAATTAAGTCCTCTAATCGCTCACCCAGTTCCAGCAACTCCTCCACGCCTTCTTCGCTGCCGATGATGAGGTTAAATTCAGGTTCTATCTCGCGCGCTTTTTTGAGTGATACGGGTTTTACCCCTTCCAGTGGCACCAGTTTGGATAGCCGATCACACAGCCCGTATGGAAAATCGAGCACACGCCCGACATCGCGGATCACCGCTTTGGAAGCCAGTGTGCCGAAAGTAGCAATTTGGGAGACGCACTGTGCGCCATATTTATTTTTGACATATTCAATCACGCGCTCGCGTCCATCCTGACAAAAGTCTATGTCGAAGTCGGGCATGGACACACGCTCGGGATTTAAAAATCGCTCAAACAATAACCCATAGCGTAGCGGATCAAGATCAGTAATGCCCAAACTGTAAGCCACCAGCGAGCCAGCACCAGAGCCACGTCCGGGGCCTACAGGTACGCCATTATTTTTTGCCCAGCGGATAAAGTCCGCCACGATTAGAAAATATCCCGGGAAACCCATTTTACAAATTGTGGCAATTTCAAATGCCAGGCGTGTGGAATATTCCGGCAATTTTTCCGCACGCGCACTTTCATCTGGATACAGTTGCAACATGCGTTCATGCAAACCACGCTCGGATTCAGTGCGTAGAAAATCCTCCAGTGTGACTTCTGCGGCGGTAGGAAAGTCAGGCAAATGTGGCTTGCCCAATTGCAGTGTGAGATTGCAACGTTTGGCAATTTCAACACTGTTTTGCAATGCTTCGGGTAAGTCTGAAAATAACTCGGCCATCTCGGCCTGCGTTTTGAAATACTGCTGCGCGGTGAATTGCCGCACGCGACGCTTGTCGTTCAAAACATAACCTTCAGCAATACACACCCGAACTTCATGCGCCTTGTAATCATCGCGGGCTAAAAATTGTATTGGGTGCGTGGCTACCACTGGCAATGCCAATTCAGCGGCTAGTTTGACGGCAGCGCGTATGTGCGCTTCTTCGCGCGACGCGCCCGTGCGTTGCACTTCCAAATAATATCGTCCGGGAAATAAAGCTGCCCAGTGACGGGCACACTGCTGTGCGGCAGCGATATTGCCATTTGATAGCATCACTCCTACATCACCCAGATGCGCGCCAGATAGGGCAATCAAGCCCTCTGTGCGCTCGCGTAACCATTCTTTTTTAAGTTCCAGGCGGCCATTTTCCAAGCGCGCCACATAAGCCTGGGTCAGTAGTTCGCACAAACGCAAATAGCCCGCGTCGGATTGGCATAATAAAAGTAAGCGAAAAGGTTTGTCGCGCTCGACTTCGTTGCTGATGAAAACATCGCAACCGATGACAGGCTTGATACCTGCCGAACGCGCTGCCTGATAAAACTTGAGTAAGCCGAAAAAATTATTCAGATCGGTCAACGCCAGCGCGGGCATATTATCTTGACGCGCCGCTGCCAACGCTTCAGGAATGCGCGTGATACCATCGACTATCGAGTATTCGCTGTGCAGCCGTAAATGAATAAACGTAGGTTGGGACATGGGGGGGTGAGGATGAATTTCGGATGTGATTTTACCACTGTCACTCGAAGATAAAACTCAAAATATTTTGGGGATTCATGTGCCACAAAAAATGGTTACTTTATGTCAATGCACAGGAAATTTGGCCCTTAATTAAGGGGGCAGCTTTATACAGCTCATCACCAAGCTATCGCATTAAACAGGGGTTGGTGTAACATGTCATCCATGACGACACGCTTGGTGTCGTGGGGGTTTTTCAGGGCGCAGGAGATGGAAGGGTTTTTTCAGAGCGCAGGAGATGGAAATTGGGTGGCCTCATTACAGTTGATTTCGCAGTGTGTCACGGCAAGCCCTGCATTCACGGCTTGCGCTATCCGGTAGAAAATGTGCTGGAGTGGCTGACCAGTGGTATGACCATTGAAGAGATACTGGCCGATTACGAAGACCTCGTGCCCGAAGATATTTTGGCGGTGCTATCCTATGCAGCACGTCTTACGCATGTTAAACGGCTGGAACGTCTGGCTGCATGAAATTTTTAGTTGATGCACTCTACCCCGCCATTTTTCTAACTGGCTGAACAACGCGGGATACAATGCGTTGCATCCCCTTGACCTTACTCGTAAGAATCACAATTTTTAGCTGGAAAATAATTTTTGGATAAATTGCACATGAACGAAGAAGCAGCAGTATTGGAATTTTTTGCACAACCGGAAAATTTTCCACTGGCATTGACGGTGGCCGAGCAGGTGGATGTCACACGGCAGAAGTTGAACCATGAATTCTGGGTGGCGCTGAGTAAACGGCTGATAGATGAAGCGTTGCCGGACTGGTTTGTGATTACCACTGAAAATCGCAACAAGGCGGACAACGAGCCAGAAACCTTGGTGGGCGTATATTTGCAGCCCAAGGGGAATCCGGCTATTCATATTCGACCGATGATGGAGCAGCAATATATGGGCGAAAATGTGCGCGTATATTTTGGTTTAATGTGGAGTGATGCGCCCTCGCTCAAACAAAAATCGCTGCCAGAAATTGTCACGTTACAGCGCGAGTTGACCGAAGATGGATTTAAAAATAGCGATAGTTTTTTGGCTTGGCAATGGACAACTTTTTATCCGCGCAGCATGGACTTCTTGCTGCGGTTCACAGGATCAGAGGACAGCCGGAAGGAATTGCTGGAGATTGTAGTCGGTAAAATAACGACATTGCTGGCACGGCACGGCGAGGCAATTCAGGCAGCAAATGCGGCTTTACAACCAGTGACACGAACACTGATGGGCATGCCAGATGCGGCGGATGAAGAAACCAAAGATGTGTTGGCAGCGTTTGATGAGAAACATCGCTCTAAACATTCGCATTAGGACTTTTCCATTAGGCGTATTTAACTTAATTTGGATTGTGCGTTAACTGGAAATCCTTCTCAACTACCTTGCACCCCTAATGGATATGCCAATGGGAGTCTCTTCCGCCACGTAGAGACCCTTTCGCGATGAGGGGCGAAACAAGTTTTGTGCAGCCATTCCCATAGAATAATTCCAGTTTATCCACATCATTTTTTACACCGGATTGTCGATATCAAAAAACCGATGTTCCAGCATGCAGTGTTCAGCCAGATGCTGGCCAAGTGCTTGGATGCCATAACGCTCGGTGGCGTGATGTCCGGCAGCAATAAAAGCCACGCCTGTTTCATGCGCGACATGCACGTTTTGCTCAGAAATTTCCCCGGTTAAAAACGCATCCACGCCGAGTGCCACGGCCGCTTCAAAATAACTTTGTGCCGCGCCAGTGCACCAGGCAATACTCTGGATATTTTTTTTATTCCGGCCTTCATTCGCGCCTATTATTTGGGGTACGCGCTGCAAGTGTTGCGCGATGCTGGCGGATAGTTCAGTCAGTGTTTGCGGTTTCTTCAATGCGCCAAAACAGGCGATGTCCTGCTCACCAAATCGACCCTGCTCTGCGAATTCCAGATGCAGTCCAAGCTGCGTGTTATTGCCTAATACTGCATGTGCATCCAGCGGCAAGTGATAGGCCAACAAGCTGATGTTGTGCTTCAGCAAGTGTGCAATTCGTTGCTTTTTTATGCCTGTGACAGCGGCGTCTTCGTTACGCCAAAAATAGCCATGATGAACCAATATGGCGTCTGCTCCCCATTCTGTGGCAGCCTGTAAAAGACGTTGTGAAGCCGTTACGCCCGTGGCAATACGCTGAATTTTCGTACGGCCTTCCACTTGCAAACCATTGGGGCAGTAATCGTGAAAACGTTCTGTTTGCAGCAAGCTTGCTATATAATCGCGCAAATCTTTTAACAGCATGGTTGCACCTTGGATGATCGATAATCCATTTTATTTATCAACTGACAATTTTATTCGAAGACGAAAACTTTCAAAGCAATCATATCATGCGTAAATTCTGGTTATTGTTTGCACAGGCTACCACCATTGGGTTGGCACTATTATTTGTTATCAATACGCTCAAGCCAGGTTTGCTGCCTGGTGCTGAGCAAACAGGCGTAATCACCCTGCAGGAAAGCCCGGCCAAGAGTGCCGATGCGCAGCCATCTACCACAGGATTTAGCGCGGCATCAAAAAAAGTGATGCCGGCAGTGGTGAATATTTTTACCACCAAGGAAGTTAAACGGATGCCGCGCCCTTTTATGGATGACCCGCGCTTCCGTTTTTTCTTTGGTGATGAATTTGAGGATACGCCGCGACGCGGTTCTAATCTGGGCTCTGGCGTTATCGTCAGTCCGGAAGGTTACATACTTACCAATCATCATGTAGTGGAAGCCGCCGATCAAATCGAGGTTGCACTGGCGGATGGCCGCAAGGCCAAGGCGACTGTGGTCGGTTCTGATCCCGAGACTGATTTAGCTGTAATTAAAATTAATTTGCCTGGTGGCATTCCCATCATCACCTTTGGACAGTCAGATCAAGCGCGGGTGGGCGACATTGTGCTGGCTATTGGTAACCCATTTGACGTAGGGCAAACCGTGACCATGGGCATCATCAGCGCTCTCAAACGCAGCCATTTGGGGCTGCACACGTTTGAGAATTTTATTCAGACTGATGCCGCAATTAATCCCGGAAATTCAGGTGGCGCGCTGGTGGATACGAATGGAAATCTGCTAGGTATTAATAGCGCGATTTACTCGCCGAATGGCGGTTCTCTGGGTATTGGTTTTGCCATTCCGGTCAGCACGGCGAAGAAGGTGATGGAGCAGATTATTCAGCATGGTTCAGTCACGCGCGGCTGGATAGGTGTGGCAGCACAAGATTTGACTCCGGAGTTAGCTGAATCATTCAAGCTGGGAGAAACAAAGGGCGTGTTAATTTCAGAAGTGATGCGTGGTGGCCCGGCAGATAAAGCGGGAGTGAAGCCGGGGGATATTCTGGTGTCGGTCGATGATAAATTATTGATCGATTCCAACACTATGCTGGAAGCCATTTCCAGTATTTCGCCAAGTAAAATCTCGAAGCTCACACTGCTGCGTAACGAAAAGGAAGTGGTGGTGCAAGTCAAGGTGGGTAAGCGTCCTAAACCCAGGGTGCAGGAGTAATTTCAGTTATGAATTAGGCTCTGCTATTAGTTATGACGCAGCCCCCGTATTTTTATAAATACTTGCCGTTCACCCTGAGCTTGCCGAAAGAGTTGTTCAGCATTTCCTTAATGATTGAGTATCGCCTCAATCTCAGCAAAGGTGCGGGCAACTTCTGTGGTGCGAATCTGTACGCCTAGCTGGCGCGCAATTTGTGTCGCAGAAAATAAACCGCGTAAGATCTGCTTGCCCGCTTCATC
This sequence comes from Nitrosomonadales bacterium, assembly GCA_947475825.1. Taxonomy (GTDB): domain Bacteria; phylum Pseudomonadota; class Gammaproteobacteria; order Burkholderiales; family Gallionellaceae; genus Nitrotoga. Next base: position 21,846 of record CANJMS010000029.1, read on the forward strand.
CACTTCAACCACTACCGCATGTTGTCTGCCCGCTTTCTTCAGCGTTGCAACCACATGCCCAACTTTGACTTCCATTACATCCTTGATGTTAATAACTTCCAGCCGATCACGCGGAGTCATAATATCACTCACCATAATTTCGCTATGCGTGATACCGCGCTCCTGAATCAACTTGAGTGGTTTCTCGCACAAAATATCCGCCGCCGTGATAATGCCCGTTACCACCTCTCTCTCCACTACCAGTAGCAAACGCACGCCACGTTTAATCATCACGGCATTAGCGGTTTCCATGGTCACATTGGCATCGATGGTAGCAGCAGTCACCTTTTTAAAATCTGTCATCACATTCAGTGCTACATCATCCAATTTAACCCGCGCTGGTAGCACTTGCAGCGGACGCAGGTAGGTAACATTCTCCTGTAAAATAGTGTCAGCTAAAGGGAGATAGTCTCGCATCATGATGGGCTCCTTGATAGTGTTATCGAACATGCTGAAAGTTGAGGAAGTGCTAACTGCAAGCAAAGCGCGCATGGTGTGCATAATTAATTTCGTGAATATTTAATCTATACACTTCCTAGCAGCCTGTCGCTCTTCGCACCCAACCCACGCCCGTCTGAACCACAAATTAAAATTGACAGTCACTTCATCAAATACTTATTCTGATTTTCATCCAGCCTTTTACGTTTTCTAATCCGCGTAACGAGAATTGAAGGAATCCCAGTACCGATTTGACAATGCCCATCACCGCTCCACCGCCTCGTTTTTGTTTCCTCCATACTACTCCTAGTGTGTGTGGGTGACAACCGGATGGGCGCATGGAAGCAATTACCAGCAGACCGTTATTGCTGTGGGTGTGGGCCGTGCGGTCAAACACGCAGGGCAGTGCACGTTATATTTGACCCCCATGCATTCCTCAAGCCAGAATTTGATTGCCTTGATTACTAATATCCGGCGGGCGTTAGTTCAAGTGAAAGTGATTGTGGAGCAGTTGCCAATGTTAGATCGCTGGCATGTGCTGTTGAACTACATCGTGTCGAAATTAACTCGGCGACCGCCTCCAATTTACGCTCAGTTATTCTCTTGGGAGATGGGCTAACTGCTGTTTTTAGGTTTATCAGAAATTAAAATTAAAAACAACGTGCGGTGGATCAAGGAAAAACCCTAGTCATCCCAGGCTTTTTTGTTTACTACTTAAGGAAGCGCTGCACAGTGTATACGCGCGTAAATTACTGCTTTGCACAGTGCAGAGTTTCCTTAACAGGACGTGAGCGCCAATGTTGTTGCTTAGAAACGTAGTCCAATTTTCAAGCTGCCTGACTTGGCATCGCCAGTTTTATCACCTTCCAACGCAATATTCATTAAGCCCAAATTCAAATTACCCCCTATGAATATTTTTGATTTGGAGAAGCTTTCTTCTTTAAGTGATGGTACGCCGTTGGGTGTGCTGGTCACCCACACTTGTCCAACACCTGCATAGGGTGTAAACATCAAAAATCCTTTAGAGATGGAGACATCCAAACTTTTTGTGTCCAAGTCCAATTGATCCACGCCAGTCAATTTGGTCAGCGCGCCACGTACTGCAACTGCCGGCATAGCCATGCCGCCTGCCAGGGGCGAGTAACGTATTTCGCCACCCCATAGCGAGATGTTGGTGGTGGGAACTTTGGAGATAAAGGCCGCAATATCGAAGTTCATCGGTAGTCCTTTGGCCACATGCAGCTTGGGGACAATCAACGTTTTGATAGAATCAGTGCTGTTAGTAACAGTATTTAAAAAAGCTGTGCTACGTGAAATGTCCGTTGTGGTAATGACGATGCCTACATCAAATCCAAGAATGCCAAGCGGTTCGGCTGGGGTCACGGGTTTGTAGCTGAGTGCTGAGCCCAGGTCTTCAGATAAAGTTTTAAATGACGCTTGCCCCAGCAAGCCCAAGCTGGTGATGTCTGCGGCAGTAGCTGGTTGTGCAATAAAAGCCAAGGTGCAGATTAATGGTAATATTTTTTTCATTTGGTAACTCACTTTCTTAATTAAAAATTAAAATTGGGTGATTCGGCGGAAATTCGCGCTACTAGTTAAACCTATTGTAGTTTTAATGTCAAAAAATATTAGTTGATTTGTTGTTTTTTTAGGATTATTTTGTAGGGGTTTTTGGGAGAATTCACCAGATTTACTGGTTGTGTATCTGCCAATATGTTTCCAGTTGTTGGGCAGCGCGATTTATTACGCGGCATAGCACGAATAATAAATCAGACAGGCGGTTGAGGTAAGGCAAACCAAAAATTGGCGTATCTTCAATTTGAGCCAGCTCGAAAAAATCCCTTTCGGCACGTCGTGCTACAGTGCGGGCAATGTGGCATAGTGCTGCTGCGCGCGTGCCGCCAGGCAGGATAAATTCTTTAAGTGGCGGCAAGTCGGCATTATGTTTAGCGATGGCCTCATCCAGATAAAGTAATTTGTTTTCGGCAAAGGGCGCGACGGGGTAAGCCAGCGCGCCACCCAGATCAAATAAATCTTGTTGTATATGCAACAGCAGCGCACGCACATCGTGCGGCAGGCTTTCAGTCAGCAGCAGGCCGAGATGGCTGTTCAGCTCATCCACGGTGCCGATGGCGTGGATGCGCGCACTGTTTTTCCCTACTCGCGTGCCATCGGCGAGGCCTGTTGTTCCTTGATCCCCAGTGCGGGTGACGATTTTGCTCAAACGATTTGCCATAATTATTCTTTCAGGAAATATTTTCCATGCAGTTTAAATACATAGCGGCATCGGGGGCAGTATTGTACCGTTGTGCCTGCCAGATCATTTCACTCAGGCATTCCATCATGCGATGTTGCGCGTCGTGCTCGGAAGCGAAATGATGGGTCAACCGCGTAAAGTGGGCGCGTACGCCAAGCGGCTGATTGATGGAAATTTGTTCCTCGATGGAAAGATGCATCATCAAGTGTAAAAAAGGGTTGGTCTCGCCGTGCTCGGGCGCGTAATTCTTGTCTTGGAAGCGAGTCGGGTTTTCCAGTACGGCATGATATTCGGGATGCCTTTCGATAAGCTGCACCGCCAAATCTTCCAAAGGTTCAAGCAGCGCGCCTTCTCGCCGTTTGCGCCATGCGCTGATTAAAAACTCGCGCGCTTCGTCTCGTGTGGGATTGAACATTAGCTTTGTCTAAATTTCTTTGTTAGGAAAATCGCATAAATCCACAATACTACATTTCCCGCATTTAGGTTTGCGCGCCTGACACACATAGCGACCATGCAAAATCAGCCAATGATGTGCATTGTGTTTAAATTCTCGCGGCACATGTTTTTCTAATTGTCGCTCCACCTCCAGCACAGTTTTGCCAGGTGCAATACCTGTGCGATTGGACACTCTAAATATATGGGTATCAACCGCAATAGTCGGCTGCCCAAAAGCGGTGTTTAAAACGACATTTGCCGTCTTACGGCCTACGCCAGGCAAGGCCTCCAGCTCCTCACGTGTTTGCGGTACGATGCCCCCATGTTTTGCTAATAGCAACGCACAGGCTTGAATAATATGTTTGGCCTTGGTTTTATATAAGCCTATGCGTTGAACATAGTTGCGTAATGGTTCTTCACCTAAATCCAATATCGCCTGCGGTGTTTTAGCAATGGCATACAGTTGTCGCGTGGCATGGTTCACGCTAACATCCGTGGCTTGAGCGGACAGCATTACCGCGAGTAATAATTCAAACGGCGTGCTGTATTCAAGCTCGGTGGTGGGATGCGGATTGCTTGCTTGCAGGCGCTGAAAAATCGCGCGACGTTTGGCAGAGTTCATAAGGAATACTTAAGGGAACCTCTGATTAAGTCCCGCATGGCCGCGCATTCGGCTTTGCGGAATGGGATGCAAGAAAGGTGACGACGCGAATGGTTATTCCCTTCGCCAGGAACCTGACGCCGCAGACCGCCCGCAATGCCAATGCCCTTGTGGGTTGCGACAA
>CANJMS010000030.1 GCA_947475825.1 Nitrosomonadales bacterium
AAAACGCAGCTCAAAACCCATGACTTCCTCTGCACTTAAATCGCGATGGCTATACGCTACTCAAAATCAACCCAAACTTCAATAGAATCAATGTAATTCTCTAATGGCTTCCATTGGGAATTGTGCTCTATTGGAAAATCTCGGTTTAACGCGAACTGGAATAAATAGTCTACAAAAAAACAGGCATTGAGGTTACCCCCAATGCCTGTTTTACCTGCGCTACTTCAACAGCTATTTCAGTGTGTCACTCACTATCGGGTATAGGCAGTCTCACCATGCTCGGTAATATCCAGTCCTTCGCGCTCCTTGTCTTCAGTCACACGCAGACCGATGGTCAGGTCAACTATCTTGTAACAGATCACCGCCATCACGGCAGACCACACCACTACGGTTAATACAGCTTGCGCTTGTATCCACACTTGCGAACCGATGCTGGTGTTGACGATGGTGTTGTTGACGTAATCCACAATGCCCGTGCCGCCCATACTCCAAGTGTTAAATACACCAGTGAGCAACGCGCCGACGATGCCGCCGATACCGTGTATGCCAAACACGTCGAGCGAGTCATCCGCGCCTAGCATTTTCTTCAAGCCAGTGACTCCCCAGAAACAGGCAAGGCCTGCAATGAAACCAATCGCCAGTCCACCGCCTATGCCGACCCAACCACACGCTGGCGTGATGGCGACTAGTCCAGCGACTGCACCTGACGCAGCCCCCAACATCGACGGTTTGCCCTTGAGCAGCCATTCTGCCAGCAGCCATGCAAGTGTTGCCGCTGCAGTGGCGAATATAGTGTTGGCGAATGCCAGCGTAGCTGTGCCGCCCGCTTCCAGAGCTGAACCGGCGTTGAAGCCGAACCAACCCACCCACAGCAATGATGCACCGATCATGGTCATGGTTAGACTGTGTGGGGTCATCGCTTCTTTGCCATAACCGATACGTTTGCCCACCATGAATGCGCCGACTAAGGCTGCCACACCGGCATTGATATGCACGACTGTGCCACCCGCAAAATCCAGCGCGCCTTTTTGGAACAGCCAACCCGAAATAGCTGTTGCGGCAGCACCTGCGGCATCATCGGTGTAGGCATCCGGCCCCGGCCAAAACCACACCATGTGTGCGATGGGCAAGTAGGAGAAAGTAAACCACAGTGCGGAAAACATCAGCACCGCAGCAAACTTCATACGCTCGGCAAACGCACCCACCACCAATGCCACAGTAATTGCTGCAAAGGTTGCCTGAAACGCGACGAAAGCAAATTCCGGAACATATACACCTTTGCTGAACGTCGCTGCATTCGCTACTGTGCCGCTGGCCGGATCAAAAATGCCTTTCAGAAACAGCCGATCAAATCCGCCGATGAATGCGTTGCCCTGGGTAAATGCCAGCGAGTAACCATATATCGCCCACAGCACGGTGATCAACGCGAAAATGGAGAACACCTGCATTAATACTGACAACATATTTTTGCTACGCACCAGTCCGCCATAAAATAATGCCAGACCGGGGATGGTCATCATGATGACCAGCAAAGTGGCAGTCATCAGCCATGCAGTATCACCCTTGTTTGGTGCAGGCGCAGGTGCTGGTGCTGCCTCTGCCGCTGGAGCGGCAGAGGGTTCAGCGACCGTTGCTGTTGCCTGATCCTGAGCTGGTGCATCCGCTGCATAGCTTGGCAGTGACAGGGTGAGCGTTCCACACAGTCCTAGCATGAGTATAAAATTATTAACAAGTTTTTTCATGATCCCCCCTTATAAGGCCTCCACGCCGGTCTCACCGGTGCGGATGCGGATAACTTGTTCAATGTCATGGACGAAAATTTTGCCATCGCCGATTTTGCCAGTCTGTGCAGCTTTTTCGATGGCATCTAAAACTTGTGGAAGCAACTCGGATTTAATGGCGGCTTCCAGTTTTACTTTGGGCAGAAAGTCCACCACATATTCCGCACCACGATACAGTTCGGTGTGCCCTTTTTGCCGCCCAAAGCCTTTGACTTCGGTAACCGTAATGCCCTGCACACCAATTGCAGTGAGCGCTTCACGCACCTCATCAAGCTTGAATGGTTTGATAATCGCAGTGACCATTTTCATTTGGTTCTCCTTGAATTTAACAATGATAGAAATGGACAATTAGAATTGGATAATTAAAATTGATAGACAGCTTGCACGGCATAAGAAGTTTGATTTTTCTTGGCAGTGCCATCATTTTGCAGGAAGGCATCCATGTCTGATTTGTCAAGCCGCACTTCACCGCGCAATTCCATGTTCTTGGCGACTGCATAGCCAACTGTTGCGGTGTTGGATGTTAGCTTCTGACCCAATAGCGTACCACCCACGTCCGTCAAGTTCGAGCGAAAACCATCTTTATCATCGAACGCTTCATGCCGATAGGAAGCGCGCCATGTGTCATTAAATTGGTAGTTTGCATACAATGCCAACGCATTCCACTTTGCCTTGCCCCCCCCCGTTAGCGCGGCATCCTGGCGACCATTGGCATAATCAAATACGAAGTTGAGTTTGTCACTGACAGTGATGGTGCCAACCATGTCCAGGTATCGCCGTGTACCAACAACAGCTGTACCCATTTCCTTGCCATGGTAGTAGGAAGTCGCCAGCGAAAACATGCTGACCGGAGCCAGAATGAATCCCAGTTCGGTAGTTTTTGTGGGAGTGGTGGAGATAACTTGATCCCAGCCATTATTGAGTCCGGCGATCAGGGTTATCTTATCGCTCGCCACATAGGTCGCTCTTGTACCTGTATGAGTGTAAGGACCCCAGCCGAACATCCATGCGCGCGAATAGTTTTTGTTGGACGGTGTTGTGATCAATTCTGCTCCGGCAAGCGTGGCAAATTTACCGCCGATAATGGTTAATGAACCCGTTGTATAGCTTGCATAGGCCTGTGTCACGTCAAACATGTGTGAGCTATTGTCTGGGGATGAAGCTCCGAAACCAGTAGAGGCAATTGTCGCCGCATCCTGCCCGGCTGTCAGGTTCAGATACCCACCCGCGCCTTCTTTAGGCATTTTGGAAACAATCAGCGCGGCCTGGTGTAGATTGAAACTGCTGAAATTCTGATCTGCTCTCGCTCCCGGGGTGTCGAATATGCGCGAGTTGCCAGTTAGGCCGCTGGAAACAGGGCCAGGAACAGCGTTAAAAAATAAGCCCGTGCTGTTCATTTTGTTATATGCAACGTCAAGATAGCCAGAAACAGTAATGCCGGAAGCATCCAGGATGTCGGAGACAGTGGGAGCTGGCATTTTTGTTGAAGCATCTGCCGCCATAACCACGCTGGGGATAATTGTTGCAGCTAGGATAAGAGTTTTCAGTAAATGACGTTTCATAATAATCCCTTCTTAAGAGTAGTGTAGAGTTAACAATAAAATACGGTTTATGTCCCGTACCCACCTTTTAGCATCATCCATGCCACCGCTTTTTTAATCAAAAAAACAAGTGCTTAAATAATTTTCGGGTTGAATGCATCATAACTTTGCACCAATTGCAGGCAGGCTGAAGGCAATATGCACTATTTGAATGCATCCTCCACTTGAGGTGAAACCGAGTTCATCACGAAAGAATTTGTTACACTACAAAATCCATTGAAATAATTATTTAGACGGAGCAAGCCATGATTAATAAAAATTTTTTGGACGAGATTTCTGCCAAATTGAGCAAAGCTGTGGCCCAAAGCCCTGCCAAAGATATTGAAAAAAATGCCCGCGCCTTACTTGCGCAAGGCTTCGCCAAACTTGATCTGGTTACCCGTGAAGAGTTTGATGTGCAGACCCAGCTTCTATCGCGTACCGTGCAAAGGTTGGGTGAGCTGGAGGCTAAAGTTTCAGCTCTTGAGGCACAAAGAGACCATCCTTGATATTAAATAAAAGCACTGGGAATTCAGTCGTTACTGTCTTGCTTGTGCAGACATGACAGATTCATGAGCCTCGCCGTTCTCTATAGCCGCGCCTTGTCCGGCATGGATGCCCCTTTGGTGACCGTCGAAGTGCATCTGGCTAACGGTTTACCAGCCTTCACCATCGTTGGCTTGCCTGAAGCCGAGGTGAAAGAAAGCAAAGATCGCGTCCGGGCGGCCTTGCTAACTTGTCAATTTGAATTCCCCGCTCGCCGCATCACTGTCAATTTAGCACCCGCTGATCTGCCCAAAGAAAGCGGGCGTTTTGATTTGCCCATTGCACTGGGCATCCTCGCCGCATCGGGACAGATTCCACATGAGCGTTTGGCTGAATATGAATTTGCAGGAGAGTTGGCGCTCACTGGAGAGTTGCGTCCGATACGCGGCGCGCTAGCGATGACTTTTCAAGCGGCGCACAGCGGACGTGCATTTATTCTCCCTGAAGTGAACGCAGTCGAAGCCGCTTTGGTGGAAAATGCTGTGGTCTATCCCGCACAATCATTATTGCAGGTGGCGGCACATTTGGCCGGGCGTACCGTGCTCACACGCCAGCGTACCAGCGAGCAAATTAGTCCCGCTAGCTACATGGACATGCGCGATGTTAAAGGTCAGGCTCAGGTCAAACGTGCGCTGGAAATTGCTGCTGCAGGCGGGCACAGCGTGTTGATGTCCGGTCCGCCAGGCACGGGTAAATCCATGTTGGCGGCGCGCTTTCCGGGCATATTGCCAAACATGACGCAGGCTGAGGCCTTGGAAAGTGCTGCCATGCAATCACTCGGTGGCATGTTTGATATAAAAAATTGGCGCACTCGCCCTTATCGCGCGCCGCACCACACTGCGTCCGCCGTAGCTTTGGTGGGGGGCGGCAGCAATCCGCGTCCGGGTGAAATTTCCATAGCCATGCACGGCGTTTTATTTTTGGATGAACTGCCCGAATTTGATCGGCATGTATTGGAGGTGCTGCGCGAGCCTTTGGAAAGCGGTCGGATTACCATATCGCGTGCCGCACGACGAGCCGATTTTCGCGCCCAGTTTCAATTAGTCGCCGCCATGAACCCCTGTCCCTGCGGCTATCTGGGGCACTACAGCGGCAAGTGTCATTGCACGCCAGATCAGGTGGCGCGCTACCGGGGGAAAATTTCCGGGCCATTGCTGGATCGCATTGACATCCAAATAGAAGTGCCCGCCGTGCCGCAAGAAAATTTACTTAAACAAGCGGATGGTGAACTCAGTGTGAATATCCAGCAGCGCGTAGAAAATGCACGGCAACGTGCGCTGCATCGACAACAAAAACCGAATGCCCAACTTGCCGTACGCGAGATTGACAGCGTGTGTGTACCGGACAAAGCCAGCCAGGAAATGTTGCAACAGGCTATCAGCCGCCTGGGATTATCCGCTCGCGCGTATCACCGCATCCTCAAAGTGGCGCGCACCATTGCCGATTTGGCCGAGAGCGAAAATTTATCCATGACGCATATTGCCGAAGCGGTGCAGTATCGAAGGATGGATAAGCGGGGATAGGAATGTAGCCAATTGCGCCAGCCTCTCTCTATTTAGGAGTAGTCAATGCAGGCTCAAAAACGGTCTAAATCCTAATTTTTCTTCCATTTTTACTGCGGCGGCGCGCGCTTCGTCATGAGTTTTGTAGGGGCCGATATGTACTCGCACCAAACGATCTTTTTTCTGATACAGCACTATTTGTTTGCCGCTGTCTTCAAATTCTACACTCATGCGCGCGTGAAAACTTTCCGCGCTGGCGGCGGATTGAAAGGCTGCCAACTGTAGGTATATGGCGCGCGAACCAGGCACATCTTTTTCAATGGGGATGGAGGTTGGTTGTAGAGGGGTGACTTCTACTGGGTCGTTAACGGTGATGGGGGGCAGACTGTCATCGGGCGATATACTTTCCACTTCAACCTCGGCACTGCCGTTGGCGACAATGCCCAGTTTATAGGCGGCGGTATACGATAAATCAATCACGCGGTTGTGCATAAACGGGCCGCGGTCATTCACGCGCACGACGATGGATTTGTTGTTGGACAGATTAGTTACTCGCGCATAACTGGGCAGGGGCAGGGTGGGGTGGGCGGCGGTCATGGCATACATGTCATACACATCGCCATTGGCAGTGCGCTTGCCATGAAATTTTTTGCCGTACCATGAAGCGCTGCCGCGCTCTTTGTAATTGTCTGTCTTAGTCAGCGGCACATAGGTTTTACCTAGCGCGACATATTGGCGGTTGGCATAGCGGTGCAAGGGTTCGGCTCGGGGAATGGCATCGGGGATAGAATCCAGATTCGCGGGCGCGTTGGCATCTGGCCCATCACCAGGGAGGAAGCCGCCGCTGGTAATAGGTTTCGCTGTGGGTGTTTCTGCGCTGCGTTGCGGTGTGTTGCTGCACGCGGCGAATAAAAGCACGCTGTTGAAAACCAAAATATATTTACTGTTCATTTATATTCTCCTTGCGCGTCGATTTTTATAGCAAGCTCGGTTGTTTTAAGGTGACCTCGCCCCACAAGGGGACAATGTGGGCAGTCACAAAGCGTGTTCGTTAAGTCTGCACTAATTTTTTATGGGTGTGAATACTCATCAGCATACCAAATCCCAGTAATAAGGTAACCATTGATGTGCCGCCATAACTGATCAACGGCAAGGGTACGCCTACCACAGGCAGAATGCCGCTGACCATGCCCATGTTAACAAATGCATAGGTAAAGAAGGTGAGAGTGATGCTGCCTGCCATCAGGCGCGTAAAGTAGGTGGAGGCGTTGGCGGTAATCATAAAGCCACGGACAATAACAAATAAATAAAACCCCAATAATATGATGTTGCCTAGCAGGCCGAACTCTTCCGAGAATACGGCAAAAATAAAGTCGGTGGTGCGTTCCGGCAGAAAATCCAAATGTGACTGTGTGCCATTCAAATACCCCTTGCCTAAGATGCCACCGGAGCCGACTGCGATGGTGGCTTGGATGGTGTGATAGCCCTTACCCAACGCATCTTGCGAGGGATCAAGCAACATGAGGATGCGTAGACGTTGGTAGTCGTGCAGTGAGTGCCACAAGAATGGCGCACTGGCTGCCGCTGCTACCACCAGTGCAAGCATGACGCGCCAGCTTAATCCGGCCAAGAACAATACAAAAAATCCGCTGGCGGTAATTAAAGTGGCTGTGCCCAAATCCGGTTGACGCAGAATCAGTCCAACGGGCAGCAGCAGAAGCAAAGCCGCAACAATGTAATTTCTCAAGCGCAGTTGCGCTTCGTACTTTTCAAAATACCAAGCCATCATCAGCGGCACGGCAATTTTCATAATCTCAGAGGGTTGGATGGTGATAATTCCAAGATTGAGCCAGCGTCGCGCACCATTATTGATCTCGCCAAACAAGGCCACACCGATGAGCAGCGACACGCCTATCACATACATGGGTACGGCAGTACGCATCAGATAATGCAGCGGTAAATTAGCCATCGCCCACAGTGCGACCAGTGCTATTAGTATGTTTACTGACTGACCCAGCACGCGACTCCAATTGCCGCCGCTGGCACTGTATAACACCACTAGACTAGTACACATCAACAGGCCGAGCGCGGTCAGTAACACCGGATCCAAGTGTACGATGAAGCGTTCCCACAAGCGGTGTTTAGTCCCCTTCAACATCCCCCCCCATTTTTGTTTTAACTAAAGGTTTGGGTACTTTACCCAGCATGAAATAGTCCAGCACTTTGCGCGCGATGGGCGCGGCGGTGGAGCTGCCATGCCCGCCGTTTTCCACCAGCACGACCAATGCAATTTTAGGTTGTTCAGCGGGCGCGAAAGCAATGAACCATGCATGATCGCGATGTCGCTCATCGACCTTTTGCGCATCATATTTCTCGCCCTGCTTGATATTGATAACCTGCGCTGTGCCGGTTTTTCCAGCCATCACATAGGGTACACCATTGCCTGCCCAGGCGGCTGTACCACCCGGTTTGGTTACAGCGATCATGGCGCGTTTAACCAGATCGAGATGTTCGGCCTTTAGATTAATTTGCTGAACAGCTTGTGGTGCTGTTGTAGCACTCGCCGCATTATTTGAGTTACGCTCAATTTTTTTTACCAGATGCGGGCGATGTAAAATTCCATTGTTGGCCAGCGCGGCTGTGGCCGCCGCCAATTGCAGTGGGGTGACCAAGCTATAACCTTGCCCGATGCCGACTGATACTGTATCGCCCGGATACCAAATTTGTTGGTACCGTCGCTGCTTCCATTCTTCAGACGGTAACAAGCCGGAAACCTCGCCTTCCAAATCAATGCCAGTCTGTTTGCCAAAACCAAATTGGCTCAAAAAGCTGGCAATATTGCCTATCCCCATTTCGGTGGCCAACCCATAGTAATAGGTGTCACACGAAATCACGATGGATTTAAATAAATCCACGATGCCATGCCCATCCTGTTTCCAATCGCGATAGCGGTGGCGATTGCCGGGTAAGGTGAAAAATCCGGGATCACTGATCGTTTTTGTAGGCGTGCGCGTGTTATAGGTTAAACCCGCTAACGCCATAAAAGGTTTGATAGTGGAGCCGGGAGGATATTGACCGCGCAGCGCGCGATTGTTTAGCGGTACATCCAGCGAGTTACTCAACTCATTCCAACTTTGTTCATCTATGCCGTCAATAAATAAATTGGGATCGTAGCCGGGCTTGCTGACAAAGGCCAACACCTCGCCATTGCTGGGATCGATCGCCACCATTGCACCGCGATAATCACCAAAAGCCTGCTCTGTAACGGACTGCAATTTTACGTCCAGTGTCAGCGTTAAATCATTACCCGATATGGGTGCGGTGCTGGACACGGTACGCACTTCGCGCCCGGCGGAATCAACCTCAACGCGCTGGATACCCGTTATGCCGTGTAATTCTTTTTCGTAGCTTTGCTCAATGCCGATTTTACCAATGTAGTCGGTACCCAAGTAGTTGGAGTTCTCATTGCTTTCCTCAATGATTTTCAAATCTTCATCATTGATGCGGCTAATGTAGCCGATAAAATGTGAGGTTAACTCGCGGTGCGGATATTCACGGAACAGTCTGGCTTTAATTTCCACACCGGGAAAGCGAAAAACTTGTGCGGCCATGCGCGCCACTTCAACATCCGTTAAGCGGTTGCGTATGGGCAAGCTGTTGAAGTTGCGGCTTTCAGTTAATAATTTTTTGAAGCGCTTGCGATCCTTATTGGAAATATCGACCAGCAGCGCCAGTTGGTTGATGAGGCCTTCCATATCGTTCACTTTACTGGGAGTGATTTCCAGTGTGTAGCCAGAGTAATTACGCGCCAGCACTTCACCATTGCGATCCCGAATTACGCCGCGACTTGGCACAATCGGCACGATGGAAATGCGGTTATTCTCCGCCAGCGTTTCGTAATGACTGTGCTTAATGACCTGCAAATAAACAAAGCGAACCAGCAGCAAAAAAAACATCAGCAGTACAATGCTTACGCAGAGCATCAAGCGTAAGCGGAAATGATGTATTTCCCGTTGCGAATCTTTGAGCTCGACGCGATGATTCATGCTAAGTTCTCGATTGAGGCGGTCACTGCTGTGCAGAATGGGTGCGCGGGCGGCGTAGCGACTGCAACATTAAGGTGAGTGGAGCCCACAGCGCCGCCGAGAAAATACTGCTGATAAAATATTCCCATACCATGTGCCCAGAAAGCTGCCAATGCACGACGGCATAAATGGCCTGCGACAATAAAAATAATGGGAAAACTTGTAAAGTTTGCTGGCGTAAATCAAACATCTGTACGCGCCGATGCAGTACCACGCCGCCAAACGCCAGTACCGAATAGGCCAGCGCATGTTGCCCAAACAGGCTGGCATCTGCCACATCAGCCAAAATGCCCACCATCCATGCCATGCCTATGCCGACGCGATACGGTTTGTGGGTGCACCAATACAGCAACACCAGCGCGACAAAATCAGGCCGTAATGCCAACCACCAACCTTGCCAGGGAAGCCAGTTGAGCAGCAGCGCAATTAACATGCTGCCCGCAATAAAGCTGCCGCTGGAGGCGGATAAAAATTCCCGGCTATTTGGGGCGGATTCACTCATGGTGCTTTTCGGGGAAATTTTCTGGGCTTGCTGATTACCTTTTCAACCTCGGCTTCCGGGCGTGCTGGCAATTTAGGCAAGCCGGTCAAAATTAAAAGTTGCCGATTTTTATCTACTCCTGCCAACGGCGTGCAGGTGATACGTGCGAAAGGATACGCCGGATTACGCTCAACTTGCGTGACTCGTGCTACGGGTAAACCCGGTGGATATGTGCCATCTAGACCTGAGGTAACCAACACATCGCCAACTTCTATTTCAGCGTTGACGGGTGTGTAGCGCAGCGCTATTTCTCCCGCGCCGACCGAGCCAAAGGCGATGGCGCGCAAGCCATTGCGTAACACTTGCACCGGGACAGTATGGTCTTTGTCGGTGATGAGTGTTACTTCGCTGACCCACGGATAAACTCGAGTGATTTGTCCAATCACGCCTGTTTCATCAATTACAATTTGCCCGGCCAATACATTTGCGCTCGACCCTTTATCCAGAAAGAGTTTGCGTTTGAATATGTCCCGTTCAACGGAGACTATCTCGGCCAACTGCATCGGATATTCGGCACGCTGCTGCACGGACAGCAAGCTGCGTAGATGACCCGCTTCGGCTTGTAATACCTGCAATTGTTGCAGCTGTGCGGCTTGTTTGGTGATGTTCAGACGTAGTTGTTCGTTTTCCTGCACCAATTGGGTTTGAGTGACTAAATATTTACCAGATTCGTGCCATAGCTTGCTGGGCAGAGTGGCCAAGTTTTGCAGAGCATTCACTGGAACAAATAATATATGCCGTGCATATTCCAGATATTTGAAGCGCGCATCGACAAAAAGCAGCAGCAGAGAAAGTAGTGAAAAAAATACCAGACGTGCAGCTTGGCTTGGTCCGCGATTGAAGAAGCGGAAAGAGCGTGTGTGTTCCATTCAAAAAAAAAGAGTTTGAAAAACAGCAATATGGGCGGAAAAAGCGGTTATCCGATTGTGCTTTAAACCAGGATTAATCATGGATAAAAATGCCGGTATTTCTATCCAGGCTATCCAGTGCCTTGCCTGATCCGCGTACCACACAGGTTAGCGGGTCATCTGCAACTACAACAGGCAAACCGGATTCTTCCATCAGTAACCGATCAATATCACGTAACAAGGCGCCGCCTCCGGTAAGCACCATGCCCTTGCGCGCAATATCGCCACCGAGTTCGGGAGGCGTCTGTTCAAGAGCAATTTTCACTGCGCTGACTATACTGTTTAGTGGATCGGTCAGTGCCTCTAATACTTCATTACTGGAAATGGTGAAGCTACGCGGCACACCTTCTGCTAGATTGCGACCCATTACCTCCATTTCCTTTACTTCGCTGCCGGGGAATGCTGAACCGATTCCTTTTTTAATCTGCTCAGCAGTAGTTTCACCGATCAACATGCCGTAGTTACGGCGAATGTAATTGATGATGGCTTCGTCCAGCTTATCTCCGCCCACGCGCACCGAGCCGGAATATACTGTGCCTCCCAGAGACATCACGCCAACTTCAGTCGTGCCACCACCAATATCCACCACCATCGAACCCGTGGCATCCTCAACTGGTAAATCTGCGCCTATTGCTGCCGCCATCGGCTCCTCGATCAACTCCACGCGGCGTGCGCCGGCACCGTAAGCTGATTCGCGAATAGCACGGCGTTCCACTTGGGTAGAGCCACACGGTACGCAAATGACGATGCGCGGGCTAGGTCTAAAAATGCCAGATTGATGCACCCGGCCTATAAATTGTTTGAGCATTTGCTCGGTCACAGTAAAGTCGGCGATTACGCCATCGCGCATCGGGCGAATAACGGTAATGTTGTTTGGCGTGCGCCCCAGCATTTGCTTGGCTGCCAGCCCCACCTGCTGAATAATTTTTTTCCCATTCGGCCCGCCCTCTTGCCTGATAGCGACCACAGATGGCTCATTCAAAACAATGCCCTGTCCGCGCACCCAAATTAGGGTGTTGGCAGTACCTAAATCTATGGCGAGGTCGTTGGTAAAATAATTATCAAAAATTTTGAACATAGGAAAATACATACACTTT
Source organism: Nitrosomonadales bacterium (assembly GCA_947475825.1). GTDB lineage: Bacteria > Pseudomonadota > Gammaproteobacteria > Burkholderiales > Gallionellaceae > Nitrotoga. Next base: position 12,041 of record CANJMS010000030.1, read on the forward strand.
AGAACGTAGGTTTCAGAAGGTGTTTATGATACCCTACTCAACCTACTTAAAGAAAGCCAGCGTGACAGCCAGCGTGACATTAAAGAAAGTAGCCAACCCTATGTCAATTAACATGAATGATGTTTATAAGATTGCTCGATTGGCTCGGCTGGCGATCACCGAGCAGGAAGCGCAAGCTGCTCAAGCGCAGTTGACCACTATTTTTAATTTGATTGAGCAGATGCAAGCAGTTGATACAACTGGTATCCAGCCCATGTCACACGCGCAAGATGCCACGCAGCGTTTGCGCGAGGATAGGGTGAGCGAGATAGATCAGCGCGAGTTGTTTCAAACGCTCGCGCCGCAAGTTGAACGCAACCTCTATCTGGTTCCGCCAGCGATAGAGTAAATTTTCAAAGTAATAATTAAGGAACCTCTGATTAAGTCCATTATGAACCGCATTGCTGACAAAAAATGGATGATCGCAAGGCGCGCGACGCTGGTCGTAGTTATTCTACGATACCAAGGAGCGCAACACAGCGAGTGCCTATTTTTGTCGCAACCCACAAGGGCATTGGCATTGCGGGCGGTCTGCGGCGTCAGGTTCCTAGCGAAGGGAATAACCATTCGCGTCGTCACCTTTCTTGCATCCCATTCCGCAAAGCCGAATGCGCGGCCATGCGGGACTTAATCAGAGGTTCCTTAAGCAATCATCTGAGTCGCCCTAAATAAACCCCCAACAAAAAACCCTCAACAAAAAACCAGACACAGCACAGCATTAATCTCGTCCATGCCTAATCAGTCCCCTTTGCATTTCAGTTTGCGCCAACTTAGTAGCGCGTTGCAGACCAAAAAAATTTCCAGTGTCGAATTGACCCAGCTGTATTTGGAGCGCATCGCCGCATACAATCCGACACTCAATGCATATATCACTACGAACGCTGAAATGAGCTTGGCGCAGGCGCGCCATGCCGATGCCCGGTTGGCAAAAAACAACAGCCATGCTTTACCTGTAATTTCTAATTTAACGGGCATCCCCATCGCACAAAAAGATATTTTTTGCGCTAAAGAGTGGCGTACTACCTGCGGTTCGAAGATGCTGGAAAATTTTATTGCGCCTTACGACGCACACGTCATCCAACAATTTAACGAAGCGGGTGCGGTCAATTTAGGCAAAACTAATATGGACGAATTCGCGATGGGTTCATCCAATGAAACGTCATATTTTGGCGCGGTAAAAAACCCGTGGAATCATAATGTCGTGCCCGGCGGTAGCTCAGGTGGTTCGGCGGTGGCCGTGGCAGCGCGATTGTGCGCGGCAGCCACGGGCACCGACACGGGCGGCTCTATTCGCCAACCTGCGGCGCTGTGTGGCATCAGTGGCATTAAACCAACCTATGGTGTGGTGTCGCGTTACGGTATGATTGCCTTCGCTTCCAGCCTTGATCAAGCGGGGCCGATGGCGCGCAGCGCGGAAGATTTGGCACTCATGTTAAACACCATGGCGGGTTTTGATGAACGTGATTCAACCAGCTTACAGCGTCCCCCCGAAAATTACTTACGTGATATAGATTCACCTGCTGCGGGCAAGCCGCTCAGCGGTTTACGCATCGGCCTGCCACAAGAATTTTTTGCCGAAGGCTTAAGTGATGATGTTGCACAAGCCGTTGCGGCAGCGGTAGTCGAATATCAAAAGCTGGGCGCAACGGTAGTTAATATCAGCCTGCCCAACTCAAAATTATCTATACCAGTTTATTATGTAATTGCTCCAGCAGAGGCTTCCAGTAACCTGTCGCGCTTTGATGGCGTGCGCTACGGCTACCGCGCCAAGGAATATTCTGACCTGACCGACATGTATCAAAAATCACGCGCGCAAGGTTTTGGCGCGGAAGTGAAACGCCGCATCATGATCGGAACCTATGTTTTATCACACGGCTACTACGATGCTTATTACGTGCAGGCGCAAAAAATTCGGCGCCTGATCGCACAAGATTTTGACAATGCTTTCAAGCAATGCGATGTCATTATGGGGCCCTCCGCGCCCGGCACCGCATTCAATATTGGCGAAAAATCAGATGATCCGGTAGCCATGTATTTGCAGGATATTTACACCATTGCCGTGAATCTGGCAGGCTTGCCTGGCATGTCTATTCCGGCAGGATTCGGCAAAAATAAATTACCCATCGGTTTACAAATTATCGGCAATTATTTTTCTGAAGCGCAGATGTTAAATGTGGCACATCGCTACCAGCAAGCAACAGACTGGCATACGCGTATGCCCCCCAATATTTTAAATGACCGGGGGGCTTTGACATGACTTGGGAAATCGTCATCGGGTTGGAAATTCACACCCAACTTTCCACGCAATCAAAAATATTTTCGGGGGCGAGCACGGCGTTTGGTGCCGAGCCAAATACGCAGGCCTGTGCGGTGGATATCGCTTTGCCAGGCGTGTTGCCGGTGCTGAATAAAGGTGCGGTTGAACGCGCAATTAAATTTGGCCTGGCCGTGGGCGCGCAGATCGCGTCGCGCTCAGTGTTTGCGCGTAAAAATTATTTCTACCCCGACCTACCCAAGGGCTATCAAATTAGCCAGTTTGATCAACCCGTGGTGGGGCAGGGTGCGTTGACTATACAGGTCGAACCGCTTTCAGGTAATGAAAAGCCTTATGAAAAAGTGGTGCGTATTACGCGCGCGCATCTCGAAGAAGATGCGGGTAAATCTTTGCATGAGGTTTTTCGTGATTTTTCTGGCAAAGGCTTGACCGGGGTTGACCTGAATCGGGCAGGGACGCCCTTACTGGAAATTGTGTCCGAGCCGGATATGCGTTCTGCCGCCGAGGCGGTGGCTTATGCTAAAGCTACGCATAGCCTCGTGCGCTGGATTGATATTTGCGATGGCAACATGCAGGAAGGCTCGTTTCGCTGCGATGCGAACGTATCGGTGCGGCGCATGGGTGAGGAGAAGCTCGGTACGCGCCGTGAAATTAAAAATTTGAACTCATTTAAATTTTTGCAACAAGCCATCGAGTATGAGGCGCAATGGCAAATTGATACCCTTGAAAGCGGCGGAAAAATTCAGCAGGCGACTGTGCTGTTCGATGCCGACAAGATTGAAACCCGCGCCATGCGGAGTAAAGAAGACGCGCATGATTATCGCTATTTTCCTGATCCGGATTTATTGCCGCTGGAGATTTTGCCTCAGTGGATAGAAGAGATCAGACGTGGCATGCACGAGTCGCGTGAATCAATGCGCAAGAGATTTATTGAGGAATACCACTTTGAACCATATATGGCAAATAGCTTGGTAGCAGATCGCGATCGTGCGGTGTATTTTGATAGTTTTTGGAAACATTACATACCAATGGTCGTTGGCAAAGAAGATAGTGCAGTAAGTGGTGCTAACTGGGCGATGATTGAAATTGGAGCAATGCTTAATCTGAGCGGCTTATCGATTACACAAACACCGATAACTCCTGAAGCTTTTGCTGTGTTGGTTGCAAGAATTGTTGACGGCACGATTAGTCATAAAATAGCGAAAGAAGTGTTCGGTTATATGTGGGCGGGTGAAGGCAGTGCTGATGCCATCATTGAGGCCAAAGGTTTGAAGCAAGTTTCGGATGTGGGCGCGTTAGAAAAAATTATAGACGAGGTGATTGCCGCCAATCCGGCGCAGCTTGCCGAATATCGCGCGGGCAAAGAAAAGGTATTCGGGTTTTTTGTGGGCTTGTCCATGAAAGCCAGTAAAGGCAAGGCAAACCCTACGCAGCTTAACGATATATTAAAGCGCAAACTCGCGCCTTAAATAACTCCTGCAATAAACAAATCTGCACGAGCTAGCGGTTATTCTAATTTCTGATAAACAGGAGCCGAAAACGAAGCTAACACGGTGATCGTTTTTATCAGGAATTGGAATTATTTGCCCACGCGAGCAAGCCTGACAACAACCCTTCATCTCCGCCCTGCGTGAGAGTGACAGCTTGCCACCCTAATTTTCGTGCAGAGTTTGCAATGCGCTCGTGCGGGACAAACAAGGGAGTCGGGAACATTATTTCTTTGCTCTGCGCATCCAGCAATTCATAAAAATAATTTAGCGCTTCGCTGCTGGTTACAGTGATTGCATCGGGACGCGCCACCAATAATTTACTGATATCCACGGGCGGTTTGCTGCGCTGATAGCAGGTTGCATATTCTACTTCGGCACCGCGCATCTTCAATGTTTCACCCAACAACTCTCGTCCACCATCACCGCGAAATATCATCACTTTCCAACCTGCTACCGCTTGCAATTCGGGTCGTGCTAACAGCGTTTCACTATCGAATTTTTCCTGCGGTGCGATCACTTCATGCACGCCATATTCACGCAAAGCCTGCACACTGCCGGGCCCCATCGCGGCGATTTTTAGCTTGCTTAATATTTGAGATGAACCGCTTGTTGCGAGTATCGCGTCCATGCCATAACGCACAGCATTGGGGCTGATGAAAATGGCTAGATTAAATTCTTTCAAGCGTGCAAGTTGTTTGTTTAATGCTGTGGTATCGGCAGCGGGATGAATTGCCAATAGCGGAAATAATATTGCTTGTCCACCCGCCTGAGTGATACGTTGCGCCAAATTATCCGCTTGCTCACGCGGGCGCGTAATGACGATTTTTAGACCGGAGAGGGTTTGGAGTTTATTCATTGCTGAATAAATATCTCGAACCTTTGTTTTTTGTTCATACCGACAAAAATTGTAACGAGCGAATGGAGGGCAAGGCGCACGGCGCGCAGAAACCGGAATGTATACGTTATACAAGAGGATTTCGAGCACTGAGCAACGCAGGCATTCATTCGCGCAGTCAATTTGTGTTGGTATATTCCAGTGCCGCCAGAATTTCATCCGCCCCTTGGGCGCGTAAAGCTTGTGCCACTGTATTGCCGACGGTCTCCGGGTCTGTGCCGCGAGCCTCGGCGCGCGCCATGCGCCCGCCATCCGGGCTGGCAACAAAGCCGCGCAAATGTAATTGGCCGTCGTGCATTTCAGCGTAGCCACCTAGCGGTACTTGGCAACTGCCCGCCAAAGCCCGACTCAGCGCCCGTTCCGCCAACACACACGCGGCGGTGTCGGCGTGATGCAAAGGTGCAAGTAATGCAGTTAAATCTGCGCGATCTGCAAGGCACTCAATCGCCAGCGCGCCTTGCCCCACCGCAGGCAAGCTGCTTTCAGGCGATAACACTGCGCGTATGCGATCACCCAAACCCAATCGCTTTAAGCCTGCCGCCGCCAGAATAATCGCTGCATATTGACCTTCATCCAGCTTACGCAAACGGGTTTGCACATTGCCGCGTAGCGACTCAATCACTAAATCAGGAAAGCGTGCGCGCAATTGACTAGATCGACGCAAGCTCGATGTGCCCACCACACTGCCAGACGGTAAGGCTTCAAAATTTGCAAAATGATTAGAGACAAAAGCATCCCGTGCATCTTCACGCTGAGTGATGCAGGCCAGCATAAAACCAGCCGGTAAATTCATCGGCACATCTTTTAATGAATGCACGGCTATGTCTGCCAGACCTTCTTCCAGAGCGGTTTCCAGCTCTTTCACAAACAAACCTTTGCCGCCAATTTTGGATAAGGTCACATCTAAAATGCGGTCTCCTTGCGTGGTCATGCCTAATATGCTGATTTCAGTTTGTGGGTATAATGTGCGCAGCTCATCCCGGATGTGTTCAGCTTGCCACATTGCCAGCGCGCTTTCGCGTGAGACGATGATTAAACTGGCGGGTGCTGAAGGGTGTTGAATAACTGTGTTCACTGATTTTTCCTAAGATGATATTGGGGTATTAAAATTGGGGAGCGTTATTTATTGGGGAATACCAAGTATTTGTAAATTTAGGTATTTGGAAATTTTAGGACATAAATTATCAATTCATTTGCGCCGCATTCTAGCATGAACCTGCTCACTCCCCCATCCCCCATATCCAGCAAAGACCTCCCCTTGCGTGAAGATATCCGCCTCTTGGGGCGCATACTTGGGGACACGCTACGCGAGCAAGAAGGTGTCCACACTTTTGATCTGGTCGAAAATATTCGTCGTGCCGCCGTACACTTCCGCAAGACGCAGGATGAAGGCGATCGCGCCCATGTGGAAAAAATGCTGGATGCACTATCTACGGCAGACACTTTATTGGTCGTGCGCGCATTCAGTTTTTTTGCACAGCTGTCCAACATTGCCGAAGACCTGCATCATAATCGCCGCCGTCGCGCGCACCTTAAGGCAGGCTCGCCGCCGCAAGAAGGCAGTTTGCAATTAGCGCTGGAACGTGTGGAGAATGAACACATCAAGGCCGAAGAATTGCAGGCATTTTTTAACAAGGCACTGATTTCACCCGTGCTCACTGCGCATCCCACGGAAGTACAGCGCAAAAGTATTTTGGATTGTCAGCTCATCATTTCCAAGCTCATGTCCGAGCGGGATCGCATTGATCTCACACCTGAGGAACTAGCCGACAATGAAGAAATGCTGCGGCGCTTCATTCTCATTTTGTGGCACACCCGTATGCTGCGTACAGCCAAACTTACAGTGCGCGATGAAATTAAAAATGGCCTGGAATATTATCGCTATACCTTTCTGACAGAAATTCCAAACCTCTACGCAGATTTGGAAAAACAGTTGGAAAAGCGCTATGGTAAACGGCTGCACATCCCCCCTTTTTTGCAAATTGGTAGTTGGATAGGTGGCGACCGTGATGGAAATCCGTTTGTAACACACACGGTGATGCAAAATGCTATTTCGCGCCAATCTTCGCTGGTGTTAGAACATTATTTGGTCGAAACACATTTGCTCGGTACCCGTTTGAGTCTGACCACACGTCTGATTAAGGTGAGCCGGGAACTTGAAATGCTGGCCGCAGAATCGTTGGACAAAGAGGTCAGCCGCGATGACGAGCCGTATCGCCGCGCCTTGATCGCAATTTATTCTAGGCTGGTGACGACGGCGGAAGACCTCGGGCAAAACGTCAAACATTTGCGTCCCGTTAATCCTGACGCGAAAAAATATGATGGCCCGCAAGCGTTCATTCGCGATCTCGACATTCTAATCAACTCGTTGTTCCAACATAAGGCTGTGTTTTTAGCGCGCGGTCGTCTAGCTAATTTACGCCGCGCCGTAGAAGTGTTTGGCTTTTACCTGACTCCGCTGGACATGCGTCAACACAGCGCGGTGCATGAGCAAGTCGTGAGCGAGCTTTTTGCGCTGGGCGCGGACAAACCCGGCTATGCCGAGCAAGACGAAGCCGGGCGCAGAGCATGGTTATTAGCAGCCTTGCTTGAGAATAAATCGCTGCTGGGCAATCACCTGGTTGAAAAAAACCTGGTTGAAGAAAATAGGGCAAGCAAAAAAACGCCGCAGTCCCACATCCCACAAGGGGACAATGAGGGGACAATGAAAAAACACGCGGTGAATCTGGATAAATTTTCATCCCTCGTGCAAGGCGAGCTACACATCATGCTGACAGCGGCTGAAATTCATCAACGTTTCGGACATGCTGCCCTACCCAATGCGATTATTTCCAAGACTGATTCGGCGAGCGACATGTTGGAAGTCGCGTTGATGCTGCAGCAAAGCCACTTGCTGGAAAATGATCCCCAAGGAAATAGCAAACTACACGTCAACATCGTCCCGCTGTTTGAAACCATAGACGATCTGCGCGCCTGTGGCGGCATCATGGATGAATTATTTTCCATACCCTATTATCGGCAATTATTGCAAAGTCGCGGCAACACGCAAGAGGTCATGCTCGGCTATTCCGACAGCAACAAAGACGGCGGCTACCTCACGGCCAACTGGGAATTGTATAAGGCCGAAGTGGTGCTGGCCGAGATTTTTAAAAAGCACGGCGTGGAGTTGCGGTTATTCCATGGACGTGGCGGCACGGTCGGTCGTGGTGGCGGCCCCAGCTATCAGGCTATTCTGGCGCAGCCGCCGGGCAGTGTGAACGCGCAAATTCGCATCACCGAACAAGGTGAAGTCATCGCCAGCAAATATTCCAACCCGGAAATTGGTCGGCGCAATCTGGAAATTTTATTGGCGGCCACTCTGGAAGCCACATTGGTACGCGAGCATGGCGATGACAGTGCCATGCCGGGTTTTCACAGAATCATGGAGAAGCTCAGTCTGGATGCTTACGCCGCTTATCGTAAGTTGGTATATGAAACGCCCGGCTTTACCGATTATTTTTTCGCTTCCACACCCATACAGGAAATCGCCGAACTCAACATCGGCAGTCGTCCCTCGGCACGTAAAAATTCCGGAAAAATTGAAGATCTGCGCGCTATTCCGTGGGTATTTAGCTGGAGTTTGAACCGCGCTATTTTGCCTGGCTGGTACGGCTTCGGCAGCGCAGTTACCAAATTTATCGAACATGAAGGTGAGGCTGGACTCGCACAACTGCAAGCCATGAACAAAGACTGGGCATTTTTTCGCGGTCTGTTATCCAACATGGATATGGTGTTATCTAAAACTGATATGGGCATCGCCTCACGCTATGCCGAACTGGTACCAGATGAACAATTGCGCCGCAAAATATTTGATGAAATTAAAGCAGAATGGCAGCGCACCATAGATATGTTGTTCGCTATCACGGGTTCCACCACACTGCTCACTGATAACCCCACGTTGGCACGCAGCCTGGCGACCCGCATTCCATACATTGATCCGCTGAATCATTTGCAGGTCTCACTGCTGCATCGGCATCGCGCGGGGGAGACGGATGAGCTGGTCAAGCGGGCGATACATCTGACCATTAACGGCATCGCCGCTGGCCTGCGGAACAGCGGGTAAAAACGGCTGCGCTCGGCATAACTGCGTTGCTCAAGGATTCGGAATGCTCATTGACTTAATGTCAACTCCGCTTCCTCACCCTTTCGCGCCTTGTTCTGCCATCGCTCGCGACGTTTTTTATTAATCCCTACAGAAAATCTGGGTAATAAAAAAGCCCGCTACCAGAAAAATTATCCCGGGCGGGCTTTTTTCAACGCAACATCAACAGCAAATTAGAAACTAAAAATCAAACCCGCCGTCAATAAATCTAATTTTCCCTTTTGGGTTGGATCAGTCTTGTCAAAGCTAATGTTACCCAGTTGTTCATACTGTGCGCGTATTGCAACGGCCTGGTTGATATTAAAGCGCGCCCCCACCCCCCACGCTAAAGTTGTATTGCTATCATCAAAAGAAAATGACCCTACTCCCACAACTCTTGCTGCAATCTCACCCTTAGTCAGTGCTAAGCCGAGTTTGCCTGTTACCGAAAACGCATCGGCAAGTGGCCAAGACCCAACTGCAGAAAACTGAAAACCCGACGCCTTTGCCTCGCCTGAAAGCCCAGCATTGTCATTGAACTCCGCCTGACCATAGTTCGCATAGCTGGCTTCCACCGCCACATTGGGGTGCGCCTGATAACCTACTGCGCCCCGCAACACAGTACCAGTGTCGCTACAAGTTTGGCCAGGAAGCACGTCAGTGCAAAATTCCTTGAATTTTGTTTGTCCCCCATCAATCGCACCGTAAAATTGCCCCACCTCGGTAGCCCATGCCGATCCTGAAACACTTGCCAATAACATCGCTGCCGCCAATCCGGATTTAAATTTCCCCATTTCATGTCCCTTGTAAGTAGTTTATGTAACACAGACCGTTTCACCATGAATCGGCTCATGCGGATTATGCGGGGAGAGGGGGGGGGGTAGTCAAGGCTAGCGATTTTTTTACATTTCCTTGACGATATGTTGCTGTCTGCGGCTGATAGGCATACGTTCTTCAATACCTTTAAGTTTAACTGTCCAATGTGTTTCACTGGTGTTCTCATCAGTCAGTTTTTCAAATCCTTCAATTTCATTTTTTGCTACCAGACAGTTGCGGTGGATACGGATAAATGTTTCTGCGAATTCCTGCTCCAGCGCGCTGAGGGATTCTTCGATCAGGTATTCGCGCTCAAGCGTGCGCACGGTGATGTATTTTAATTCTGCGCGCAGATACCGCACTTGTTCGACGGGAATAAGGTGAACTTTGCCGCGTTCCTGTATGGAAAAATTTGTGCGCGGCTGCGAGGCGATTTTTTGCAGGACATCATTTCGCACTCTGGCTGCTGTGCGGGCGCGCAGCAACGCATCCAGCAAGCGTTGTTGGCGCATGGGTTTTAGCAGATAGTCGATGGCGTGTAACTCAAATGCCTTGATCGCGTAAGTGTCATAAGCCGTTGTAAAAATAATGATGGGCGGCTGCGGCAGTTTGTTGAGGTGTTGTGCCAGTTCGATCCCATCCATTTTTGGCATACGAATATCCACCAGCACCACATCGGCTGGCATGGCGGATAATTGATCGAGTGCCTCATGCCCGTTACTGGCTTCGCCCAGCAATCGCAAGGGTAATTGCCGGGCACAATCGCCCAGCAATTCTTTGAGTCGATTACGTGCTGGCTGCTCATCATCCACGATGAATATGCTTAACGACGCAGGCGTTGCAGCAGTGGCTGAAGTCATAAATGTTTTACCTGATTCGCAGTTGATTTTAAATACGGTAGCATAATCTGCACGCGATAAAAGTCTGTGTCAGATTCCACGGTATAACGCGCCTCAATATCAAATTGCAAGGCCAGTCTCTCGCGGATATTCATCAAGGCCATTTCGTTTCCCGCCTGATGTGGTTCGAGCACAGTACGTGGATTGGTCAGGTCGAGATGCAGCGCATTGCCGTTCCGATACAGTTTAATGTCTATCGTTCCACCTTGGGCAAGCGGCTCAATGCCATGATAGACCGCATTCTCCAGCAGGGGCTGTAATATAAAAGGCGGGATCAGCGCATCATCTGGCAAATTTTCGATCTGCCAATTGACTTGCAATCGATCACCCAGGCGCAATTGTTCCAGCGACAGGTATTGTTTCGCCAATTGGATTTCCTGTTGCAAAGGCAGCAAATCACTGGCATGTGACATGGCCATGCGAAATAAATCGGCCATATCTTCCAACGCGATTTCGGCGCGCTTGGGGTCGGCGCGCACGATGCCCAGCACGGCATTAATCGTGTTAAATAAGAAATGTGGGCGGATGCGTGCCTGCAGTGCCTGTAATCTAGCCTGGTGCAGCGCGGGGGATAATGCCTGCGTGCGTAATCTGAAATAGACCAAGAGAAGCGCGGTGATAACACAAGCAGACAGCGCATTGCGCCATAAATAAAAATCTGCATCTGTTGAATGATGCGGAATATAAAACGCTGCGCCCCAATATTGGATTACCAGAGTGACCAAGCCCGCCAAGGTTATTACCAACGCGATGCTCTGCCGATGAACTATTTTTTTCAGTATGGGGTTGAGGGCGAATAGCAATAACATGCTAGTGAGTAACACAGGCTGCAACAGAGCCGAAGCAACGACCATTTGCTGCAAGCCATCTTGTATGGAACTGGCGAACATCATGCTGACCAGTAGTGCCATGCCGTTGACCAATAATATGGCGCGCAGGATGACTCCGAGGTTACGAAAATTTGGCATCGTATCGGCAGTGGGGTTTTGTTCTATAATTTGTCGCCTCACAGTTTTACATCTCACAAAAAACCTGCTCAATGCTGCACATTCTGGACAATAGACGATGACGATGCAAGAAAAAGAAATCCCCAAAGAAGCACAGGACGAAAAATTATGGTCAGGGCGATTTAACGAGCCTGTAGCGGAATTGGTCAAACGTTTTACTGCCTCGGTAGAATTTGATAAACGACTGGCGCTGGTGGATATTCAAGGTTCACTCGCTCACGCACAGATGTTGGCTGCTTGCAGCATCATTAACACGCAGGATTTGCACGACATTGAGCGCGGCATGGCACAAATCGAGAATGAAATTCTACTGGGCAAATTTATCTGGCAATTGGATTTGGAAGATGTGCATCTGAATATCGAAAAGCGATTAACTTCTTTAATCGGTGATGCCGGTAAAAGATTGCATACCGGGCGCTCGCGCAACGACCAGGTGGCAACGGATATACGCTTGTATCTGCGGCAAGCCATTGATGAAATCAATCTGCATATCAAGTCGCTGCAAACTGCTCTGCTCGATCTTGCCGAGCAGCATACACACACCATCATGCCCGGCTTTACCCATTTGCAAGTCGCGCAGCCGGTGAGTTTTGCACACCACCTGATGGCGTATTTTGAAATGTTGAAACGCGATGCTCAACGACTGACGGATTGCCGGGGTAGAGTAAACCGCTTGCCGCTTGGTGCGGCGGCTTTGGCTGGCACCAGCTATCCTATTAATCGTGAACTGGTAGCAGAACTTTTAGGTTTTGACGGTGTGTGTGAAAATTCGCTGGATGCGGTATCGGATCGCGATTTCGCCATCGAATTTACCGCCTGCGCCGCGCTCATTATGGTGCATTTATCGCGCCTGTCGGAAGAGCTTATTTTGTGGATGAATCCATGCTTTGGTTTCATTGATATTGCGGATCGATTTTGCACGGGATCGTCTATCATGCCGCAGAAAAAAAATCCGGATGTGCCGGAACTGGTGCGCGGTAAAGCAGGGCGCGTGCAAGGCAATTTGGTGGCCTTGCTGACCTTGATGAAAGGTCAGCCGCTGGCCTATAACAAAGATAATCAAGAAGACAAAGAGCCTTTGTTTGACACATTGGATACACTGAACATGACCCTGCGCATTTATGCCGACATGATGGGCGGCATCACTGTCAAGCCAGAAGCCATGCGTAATGCGGCGCTACGAGGCTATGCTACTGCGACAGACTTGGCGGATTATCTGGTGAAAAAAAGTTTGCCGTTTCGCGACGCACACGAGACCGTGGCGCTAATAGTGCGCCATGCGGAACAACGAGCATGTGATTTGAGTGATCTAAAATTGGATGAATTGCAACAATTTTCCAAGCTCATTGCAGAAGATATTTATGCAGTGCTTACGCTGGAAGGCTCGCTAGCCAGCCGCAATCATATTGGTGGCACCGCGCCGAATCAAGTCATTGCGGCGATTGCGCGAGCCAAGCAACACTTGGCCAAGAAGCACCGTCCTCCGTAAAAGTATTGCCGTGAATCACATCCGCCTTCATCGAATGGAAGAACGACTCCATAAAGGCATTGTCAGTCACCTTGCCCGGACGGTTCATGCTCTGGGTGATCTGTAACTGTGCCAGTCGCTCCCGGAAGGCGTTGACATAATATTCAATGTCGCGATCCATGTGGAAGATCAGGCCCGGTTTCGGGCGGCGCCTTGCCACTGCATGATTGAGCGCACGCAGGGTCAATGCAACATTCCTTTGCCGCTCCAAAGCCCAACCGATAATGCGCCGCGAACACCGATCCATCACCACCGCCATAACCAGCCACTTGGTTGGTGTCTTTTGCCAACCAAGTGGAATGGCTATAACCAATGACTTGCCCAACGTCTTTTGCTAGGTTAGTCAGATGGCTAGAATAGTGTTGCACTCTTGAGGGAACTTAAGCGAATTAAACCAGCCGAACCGTTCGATTGCCAATCGAATGGAGCATGTAAATGCGAGTAGCTGCTGAAATTACACTGA
>CANJMS010000031.1 GCA_947475825.1 Nitrosomonadales bacterium
AAAACGCAGCTCAAAACCCATGACTTCCTCTGCACTTAAATCGCGATGGCTATACGCTACTCAAAATCAACCCAAACTTCAATAGAATCAATGTAATTCTCTAATGGCTTCCATTGGGAATTGTGCTCTATTGGAAAATCTCGGTTTAAAGTAGTTCGCTACATGGATTTTTAGCACCATCATTGCACTACATTATTATCAATATCTATGATATGTACAACCGCACTGTGCGAGGTTGTGCGTAGCATAAAATGTCAAGTCAGGTGTTAGCGCATATTACGCCAATGCGAGTTTGTTAAACTCATAAATTTGCTTCCTATGCGGAACAGCAAAGCAATAAGCTAAAAATGTTAATATCCGCGCCTTATTTTCTTGCAGTTTGTTTATTAAAAAATGGCGAAACGTTACGATTTAATTGTGTTTGATTGGGATGGTACGGTGATGGATTCGACGGCGGTGATCGCAGGTTCGATTCAATCGGCGTGCCGCGATTTGGATTTACCCGTGCCGTCGGATGAAGCTGCGCGACATGTGATTGGCTTGGGGTTGCAACAGGCTTTGAATCATGCGGTGCCGAGCTTAAGTGAAGCGATGTACGATAAATTTGTGCAGCGTTATCGGCATCATTTTTTATCGCAGGAAAATTCTATGCCTCTGTTTGCTGGTGCGTATGAAACCATCGCAGAGTTACACAGCCAAGGTTATTGGCTGGCCGTGGCAACGGGTAAAACGCGGCATGGGTTGAATCGCGCCTTTGATGCGTGTGGTTTGCAGTCCTATTTCCATGCCTCACGCACCGCCGATGAAACCCATTCCAAACCGCACCCGGCCATGCTGCTGGAAATTATGGATGAGCTGGGGGTGGTCGCGTTGCGGGCACTGATGGTGGGTGATACCACACATGATTTGCACATGGCAAAGAGTGCCGGGGTGAGTGCGCTGGGGGTGACTTACGGCGCACATCCCAAACATCATTTAAGCGCATTACAGCCGCTGGCTTTGCTGGATGATTTTGCTGGACTACGAGCGTGGTTTAAAGCACATGCCTGATATACTGAAACACAAATCAAATCCGCTACAGCGTAAATTGCAGGGTATATTGGGTTAGGTGTCTTAAGTTATTAAATATTGAAGGGAACATTCATGTCGGATCAACAAAACTGGGAGCGCAGCGTACTGGAAAAGCTTGCTATGACCGCCATTCAGGAGCAACGCCGAGCGCGTCACTGGAGTATCTTTTTTAAGGTACTAACCTTTGCTTATCTTTTTATTTTGCTGGCCTTATTCATGGGTTGGATGGGTAAAGCGGATACGACGCTATCGAGCGGCAAGCACACTGCATTGGTGGAATTAAGCGGGGTAATCTCATCGGGTTCGGCTGCAAATTCGGAAAGGTTAATCGGCAGCCTGCAAGCAGCCTTCAAGCACACAGGCACACAGGCCGTGCTGTTGCGCTCTAATAGCCCAGGCGGTAGCCCGGTGCAATCGGGTTATGTGAACGATGAAATTCACCGACTGCGTGCCAAGTATCCCAATATTCCCATCTATGCAGTGGTGGAAGATGTGTGTGCGTCTGGCTGCTATTACATCGTGGCAGCAACGGATAAAATATTTGTGAATAAGGCCAGCCTGGTCGGTTCCATCGGTGTGTTGATGGATGGCTTTGGCTTTACGGGTGCAATGGGGAAGCTCGGTGTGGAGCGGCGCTTAATTACCGCAGGAGAAAATAAAGGCTTCATGGATCCTTTTGCACCCGTTAATCCTGTACATCAGGAACATGCTAAAAAAATGCTGGAGGAAATACATCAGCAATTTATTAATGTTGTAAAGCAAGGACGCGGCAAACGTTTGAAAGAAGAAGCGGGAGTATTCAGTGGTTTGATTTGGACTGGACAAAAAAGTATTGATATGGGATTAGCCGACGAGATGGGCAGCGTGGAGAGTGTGGCGCGCGACGTGGTGAAGGCTGAGGATATTGTGGATTTTACCGAGCATGAAAACTTCTCTGAACGGCTGGCTAAGCGTCTAGGAGTAGGGGTGGCAAGTGCGCTGGGGTTGACGAATGGTGCTGATTTTAGCTTACGCTAGACGCGCTGAAACCAGACGTGCTGAAACCAGACGAGCTGAAAAATTAATTAAAGCAGCGGCTGCAAATGAGGCAGGACATTTTGTAAAATCTGTGCTTGAGCGGCAGCGGTGGGATGTAAATTATCTACTTGAAATTGCTCCGGGGCGATTCCATCCAACAGAAATGGAACCAGTGTTACCTTGAATTTTTGGGCAAGACTTGGGTACATGGCCTTGAATTTTTTGGTGTAGCCATCGCCGTAATTGGGCGGGAGTTGCATGCCTGCCAGAATTACTTGTGCGCCGGATTTTTTAATATCCTGAATCAATCGGCTTAGATCAGCGTGTATGTCCGCCACTGGCCTGCCGCGCAACGCATCGTTGGCACCCAGTTCGAGAATCACAATACTAGGCTGATGTTCACGCACGGTCTTGGTAAGGCGGCGCACGCCGCCGCTGGCTGTTTCACCGCTGATGCTGGCATTGACGATTTGATATTGCGGGTGGCTTTGTTGCAGCGATTGCTGCATTAAGTTGACCCATCCGGCATTACGAGAAATACCATAAGCGGCTGACAGGCTATCGCCGAAGACCATAATAGCGGGTTGTTGCGCAACACTGGAGTGGGACAGCAGCAGACCCGCAGCAATGCATAAAATTAATTTTAAGAAAGAATATATTTTCATGGCAGACATTGTGCAGGCAGAGAACCTGGGTAAGCAAGTAGAAAGTGGCGGACAGCCTCTGGTTATTTTGCACGAGATTAATTTTTCTGTGAAGGCAGGTGAAAGTCTAGCGATTTTGGGCGCGTCCGGTTCGGGTAAATCCACCCTACTAGGACTCCTAGCTGGGCTGGATGCACCCAGCAGTGGGACGGTTTATCTGGATGGTCATGATCTATCGACCTTGGATGAAGATGGTCGTGCACATTTGCGTGGTCGTTTGGCAGGGTTTGTGTTTCAGTCATTTCAATTATTGCCGGCCTTGTCTGCACTTGAGAATGTGATGCTGCCGCTAGAATTGCATACTGCAAGCAATCTTCCGGCAATTAACAATCATTCAATTAGTATTCAAGAGCGCGCCAGTCAGGCATTGCAAAAAGTCGGCTTGGCGTCGCGCATGACACACCTGCCCAAACATATGTCCGGCGGTGAGCAACAGCGCGTCGCCATTGCCCGCGCCTTTGTCGGGCAACCTAAAATATTATTTGCCGATGAACCGACCGGCAATCTCGATGCCAATACGGGCGCGCAGATTATCGAATTAATGTTGGAGTTAAATCGCGCACACGGCACGACTTTAATTTTAGTCACCCATGATGAAGCATTGGCGCGTCGTTGCAGCCGACAAATACATCTGGCGGCTGGGCGGGTTGTGATATGAGGAATATCTGGGCATGACTGGAAATATTTTTAGACTATCCTTCAACATGCTGCGCCGCGATTGGCGTGCAGGTGAGTGGCGCGTATTACTGCTGGCATTGGTGTTGGCGGTGGGTAGCATGTCAACTGTAGGCTTATTTGCCGACCGCGTGCGCCAGGCTTTGCAACAGGAAGCCACCAGTTTGTTGGGCGCAGATTTACGTGTTACCTCAACCCGCGTTATCTCGCCCGAGTATCGCGCGGCTGCACTGCAACGCAACTTGGCCATCGTGACGAGCGCAGTTTTTCCGAGCATGGTATCGCGCGCCCAGGCAATTTCACGCGCCCAAGTAATTTCACGTGATCCGGCAATTTCACGCGATCCGGCAATTTCACGCGATCAGGTAATTTCACGCGATCAGGCAACGTCGGCTGACGCGCAAACCATGTTGACGGAAATCATGGCGGTAGGGCAAGGCTATCCCTTGCGCGGGAAAATTGAGATTGATGATGGGGCACAGCATGTGGCTACCAGCATTCCCCAGCGTGGCACAGTGTGGGTTGATGCGCGATTGATACAGCGGCTTAATTTGGAAATCGGTGATGAAATTAATCTGGGCGCACTGCGATTGCGTGTGGCTGCGCGCATTGTGCGTGATGTCGATCAAGCGATCGGCTTTGTCAGCTTTGCGCCGCGTGTTTTATTGAATGCAGAAGATTTGGCCAGTAGCGGATTGGTGCAGGAAGGCAGTCGCATCAGCTATCGCTTATTGATAGCGGGCGAGCCGAATAAAGTCAGTGAATTGCGAAGCTGGCTGGCCGAGCGTTTGCAGTTGAGCGAAAAAATAGAAGACGTGCGCGATGCGCGTCCCGAGATACGCACTGCGCTGGAACGTGCTGAAAACTTTCTCGGACTGGCTGCATTAACTGCTGTTGTGCTGGCAAGTGTGGCGTTAGCGTTGGCTGCGCGGCAATTCATCACGCGGCATCTGGACACCTGCGCCATGCTGCGTTGTCTCGGTGCTAGTCAGGCACAGGTGCTGCAAATTTTCCTGTATCAATTTTTGTTGCTAGGATTTTTTGCGGTGATATTCGGTTGCATCATAGGCTACACCGTACAGGCAGGATTGGTGCAAACTATTGCTGCCATGCGTGATGCCAATTTACCCAGCCCCGGTTGGATGCCCATCTGGCAGGCATCCATTAGCGGCTTGGCACTACTGCTGGGTTTTGCATTTTTGCCACTATGGCAACTAAAAAGTGTTTCTCCGCTACGGGTAATTCGTCGTGAATTGGGCATTCCCGAAGCGCGCACAGGTTTGTTGTATGGTTTGGGTGGGGTTGTGTTGTGTGGATTATTTTTGTGGCAAGCGGGTTCACTTAAGCTCGGTTTCATCGTGTTGGGCGGTTTGGCTGGAGGATTATTAATCTTTGGATTGCTGGCCTGGTTGGCGTTGCGTGCTTTGTCCAAAATACCGCTGACGGGCAATCGAGCGCTGACCAATCTCGCGCAACATGGTCGCACGAACGCCTTGCAAATAGTTGCACTCAGTTTGGGCGGCATGGCGTTGCTGCTGCTGACATTTGTGCGTGGGGATTTATTGGACAACTGGCGCACCCGTTTACCGCCCGACGCACCCAATCGATTTTTAGTGAATATACAGGCCGATCAACGTGAGCCGTTATTGAATTTTTTTACCGCGCAAAAAATAAACACACCTAAGCTCTTTCCTATGGTTCGTGGTCGTTTGATCGCCATCAATCAGCGCACCATAAGCGGTAATGATTACCCGGACCCCCGCGCACGCTCGCTGGTGGAACGCGAATTTAATTTATCCTGGTCTGAAAATTTGCCGAGCGGCAATGAATTAGTGCAAGGTCGATGGTGGAAGCAACCCACTGAGTCTGCGTTATCGGTCGAAGAAGGCATAGCCAAAACGCTGGATATTCATATTGGCGATACGCTGACTTACGATGTGGCGGGCAGTCAATTCAGCGCGGAGGTAGTCAATTTGCGTAAGTTGCATTGGGATTCCATGCAAGTGAATTTCTTTGTGGTTGCCACGCCCGCGCTACTGGAAAATTTTACCGCCAGTTACCTCACCAGCTTCCATTTGTCCGCAGACCAAGTGCGTGCCGGAGATAAGCTGATTACGAATTTCCCTAATCTTCTGATGATTAACACCGAAGCGGTGATTGAACAAGTGCGTAACATTGTCGAGCAGATCGCACAAACAGTCAGCGCGATTTTCATGTTCACCCTGCTAAGCGGGCTGGCAGTTTTATACGCTGCGCTGCTGGCTATGCAGGATGAGCGCATTCATCAAACCGCAATATTGCGAACACTTGGGGCAGATAGTCATTATTTGCGCAAATTACACCTGACAGAATTTGTCGTGCTAGGCGCGTTAAGCGGTCTCTTTTCGGCAGCAGGGGCAACATTACTGGGATGGGTGATAGCCGATCAAGTGTTGGACATTCCTTATCGACCCGGCGTCATGCTTTTACTAACGGGTGTCGGCGGCGGTGCGGTAATTGTCACCTTGGCGGGCTGGCTGGCGACACGACGCGTGGCTAACATGTCGCCGCTGCGAGTGTTACAGTCATCGTGATCATTTCTTGGCAATGAGTTACGCCCTAAAATTTGACCCTATTAAAAAGTTCTGACAGAATGCGTTCAAATTTCTCGTCATATTGATTGGGGGAAGTTTTTTTGGTTGTTAATTTAACTACAATTTTGGAGAACAAAACATTATGAGCATTAAAAAATCTCTCATCGCTTTGGCTGTAGCTGGCGCGTTTGCAGCACCTATCGCAGCTATGGCTGCTGATGGAATGATGCATGCACCATCCAACGTTACTATTTATGGTCAAATGAATGCATCGATTGATTCGATCAAGGATGATAATGGTGCAGCTGGTGCTCCATCAACATTCAAGACCACAAAAAACAATCTTTCCAGCACTGAGACGCGCATTGGCTTTAAAGGCTCTGAAGACATGGGTGACGGTTTCACCGCATTATGGCAAATCGAGAGCCAGGTTAATCTGGATAACGATAACAATGGGTTAAATAACGCTCATAATGCAACGACTGGCGGCACCCGCATTGGGGAACGGAATACCTTTGTTGGCGTGACTAACGCTGAGATGGGCACGGTTATAGCGGGTCGTCATGACACGCCTTACAAAATGTCTACCCGTATGCTGGATCCATTTCTCTTCACCATTGCCGATAACCGTAGCATCATGGGCAATACCCTTCATGATGATTTTATAGGTAACGTAGTAGCCTACGTCAGCCCAACCATTAACGGCATGAGCTTTTCAGCCGGCACCGTATTTGGTTCGGAGATGAGGGATGCTGCTCCTGCTGCTGCAACAAATAAAAAATCCAGCACGCTCTCCCTGGCAGGTAAGTACACGATGGGCGGTATCTACGGTACCGTAGCTTACCAATCGATCAAGTTTGGTACGGCAGCTGGTACATTTGCTCAAAATGCTTTCCAACTTGGTGTTCCGTTAGACAAGGCAACTGCGATGAAAATTGGCGGTAGCTACAGCATGGATACTCCGAACGGCATGCCAGTAAAAGTAAGTGCGGTTTATGAGCAGCTGAAGACAGATCTACTACCTACTACAAGCATTAAAAATTCCAACATCTATATTGCAGGTGAATTGGGTGTGACCAAGGAGCTTAAAGTTAAAGGTGCCTACACTATGGGCTCTGATTTAGATATTAACGGAGTGAAAACTAACAGCGGGAGAAATCAGGCTACACTGGGTGCTGATTATGGGCTGAGTGCACGCACCACCGTATATGCGAATTACACCAAGCTCAAAAATGACGCAGCCACAACCGCTGCATTTTTAGCAAGGCTAGGGCCGCAGTCAACCGGAACAAGCACTGGAATGGCACCATCTGCACTTTCAGTGGGTGTAAGACACATGTTCTAATTGGTTAAGGGCGAGTTGACTTAGTTTGCCGGGCAACTCATTAGCCAGTTAACTGGCTAACCTGAAACCTGCTCCTGCGAAGGAGCAAGAATTAGAAGTAGCAAATTAAAACGGACACCTCGGGGTGTCCGTTTTTTTATGGCTGTTTTGTTGTGGCTATGGAGCAGATTGAGCAGGGCTGGGTAGGATTGGAAAAGTAGATGTCTTGCCAGCCCCATACCTAGCTCCGGGGTACGCATGCAAGCCTCACCTTAAGCTGGTTTGCGTACGCTCAACAAGTAGTCATAGCCGGTGTCATCCGTGCGTAGCGATATTTCTGCTCCCTTCAGACCGTCCGCCCAAGACAGTACGTTCTCGGCTGTGCGATAAGTGAGGGTCCAGTCCGCAATCAGTTCAAGTGGTCCTATCATATCCGTGTTCGCCTTCATATTTCCCAAAAGAAGCAGGCCACCAGGGCGCAGAGCTTCATACAGGCGTTTGGACAGAACATGACAAGTCCGGTCACCGAAGTAGTCAAATAGGCCAGCACTGTAGATCATGTCGGCATGCAGGAGCATCTCAGATGGACCGACTTCTCGCATCAGGCGCATGACAGATTGATGTCGCAACTGAATGTCAATTGGAGGTCCATCTTGGCGTTCCTTAAGCGTCTCGGAAATGGAGTGACCCGCATGTTGTAATGCTTCACTGTCCTGGTCTACCAAGACGAAGGTCAGCGGTCGTGTGCCCGTGAGATGGGACTGTGAGAATTCCACAATCTCCTTTGCCGGACCACAACCCAGGCTCGCGATAAGCATGCCATCGGGATTTTCACATCGCGCCACCATCTCGTCGATAGATTGACGCGCGAACTTTTTACGCTTTTCGACAAATTGACCAATTTCGATTGCCAACATATGGACGACCTGCCCGTAAAGTGTATCCCCGCGAGGGTTGCCATTGTAGATGTGATCCATTACCAGGTAATCACCCGGATAACCTCTCGGCTTTGTGTAAGCTTGCCGCCATAAAGGGCCGTCCAGCAACTCAGGCGTCAGTAGTGCCTCGGTATACTGCTTTGCCTTTATTAGATTAGCCGGATCGCTCGTTATCTCAAGCAGACAGTTGGCTGCGCAAGACCATATTCCGCGCCAATCTTGCCAAAGATTATGACTGATGTCCAAAATCGAGCCTTCGAACGGTTCCACTGGATTCCTGGGTGTTTGCGAGTGTATTTGAACTCTGTAATCCTGAAGCAATTCGACCGAAGCGCCCACAACATCACGGTATTCAGGACTAACTTTGCGGGCGGACGCGACCCTTGAATACTTGGGAGCATTTTCAATACTAAATTCCTTCATATTCATGCACTGTTACTCCCTTATATCGAAAAGTTTCTTTTCCACGGTGTCCCCCAGAGCGCCGCTAATGATCCCTAGGTTGGCTCCATTGCCGACTTGCGGCTCGTGAGTCTGTAGGCATTGATCTTTTCGCCATGCTTCAACGTCAATACCGCCTTATCCTCAAATTCGTAGTTGTTGTGCAGACGCCAGTAAGTGCTTTCGGAAACCAAAATTGTGTCTGGAGGGGCTTCCTCCTGCAGTCGGGCTGCATGGTTTACCGGCGCGCCCCAAAGATCAAAAATGGGTACCCGAGTGCCGATCACACCTGAGACAACTGAACCTGTTGCTATGCCAATGCGCACCT
This sequence comes from Nitrosomonadales bacterium, assembly GCA_947475825.1. Lineage (GTDB taxonomy): Bacteria > Pseudomonadota > Gammaproteobacteria > Burkholderiales > Gallionellaceae > Nitrotoga. The sequence goes on from CANJMS010000031.1 coordinate 9,072, forward strand.
GCAATGGAATATTTTTTTCTTTGGCGTAGGCATGCACGAAAGCAAGCACCTCGATCGCAAACTCTGCCACCGCATCGGCGTTTTTCGGTAAAGCGTTTTGAATGCCCGCGACTACCGCATCTTTGCGGTGTTGCTCTCCGTGCCGTCGGTTTGTCGGTGAAGAGTTTTGAATGCCCGCAACTACCATGTAGCTATCACCGATTGTCTTGACCTTCTCGACTCCCGTGCTGTCAGAAATTTCGTCGAATTTTGTAAAGAGATCGCCCAACAATTCGACCACGTGCCCAGGTGCAAGTCGGTGGGTCAACGACGTGAAACCGCATATATCGGCAAACAGCACCGTTGCTTCTCCTACCCCTTCAGCAATCGTAGTTTCTCCATTCCGTAGCCGCATCATGATGCGGTCAGGCAAGAAGTTGCGAAGCATTTTATCGCTGGCAATCTTGTCTTGCCGCAGTCCCTCTTCCAGCTTGAAAGTAACACGTTCCATCGATTCGAGTAGTCCGGTATAAGCCAGCCCAATCAATGACGCGGAAATAAGAAAGAAGTTCGTGTTGACAATTTGGAAATCATCTGCATTGGTGTGATATAGCACCCCATTGGTGATCGTAATGATCGAGATGCAAGCGACTATTGCCGTATTGGTCAGAAGCCGAGTGGCACCGCATGCATACATCACAACCAGTAACAAACCTGGAATTCCAAAGTTAAAGCCGTTAGGCAGGATAGCCAAAACAAGTACGATGCCCGTAGCACCTAATACTACGGTAATACAGAGAATGGGTTGCAACCAGCGTTCGAATGATTTCAGGAAGGTCAAGCTAAATACAACGACAGCAAAGAAGCTAAAAGGCAGGCGTACCGAAAGCGTATATACGAGCGAAGCTGGGTCGATGTAGTAATCCCAGCCGAGGAATAAGAGGTAAAGCGCGGCCGCGAGCGGAAGAGAAACGCGGATATACGGAACAGACCGTTGCGCATATCGCGCACGGAAATGTCTTTCTTCTTCCTTTTTTTCGTCAGATTGTGCTAATGAAAACATAACGTTTCGGAAGCTCGTGCTTCCCCTATTTTATTGTTGCGCTTAATGTTCGATCTCGTTTGTTTTAGTATTCTAGCTCAACGCGGGTAATATTCCCACAAATATTTTCACTTCGCGTAACATCGCCGCTGCGAGTGTTACATCCTATTATTACATCCTTGTTACATCCTATATTTTCTGCCAGAAACAGATTTACTGTTCACCGACGTGAATCTGTTCAACGATAAGTTGCTCGCTTACCTCGTTCGGTTCAACACCGAGCGCCCTCATTACGATCTTGGGTTAATATCGCCTGATTAGTCCTTGAAAAACAACCATCAGTGCAATATGTATTGGTGGAAGACATCCTGTTGACAGGTTCTTATAATTTAAGTGTATTGTACAGCTTGTGCCTGCGTATTGCAGTCCACATGCTAATTATTAACTGTTAATCAAAAGGAAAAATCATGAAGAAAATTGCTGTTGTTGCATTGCTATCAGCTTTTATTGCCGTTCCTGTTGCTGCTCAAGATATGTACATTGGCGTCAATGTTGGATCGGCTCAGATTGATGTTACGGGGTTGAATTCATCTACTGCTTTTTCCGTATTGGGTGGCTATACAATACACTCAAACTTTGCTGCTGAAGTTGCATATGTTAATTTCGGTAGCGTTGATAGAGCACTTGGCACTACAGTGAAATCAAGCGCGCTGAGTGTAAGTGCCGTGGGTTCTATCCCCTTAAACGACCAGTTTTCCTTGATTGGCAAGTTGGGCATAGCATCAACAACTTTTAAAGCTACAAACTTTGGTTCAGACAGTGAGATAGGTGTAACTTTTGGTGTTGGTACTCAATTTAATTTCGACAAAGAAATTAGTATGCGAGCTGGCTATGATGTATATAAGGTTAGCGCAGATAGTGCTGACGAGAACGTAATGAGCCTTGGTGCTATATACCAGTTCTAGCCAAAATCTTAAGTAAGTAAGCTGGACTAGTTCCGGCTTACTATTGTTCTGAAGCAGGTGAATAAAGGCGCAATCCATACAGTGTTCAGTGTTCTTAGGGAAACACTGAACAAGTCCTTCTGCAAGTTAAGGGCGAACGGCAACTATTTGATTTAGTTCATGAGAAGCTCGTCTAACCATGAGTATAATCAACCCATGAGTAGAATCAGCTTGTTCAGCGCTTCCTTAGGAATGGGTGTTAAATCTTCCTTTAGAAATGGGTGTTAAATCTTAAAGACAAGTCAATCGCCTGAATATCTTTAGTCAATCCACCAATAGAAATGCGATTCACGCCTGTTTCAGCAATTGCCTGCACGTTGCTCAAGGTTACCCCCCCCGAGGCTTCCAGTTCGGCGCGCCCAGCAGTAAACTGCACCGCTTCGCGTAGTTCAGCCAGATTAAAGTTATCCAGCAAAATCAGTGTTGCGCCCGCATCCAAAGCTTCTTGTAGTTCATTTATATTTTCTACTTCAATCTGAATGATAATGTCCGCATGGACAAATTGAAATGTCTGACGCAAGACGTGGCGTATGCCGCCCGCTGCACCCGTAAAGGGTACGCCGGTGGGTTCCCCGCTGCTGTGCAGCGACCCTCCCGCTGCACCCGTAAAGGGTACGCCGGTGGGTTCCCCGCTGCTGTGCAGCGACCCTCCCGCTGCCATGATGTGATTTTCTTTAATCAGCACACCATCGAACAAACCCATGCGCTGGTTAAATCCGCCGCCCATTGTGACCGCATATTTTTGTGCGATACGTAGCCCCGGTAAAGTCTTGCGTGTATCCATAATTTTTGCAGCAGTGCCGCGCACAGCATCGACATAGCATCGCGTTTGTGTGGCTGTGGCGGAAAGTGTTTGCAAAAAATTTAAGGCGGCGCGCTCCGCTGTCAGCATCGCCCGCGCATTACCGCGTATTTCACATAGCGTTTGCCTGGCGGAAATCGCATCACCGTCATGGGCGAACCATTCAATCACGCAATGCTCATCCAGCGTTTTGAAGCAGGTATCAAACCACTCCGTGCCGCACAATACCGCATCTTGTCGCGTGATAACGGTGGCATGTCCTGGCATATGTTCGGGGATGAGTTGCGCGGTGAGATCACCGTGTTGAATATCTTCACTGAGCGCGGCAGCCACGTTGGCACGGATATGCGGGGCGAAATCAGATGATTGAGACATCATTACAGCCAGTAGTCAGTAATATATTTCTCGCCCTTGTCGCAGAAAAAAGTCACGACATTGTCCAACTTATATTGATCACGCAAGGCGCGTGCGGCGATGAGATGCGCGCCGGACGAGGGGCCAACAAATACGCCATGCTCGCGCGCCAGTCGGCGCATTTCCAAGATGGCGGCATCCGATTCGACCGTGACAACTTCATCCATCAAATTACGGTGGCGCTGAATAATGCCAGGGATAAATCCATCGGCGATGCCTTCGATTAAATGCTTGGCGATTTCGCCGCAGAGTATGGTGCAGGATTCGCTCGGCTCCAGCCCGACCACTTTGCACGACGGGTTAGCCGCTTTGAAGGCCTGCCCTACGCCGATGATGGTGCCGCCAGTGCCGATGCCGCAGACTACGGCTTGTGGCAAAACGCCCTTAGGCAACTGCGATAAAATTTCCGGCCCCAACCACTCGCGGTTTTCATCTACATTCCATTCATTGTCGAATTGCTGAGGCGCAAAATAGCCCGGCAAATTTCCCATACGGCGTGCTTCTGCCAAGGCATCGGTCACATGAAAATCGCCGATGATACGCACCTCGGCTCCATAGGCGCGCGAAATTGCAGTGCGCTCGCGACTCAAACCATTGGGCATCAGCACCAGCATTTTGTAACCTTTGACGGCGGCCACCATGCTCATCGCGTTGCCAGTATTGCCGCTGCTGGCCTCGACGATGGTGTCGCCGGGCTTGAGCAGGCCTTCATGTTCGGCGCGCTCGATCATGTATTTGGCAATGCGCGCTTTGATCGATCCAGATGGATTCAGAAATTCCAGTTTGACCCAGATACCGTCGATTTGAATGAGAGGGGTAGAGCCAATTGCATCCAGTATAGTAGTCATCATGCTGTCCAAAAATGAGTATTAATAAATAAAGTTAATAAAAGCTATTGATGCTCTTCTGCCAGGCTGCGTAAATAATCGACAAAATCGGGATCTTCTCCGTGTAGCAACGCGGGCAGTGTGGCACGAAAATCTTCGCGTTGACACCACTCGTGCATGTAATCCTCCCACGAGCGCCAACGACGCTGTTGCTTGGAGGTCATGTGCCGTTCATAGAGCAATAAGTAAGCGCGCTCGAACAGGGAAATAAGCATACTAAAAATAATGAGCATGCGTTCGCGTTGTTCTTCGGAAAGTTGCGGTGTTTTTTCAGTAGAAAATAACCGTAAATCAGGATTGTCCAGCGTTACTTTTAGAAAATCCTGATAGTTATCCGACAGTAGTTGATACACTGCATCCTCTTCGTTATTGCGCTCTTTATGTTGTTCATAGAGAAACACAATGATTGCCAGGGGCAAACCAATCACGGTCACAATGTAACTCCACATTTCCCAAGTTTCAAATGACACGGCCGAATACCTTTTAAAATAACTGCAACAGTTCAACAGCTATAAAGTAACCTGCGCTGATTAGGTGGTCAATAGGTACTTGAATTTTTTTTAAATTTGCACAATATCCCAGACTAGAAATTAAATTTTAAGGAGTCGTCATGCGTATAGATAAATTCACCACCAAATTACAACAAGCACTGGGCGATGCTCAAAGCTTGGCTGTGGGTAGTGATAACCAATTCATAGAGCCACAGCATTTGTTGCTGGCCTTGCTAAACGATGTAGACAGTGGTGCTGCGGCACTGCTGGCACGAGCAGGTGGGAATGTTTCACTTTTGAAGGAGGTGCTGACGCAAAGCGTAGCACGCATACCCAGGGTAGAAGGGCACAATGGCGAAGTGCAAGTGGGACGTGATCTGGCAAATTTGTTTAATGTTACTGATAAGCACGCGCAAAAACGTGGCGATCAATTTATTGCATCAGAAATGTTTTTACTGGCGCTAACCGAGGACAAGGGCGAATGCGGCAGATTATTAAAACAACACGGCATCACCCGTGCGCCGCTGGAACAGGCGATTAACATGGTGCGCGGCGGGCAAAATGTGGGTAGTGCGGAAGCAGAAGGGCAGCGCGAATCACTGAAAAAATATACGCTGGATTTAACCGAGCGTGCGCGCATGGGCAAGCTCGATCCGGTTATTGGGCGTGATGATGAAATCCGCCGCGCGATTCAAGTATTGCAACGCCGCACTAAAAATAATCCGGTGTTGATCGGCGAGCCGGGCGTAGGTAAAACCGCGATAGTCGAAGGTTTGGCACAGCGCATTGTGAATGAGGAAGTGCCGGAATCGCTCAAGGGAAAAAAAGTGTTGTCGCTGGATATGGCGGCGTTATTGGCGGGAGCAAAGTATCGAGGTGAATTTGAAGAACGCCTGAAATCAGTGCTGAAAGAAATTGCGTTGGAAGAAGGTAACGTAATCGTTTTTATTGATGAGCTGCACACCATGGTGGGAGCGGGTAAAGCCGAAGGTGCGATGGATGCTGGCAATATGCTCAAGCCTGCATTGGCTCGCGGTGAGTTACATTGCATCGGCGCGACCACGCTGGATGAGTATCGAAAATATATTGAAAAAGATGGCGCGTTGGAACGCCGCTTTCAGAAAGTATTAGTGGATGAGCCGAGCGTGGAATCCACCATCGCTATTCTGCGCGGCTTGCGGGAAAGATACGAACTGCATCACGGTGTGGACATTACCGACCCAGCCATCGTTGCGGCAGCCGAACTCTCACACCGCTACATTACGGATCGTTTTTTACCGGACAAGGCGATTGATCTAATCGACGAAGCTGCTGCGCGGGTCAAGATGGAAATTGACTCCAAGCCAGAGGTGATGGATAAACTGGATCGCCGTTTGATTCAACTTCAGATCGAGCGCGAAGCAATAAAAAAAGAAAAGGACGAGGCTTCGCAAAAACGTTTGGGTTTGATTGAAAATGAAATAAAGAAATTGCAACGCGAGTATGCCGATCTGGAAGAAATCTGGAAGGCAGAGAAGGGCGCAGCACAAGGCACAGCACACCTGAAAGAGGAAATGGAAAAAGTGCGTGCCGAGATGGTGCGTCTACAGCGCGAAGGCAAGCTGGAGAAAGTGGCTGAGTTGCAATATGGCAAGCTGCCGCAGCTTGAAGCCAAGTTAAAAGAAGCCGTGTATGCCGAAGAGCATAAACCGAAGAACCGTCTTTTACGCACTCAGGTTGGTGCGGAAGAAATAGCCGAAGTGGTGAGCCGAGCGACCGGTATTCCGGTGTCCAAGATGATGCAAGGCGAGCGCGATAAATTATTGCACATGGAAAGCAAGTTGCACGAGCGCATCGTAGGTCAGGATGAAGCGGTGCGTCTAGTGAGTGATGCAATCCGCCGTTCGCGCTCCGGTTTGTCTGACCCGAACCGTCCATATGGATCGTTTTTATTCCTCGGCCCCACGGGTGTAGGTAAAACTGAGCTGTGCAAGGCTCTAGCCGGATTCATGTTCGATTCCGAAGATCATTTAATCCGCATCGACATGAGCGAATATATGGAAAAACATTCCGTGGCGCGGCTGATAGGCGCACCTCCCGGCTATGTCGGCTATGAAGAAGGGGGCGGTTTAACTGAAGCGGTGCGGCGCAAACCCTACAGCGTGGTTCTGTTGGATGAAGTGGAAAAGGCGCATCCCGATGTGTTCAACGTGTTGTTGCAAGTGCTGGACGATGGCCGTATGACCGACGGCCAAGGCCGCACCGTGGATTTTAAAAACACCGTGATTGTGATGACTTCCAATCTGGGCAGCCAGATGATCCAACAAATGTCTGGCGACGATTATCAGGTCATCAAACTAGCGGTGATGGGTGAAGTAAAAACGTATTTCCGCCCGGAATTTATTAACCGCATCGACGAAGTGGTGGTATTCCACGCGCTCGATGAAAAAAATATCAAGTCCATCGCGCGCATCCAGTTGCAATATCTGGAAAAGCGTCTGGCCGCAATGGAAATGAAACTGGATGTCAGCGAAACCGCCCTAGCTGAAATTGCCAATGCAGGTTTTGATCCGGTGTACGGCGCAAGGCCGCTGAAACGGGCGATTCAGGCGCAACTGGAAAACCCGCTGGCCAAGCTGATCCTCGAAGGTCGCTTCGCCGCGAAAGATACAATCAAGGTGGATTGCAAGGGCGGGGTGATGCGGTTCGACAAAGGCTAAGCGTTGCTGGGAAAATGACAGGGCTGGGAAAATGACAGGTAGGATGGGTGAAGCGCAGCAACACCCATCTTCGTGGGCTATCAACAGATTTATTTCTGAAATAAGTTAGCAATACGCCTTTGAATATTTTGCGCTGCCTCTTTAGGGTCTGTGGCATTTCTAATCGGCCTTCCTATAACAATAAAGTCTGCCCCGTTCAAAAATGCTTTCTCTACATCTACTGTCCGCTTTTGATCATCAATTCTATCATTGTCAACTGGACGTATTCCTGGAGTCACGATAATAAAGTTATCTCCAAGACTAGCGCGAAGTTCAGGTGCTTCTAGTCCAGAGGAAATGACCCCATCGCATCCGAGCTGGAGTGCGCGTTTTGCTCTCGACAACACGAGTTTGGTAACGTCGCACTTAAATCCAAGCTCTTCTAAATCATGCCGATCAAGACTGGTAAGCATTGTGACTGCCAAAATTTTGACATTCTTTTTCTCTCTAACCGCAGCCTCAAGAATATTATCGTTCCCATGAACAGTAGCAAATGAAACATTGCGATTAGTTAATTGCCTAACAGCAGATGCTACCGTTTCGGGAACATCAAAAAACTTCAGGTCAACAAAAACTTTCTTGCCACGCTCAATCAACCAATCGACCAATTCAAAATACCCGTCAGCCATAAATAGCTCAAGCCCCAGCTTGTAGAAAACCACAGTATCGCCTAGATTTTCTACGAGTTTCTTCGCTTGATCACTAGTTGGAACGTCTAAGGCAAAGATTAACCTCTCAGATACGGGGATGTCCTTGGTAGATAACAAGCTTTGTTCTTTGTTCATGTCTGATTCTAATTCCCGATAAAAACGATCACTGTGTTACCTTCGTCTTCGGCTCCTAGCCGTACTCAAATGTACTGTCTTCGTCGCCTCATCCTTGCCGCCTTGTGCTCCTTTTTATCGGAAACTAGTATGAGGGAAATAAATTTTGAACTCGTTGGGATGATGAATAGGTCATTATATACTCCTTCTAAAATTTACTTAGAATCGTCTTTAACAATTTGTCTTGAATATGCGACGATTTTCTCAACGTGATATATGACACGGAAACGTACAAAAATCAAAACTTCAGCGGTTTGAAATATCCTGTCAACTCCAAATAACCGCGCCCCACGCGCTGTCCGTTTTGCAAGGCGGTGACCGCGCCTTCCCAATATACCGCACCTGTGCTCAGGCGGCTGTCGAGTTCTTGGTCTTCCATCAGCGGCTCTAGCTGTAATTGTAAATCGCCTGCTTGCACCTGCATGGCGACGGGATAGTTGGTTGCTGTGCGTGGCGAGCGCCAGTGTCGCGTGGGGGTGAAGGTAATATGTTGCGAGCTTAATGCGCGAACTCGGCCTTGCGTGTCGCGCAGTGTGCCGCTTGCCCACAGCGTTTGTCCCGCCGCGTCGCGAATGCGGAATGCCATGAGTGTACTGCCGTTATCAAGGTTGAGGCCGACCCAATCCCATCCGACGGCTTCTTGGGCAAGTACTGAGGTGGACCATTCATGATCCAACCAGGCGGTGCCGCGCACGGTGATTTTTTTACCCGCGCGCGTGATTGTGCCGCTGACGGCTAGTTGTGGCTGACTATAGTAGTAACTCGCCTGGCTGAGGTTTTTGCCTTTGCGACTGTAGCCGTGATCGCCTTGCAACAGCAGTGCTTGTGTCAGCTGCAAGCTTAGTTGCAATTCAAATTCACGCGCTTGGATGTGTGTTGTATACCGCCCTGTTGGTTCGCGTTGCAAAGTCCATTGATCAATGCGAACGTCCGTATCGGCCTCGCTGGCTTGTGCCAAATCAAAACCGCTACGTGCGCCGCGTTGGTCATGCAGCAGGCTGCCTTGTGCAGGATCGCTGATCGCGGCATGGGCAAATAATAACTGTTTAGGTGAAAACTGGCTGGGGTTCGCCTGGTCTATGTTGGGGCGCGTGCGGAAAAAGGTCACTTGGAAACCCAATTGTTTACCATCCAAAGTTTCCAACCAACCTGTGACATACCACCATTCGGTGCGATGTTCTAAATGTGCGCCATGGTCGCGCGGGAAGACTAATGCCGTATTAGGTTTGACGGCAGGATAGAGTGGCGGGGCAGCCCAGACCATTGCTGGAAGCAGTGCTAGAACATTTAACAGGAAAAATAATTTTTTCATAATATTGAGTTATTCCAATTCCCTATAAAAAGGAGCACAAGGCGGCGAGGATGAGGCGACGAAGATAGTACATTTTAGTACAGCTAGGAGCCGAAGACGAAGGTAACACAGTGATCGTTTTTATCGGGAATTGGAATTACCAGTCATCTCTGACCGCTCGTATCGCCTGCACTGACATAGCACTGCGGCCACTTAGCCAAGCGGTGATGGCGGCCGCGAAAATAAGGGTAGCCGCCACGCTGGATAATAATACCCACGGCATGTGTGTATTCATAGTCCAGTGGAACGACTGTGGATTTACCACATGAATTAAAATCAGCGCGATGACCCAGCCGAGCAATAGCCCCGCCAACACGCCCAGCGTGGTGAGCAGCGCGCCTTCGATTGCTAGCATCAATCCGATTTGTCGCCGCGTCACACCAATGTGACGCAACATGCCAAACTCGCGTGCGCGTGCCAGCGCCTGTCCACCAAAGCTGGCGGCAATGCCGAATAGGCCGACAATAATCGCCACCGCTTCCAGCAAGTACGTCACGGTAAAGCTACGATCAAAAATTTTAAGGCTGAGGCGACGTACTTCGCCAGGTTCGGCAATATCCAAGCGGGTATTGTTATGCAGCGAGGCGCGCAAATTATTCACGGCCTGTGCCGGAATCGTGCCAGCTTGCAACCACATGCCCGCTTCGGTGACGCGCTCATCGCCAGTCAAGCGCCGATAATCCGCCAAATTAATAACCAGCGCACCATGTTGACGGGCGTAATCGCGCCATATGCCGCCGACTATCACAGACTGGGAATGCGCGCCTAGCGGCAACATAAATTGCTTGCCCACTACCAAGCCATGCAAATCTGCGGCTGCCTCGCTTGCCCACACGGTAATCGGCTGGGTGCTGGATAAAGGTTGCGAGGGCAAGACTGCGCCAATAAAAGGTAAGCGTGCGGCAGGATTGGCGGGGTCTATTGGCCGTGCAATGAGCGTGATTGCCGGGCGTAACGGGTCCAGCGAAATGTGGGTGGATCGTAAAAATTCAGCGCGGGCAATGCCCGGTGTGCTGAGTATGATCAATTGATCTTGTGCAGAAAAATAGGCAGTGTCGCCGCTGGGTGCGGCACGCATGTAGAGTTCGGCGGGCAGCATATTGCCTAACCATTCATCCACCGACACACGAAAACTGGTGACCATAATGGCCATTGCCGCCATGAGACTAAAGCTCGCCAAAATTCCGCTTAAGCCGATAGAGGCGCGACCTGATGCGCCTTTTAATTGAGTAACAGCCAAGTACGACGCGCTATGGGTAGGAGTGGGGAAATGTGAAAACACCGCATATGCCAAACGTGGCATGAGCGCGATCGAGCCAATCAGCAGTAGAGCAATGGCGATGTATCCTGGTATAGGTAATTCATTAACGGGCCCGACAAAACACAATGCACCAGCGCTGGCGATAAGAACGAGCGCGGGCAGGGGCGAGCGTAAACGCCGCAATGCGTTTTCTTCATCGCCTGCTTTGAGTGCGCGGCTGGGTTGTGCGCGTGCGGTTTCAAGCGCGGGCACGAGGCTACCCAAGAGTGCTGCGCCTAAGCCCAGTGCAAAAAATATTACAGTGGCCCAGATATCAAAATGAACAGTAGGGCGCACGCCAGAAAAATATCCGCCACCTAAATCTGCGCCAGAATAATCCAGCACTGCTGCTGCCACTGCATAGCCCAGCAGCAATCCTGAAATCGAGCCCAGCACGCCTATTAACGTACCTTCAGCCAATATCCAGCGTATTAAACTGGCGCGGGTTAAGCCGAGCACGCGCAGCAATGCCAGTTGTGAGCGTCGCCTTACCACGGATAATACTTGTGTAGAAAATACCAAAAATGCGCCCGTAAATAAGGCGACCAGTGCGAGTACATTCAAATTTACCCGATACGCGCGCGATAAATTGGCAGCGCGTCGCTCACCATCTGCCGGGGTAACTGCGGCTACACCTGTCGGTAGAATACTATCGATTTTGGATTGAAATGCAGCGATGTCTACCCCGGGGCGCAGCTTGAGGTCTATACGCTGCACTAACCCCAAGCGATCAAAGCGCCATTGTGCAGCGGCAATATCCATCACACCGATGCGTTGACCAGCTCCCGCAGCGGGTACCGTGCCTGCAATATGTAACTGTCGAATTTCTAGGCCTACTTGCACGGCGAGTGTATCGCCAAGTTTAAGCTTGAGCCAGGTCAGTGCAGCAGGCGATAAAAAAAGCGCGTTCGGGTGAAACGCGTCCAAACCTTCGTTCATATTTTCATCTGCCAGATGACCCAGCATGTTGGGCTGCACGGTTTGCGCGCGAAAATAATCAATGCCGATAATTTTTAGCGCCTCACTTTGTTGTGGAATATGCGCGTCGATTTCTACTACTGGGCTGGCCACCGCGACTTCGGGTAATCGCGCCAGCAGCGGATAGGCTTGCTCATTAAAGCCGATGCGTGTGCCGCGCACGGTGAGATCAGCGTTGCCCATGAGCGAGCGCACAGCCTGTGAAAATTCACTGGATGCGGCGTAATTAATTAAATGCACCGCATAACCCATTGCCACCCCGATGGCAATGGCGATGACTCCGATGGCCACACGTTTGCCATGCGCGCGAAACTCGCCGAGTAAAAATGTGAATGCAAGTGCAGTTGTTTGCATTAAGATTGAATGGTATGTGGGACATTGTCCCCTTGTGGGATGAGTCCCTGCATGGTCAGCAGCAGCACCCGATCAGCCGTGGCAGCCGCACGTGTGGAGTGTGTTACCAGCACACAGGTTGTACCGCTTTGTTTAATTTGTTCGCGTAGCAATTGCATGACACTGTCGGCTGATTCGGGATCTAAATTTCCAGTCGGCTCATCCGCCAGTAACAGGCGCGGGCCATGTACTAAGGCGCGGGCAATAGCTACGCGCTGCATTTCACCACCAGATAATTCGTGCGGGCGACTGTGTGCCCGATCTGCCAGGCCGACTGCCGCCAGCATGGACATTGTTGCAGCTTGCGCCTGCTGCTTTTCCACGCTGTTTAATAATAATGGCAGGGCAACATTCTGCGCGACAGATAGATGAGGCAGCACATGAAAAGCCTGAAATACAAATCCCATTTTTTCGCGGCGTAACTGTGTTGCCTGATCATCGTTCATCTGAGCCAGCTCATGCCCATCAATGACTATGCTGCCACTATCCGGTGTTTCTAAGCCTGCCATCAAATTGAGCAAGGTTGACTTACCCGTGCCCGACTCCCCCATGATGGCAACATATTCACCTGCATTGAGGTGAAAATTGATGTCCTGAAGGATAGGGCGGGAGCTGCTGTAAGATTTGCTGAGGTGACTAAGCGTGAGCATAAGTTTTTATAAGGAATAATGAACTGACCAACGCGGCATTATGGGCTAATTATTGCTGCTGAGTGTGGGTGTGGGTCTGGGTCTGGAAAGGGCTGGGCTTTGCGCGAAGTAGCGTTTGACACCCGCCAGAATAGCTCGCGCCATGTCTTCCTGATGAACCGGATTGTTGAGACGACGCTCTTCGGTGGGATTGCTGATAAATGCAGTTTCTACCAAGATTGAAGGAATATCGGGAGCTTTCAGTACCGCGAAACCTGCTTGTCCAACCGCTTTGCCGTGCAGCATATTAATATTACCCAATTCACCTAATACATGCTTAGCTAATTTCACACTATCATTAATTGAGGCGGTTTGTGAAAGATCAAGCAGCGTGTGGGCAAGATGGGGATCTTGCACGGCAAGATTGACGCCGCCAATCAAATCTGCCTCGTTTTCTTTTTTAGCCAACCAGCCTGCGCTGGCACTACTCGCGCCGCCCTCAGACAGGGTGAAAACTGAGGAGCCGCGTACATTAGGGCGGGTAAAAGCATCAGCGTGGACGGATATAAATAAATCCGCACGAACTTGCCGTGCTTTTTTAATGCGCCCACCTAGAGGAATGAAATAATCCCCATCTCGAATCAATACGCCGCGCATGTCTGATGTTTGCGCCATCAATTTTTTGAGTTTGCGTGCAATAGCCAATGTGACATTTTTTTCGAGTGTCCCTCGGCTACCCCTGGCTCCCGGGTCTTCACCACCATGTCCAGCGTCAATAGCAATAATCAAGATGCGCGCATTAGCATTGGTCGGGTTACGCGTGGGGGAGGTGAGTGGTGGAATAATCGGTGTGGTCGTATTATCAGCTTGTGGTGGAATGACTCGATCTTTCAAATCGTCATTCGCGCTGGTATCTGCTTGAAGTGTGGCGGGCGGAGCACTGGCCGATTTTTCTTCCAGCGATTGCAATAATGCTACCAGCGGGTCAACGGGATGCTCAGGATAAATATCCAACACCAAACGATAACCGTATTCACCCACTGGCATGAGGTTAAATAGCTGTGGTTTTACTTCAGTCTTAAGGTCCAGCACAAGGCGCACAGTGTCGGATTTGAATAATCCCACGCGCGCACTGCGTATATAAGGATCATCGCTGTTAATTTTGCTGGCTAAACTTTTCAAGACAGCATTCATCGACACACCATGGAGATCGATCACTAATCGATGCGGATTAGCCAGAGTAAAGTGTCGATAACGAACGGGCTGGGCTGATTCCAACGTGAGTCGGGTATAGTCTTGCGCCGACCATACGCGAGTGCTATTGATGGAGATTTCTGCGTGTGCGTGCGAATACAAAACCGCAGCCAGGCATAGAGTTAAAATTAGTTTTGCAAGTTTTTTAAGCATATCCTGCCAATTTGAGTCAGTGTGCGGATTTCCAAGTTGCGACTGTTAGGTAAAATTTCAAATGTGATAACAATATCAGCCGCAGGGACTAGACCCTGCGCTTTTTCTGGCCACTCGATTAAACATATATTACGTTGATCGAATTCATCGCGAAAGCCTGCTTGTTCCCATTCATCAGCGCTGTTAAAGCGATATAAATCAAAGTGTCGAAAGTGTAACCCGGCGATTTCGTAGTGCTCAAGCAAGGTGTAGGTTGGACTTTTAACACGCCCGCTGTAGCCTAGCGCATTTAACAATGCGCGTACCAACGTGGTCTTTCCTGCACCTAAATCGCCAATCAGATAAATCACCATGCTCGGTTGAATACACGCAGATAAGCGCGCCGCAAAAGCTTCTGTCGCCTCCTCGTCTGCCAAGGCCAGCTTTATTACGTTATCATAACCTGACATTTCAAGCAGGGACATTTTAGGCGGCATATGCAAACCAATATTCCTCAAATAGTGGACTACGCTGTGCTGGCCAGTAAAATCAAAGCATGGGGCAGGGCACTGGGATTTCAAGCTGTGGGCATTGCCGATACCCATCTGCCTGAAGCTGAAGCAGGCCTGCAAAAATGGCTAGCGCAAGGCTTTCACGGTGAGATGGATTATATGGCAAAACATGGCTTGAAACGCAGCCGCCCTGCAGAACTTATTCCTGGTACGTTACGCATTATCTCGGTACGCATGAATTATGATCCACCTGCGGCAAAAGACAGTTGGAAAACCTTGTCGGATGGAAGTCGCGCCTTTATTTCTCGCTACGCATTGGGAAGGGATTATCACAAGGTTTTGCGTCACCGCCTGGATGAGTTAGCACAGAAAATTCGAGAAGAAGTTGCTGAGTTTAATTACCGGGTATTTACCGACAGTGCGCCAGTCATGGAAGTAGAGTTAGCGCGTAAAGCACGTTTGGGTTGGCGTGGCAAACATACGCTGTTGCTGTCGCGGGAACAGGGGTCTTGGTTTTTCTTAGGCGAGTTGTATACCAATTTACCGTTGCCCGTAGACGAACTTACGGATAGTGATGGGGTAGAGCACTGCGGCAGTTGTTCGGCATGTATCCAAGTTTGCCCAACCCAAGCCATTGTCGCACCTTATAAATTAGACGCACGCCGCTGCATTTCTTACTTGACGATTGAGCTTAAAGGCAGCATTCCAGTTGAATTGCGTCCACTTATGGGCAATCGCATATATGGTTGCGATGATTGTCAGCTAGCCTGCCCTTGGAATCGTTTTGCCCATAAAAGCTTGGAGGCTGACTTTGCTATCCGACATGGCTTGGATGATATTGGTTTGATTGAGTTATTTTCATGGGACGAGGCAACATTCAAGCAAAAATTTGCTGGCAGCGCAGTGTATCGAATCGGTCATGAGCAGTGGCTGCGCAACATTGCTGTGGCATTAGGCAATGCCCCGAAGCAGGCAGAAATTCAACAGGCCCTGCAAAGCAGAGTCGATGATCATTCGCCTCTCATTCGCGAACATGTGCTATGGGCATTGGATAAGCAGGCAAAAACAGGTGCAATTCAAACTTGACGATGCGGAATTCATGGGCGTAAGCTTAACTACCTTTTCATAGGTTATAGGTTAATAGAAATGAAGTTTCAATCCTCTCATCAACAAAATCCAAGCCAGAATGTTATGTCTGGCAATATACCTAGGATGTTATCTGGTAAGCGAATATTGATTGTGGATGACAATGACATAAACCGTAAATTAATCCAGTGGTTAGTTGAAGAACAGGGAGGTGAATTTGATTCGGTGGAAAATGGCGAGCAAGCAGTCGATGCATGTACGCAGGTTAATTAGTTCCCATCCAGAAACATAACAAATTGATTTTATTTAACAAAAGCTGATTATTTGAGTGGAAAAGCCTAGCGGAAATGCGCATGATTGCAGTCAAACCATTGATTACAAACAAACAACACAACCGCTAGGGTATCCAAAATGCGCGCGAAACGCACACACCAGATGAGTATATACGAGCCATTTGCAGAACACGAAAACGGACAGGA
>CANJMS010000032.1 GCA_947475825.1 Nitrosomonadales bacterium
AATACTGCTTTTGCCAAATCGATGCCTATCGTAGTAATCTTCATTTCGGATGCCCCTTTCTATGGTTAGTGGTAGTAAAACAACCACTACTTTGGCACTTAGATGCCGTATTAGGAAGTGGGCGTCCATTCCATTATTTCATATTGGAAGAGGCTTCGGCTTGCTGTCTGACGCGGGACAGGGTAATATTTCCGCCCTTTTGCCCTAGATTTTTAGTTTTGTGATTTTGATGAGGAACAGTACTGTATGAACGTCCCCCTAATGCCCACACCCATACCTACGCCGTACGAATTTCCTGCCTTGCAGACCGCACCCGAGCAGCAGGGTTTGTATGATCCACGGTATGAGCATGATGCGTGTGGGGTCGGATTTGTAGCACATATTAAGGGTCGCAAAAGTCATGACATGATTCGTCAAGGCTTGCAGATTCTAATGAATTTGACACATCGCGGTGCGGTAGGGGCAGACCCATTGGCGGGTGATGGCGCGGGTATTTTGATCCAAATCCCGGATCAATTTTTACGTGATATTTGCGCAACGCAAGGCATAAAATTGCCAGCGGTGGGGCAATATGGTGTGGGTATGATTTTTTTGCCGCGTGCGGCAGCCGCGCGGGCAGCATGTGAAAAAGCCATTGCTGCAAGAATTGTGGGCGAGGGTCAGAGCGTGTTGGGTTGGCGCGATGTACCAGTCGATAGCAGCATTTTAGGCGAGAGTGTTAAAGCGTTAGAGCCACTGGTGCGCCAGGTGTTTATCGGGCGCGGCGCAAATTGTCCGGATGAAGACAGTTTTGAACGCAAGCTTTTTGTGATCCGCAAAACAGCGGAACATGCGGTGCGAAAATTACCCGATATTCAGCGTTTTTATATCCCCTCATTTTCCTCGCGCACGCTGGTTTACAAAGGCATGTTGCTAGCTGACCAAGTGGGTACTTATTACCTCGATCTACAAGATGAAAAAATGGTCAGCGCGCTGGCGTTGGTACATCAACGCTTTTCGACCAACACATTTCCCTCGTGGGACTTGGCGCATCCTTTCCGCATGATCG
Source organism: Nitrosomonadales bacterium (assembly GCA_947475825.1). GTDB lineage: Bacteria > Pseudomonadota > Gammaproteobacteria > Burkholderiales > Gallionellaceae > Nitrotoga. The sequence goes on from CANJMS010000032.1 coordinate 1,049, forward strand.
CGCACAATGGTGAAATTAACACCGTACGCGGTAATGTTAATTGGATGACCGCACGTCACGCCGCCATGTCGTCAAAATTGTTGGGTGAGGATTTAGAAAAATTATGGCCATTGATTATGGAAGGCCAATCCGACTCCGCCTGTTTTGATAACGCGCTGGAGTTACTGGTGGCAGGCGGCTATTCGCTGCCCTACGCCATGATGTTGCTGATTCCCGAAGCATGGGCAGGCAATCCTTTAATGGACGAAGAGCGTCGCGCGTTTTATGAATATCACGCCTCGTTGATGGAGCCGTGGGACGGCCCGGCTGCGGTGGCCTTTACGGATGGTCGCATGATAGGTGCAACGCTGGATCGTAATGGCCTGCGTCCGGCACGCTATCTGGTGACAGATGATGATGTGGTGTTAATGGCATCTGAAATGGGCGTACTGAATATTCCACAACATAAAATCGTAAAGAAATGGCGCTTGCAGCCGGGCAAAATGTTTCTCATTGATCTGCAAGCTGGGCGCATCGTGGATGATGCCGAGCTCAAGCGGCAGCTGGCTACCGCCAAGCCCTATCGACAGTGGATAGAGCAGTCGCGTTATATCCTGAGCGATTTGCCCGAAGCCAAGGTTACGGCCAAACTTCACGCCAGTTTACCCAAACCGACTCTACTGGATACACAACAAGCTTTCGCCTACTCGCAGGAAGACCTTAAATTTATTCTGGCACCGATGGCCTCAGCGGGCGAGGAGGCAACGGGTTCTATGGGCAACGATGCCGCGCTGCCGGTTTTGTCCGACCACAATCGCGTGCTATACAGTTATTTCAAGCAGCTGTTCGCCCAGGTAACCAATCCACCGATTGATCCGATACGTGAAGAAATCGTGATGTCGTTGACTTCATTCATCGGCCCCAAGCCTAATTTATTTGGTATTGACGAGACCAAACCCTCGCCGCGTCTGGAAGTGCATCAGCCGATATTATCGAACGAAGATATGGCCAGGCTGCGTAACATCAACCCCTTGACCAAGGGGCGTTACAAATCGCTGGTGTTGGATATTACCTATCCTGCTGACAAGGGCGTGGCGGGATGTGCCGCTGCCATGACCAAGCTCTGCACAGCGGCGGACAAGGCCGTGGCGGATGGCTACAACATTTTGATTCTGTCGGATCGTAGCGTGTCCCGCCAGCGCGTTGCTATTCCGGCATTGCTGGCGTGCGCGGGTGTGCACCATCATCTGGTGCGTGAAGGATTGCGTACGAGTACAGGCTTAGTGGTGGACACTGGCTCAGCACGTGAATCGCATCACTTTGCCTTGCTCGCCGGATATGGCGCGGAGGCTATTTGTCCGTGGCTGGCTTTCGACACCCTTTCCGAGATGGGTGACTACTTGCCTGCGGGTTTGTCCAGCAAAGATGCGTGCAAGCGTTTTATCAAAGCCATCGACAAGGGACTGCTTAAGATCATGTCCAAGATGGGGATATCTACTTATCAATCTTATTGCGGCGCGCAAATTTTTGAAGCTATCGGCTTGAATGCAGATTTTGTCGCACAATATTTTACTGGCACGCCCACGCAAATCGAAGGCATAGGCTTGACGCAAGTAGCAGAAGAGGCGTTACGCATTCATCAAGCTGCATTTGGCAGTGATCCGATATTATCTAACGCGCTGGAAACGGGTGGTATCTATGCTTATCGCGTGCGCGGCGAGGCGCATATGTGGACACCTGACTCTATCGCCAAGCTGCAACACGCGACCCGCACCAATAATCCCAGCACTTATAAAGAATACGCCAAGCTGATTAACGATCAAACCAAGTCCGCAAAAACCTTGCGTGGTTTGTTTGAGATTAAATCGGCAGGCGCATCGATTCCGCTGGAACAAGTTGAATCAGCCAAGGAAATTGTTAAACGTTTTGTTACAGGCGCAATGTCATTAGGTTCTATTTCCACCGAGGCACATACCACGCTGGCCATTGCGATGAACCGTATCGGCGGAAAATCCAACACTGGCGAGGGTGGCGAAGACCCGATGCGTTATCGCAAATTAAAAGCAGGCGACACGCTGTCTGAAATAATCGGCAAGGGTCGCATCGAGCGCGATTTGGTTTTCAAAGAAGGGGATTCACTGCGTTCAAAAATAAAGCAGGTGGCGGCAGGCCGCTTTGGTGTGACCGCAGAATATTTGAGCAGTGCCGATCAGATTCAAATCAAAATGGCGCAAGGCGCAAAGCCGGGTGAAGGCGGTCAATTACCGGGTCACAAAGTGTCGGAATACATCGCGCAACTGCGTTTGTCGGTGCCGGGCGTAGGGCTGATTTCTCCGCCGCCGCATCACGATATTTATTCTATTGAAGATTTAGCGCAACTGATACACGATCTGAAAAATGCCAATCCTAAAGCTTCTATTTCAGTGAAGCTGGTTTCCGAAGTGGGCGTGGGCACAGTTGCGGCGGGCGTGGCCAAGGCCAAGGCCGATCATATTACTGTGTCGGGACATGATGGCGGCACGGGTGCATCACCGTTGTCCTCGGTGATGCACGCAGGCACGCCGTGGGAATTGGGCTTGGCCGAGGCGCAGCAAACATTGGTGCTGAACAGGCTGCGTGGGCGCATAGCCTTGCAGGTCGATGGGCAACTCAAAACTGGACGCGATGTGTTGATCGGCGCGCTGTTGGGTGCGGATGAGTTTGGATTCGCTACCGCCCCGCTGGTGGTGGAGGGTTGCATCATGATGCGTAAATGTCATCTCAACACGTGCCCGGTAGGGGTTGCCACACAAGATCCAAAATTGCGTAAAAAATTTACGGGTCAGCCTGAGCACGTGGTGAATTATTTCTTCTTCGTGGCTGAAGAAGTGCGCGAATTAATGGCGCAAATCGGCATACGAAAATTTGATGACTTGATCGGGCGTAGCGATTTGTTAGACGCACGGCAAGGTGTTGAACATTGGAAAGCGCAGGGCTTGAATTTCTCTAAAATTTTCCATCAGCCGAATGTGCCAGCCACCGTCGCACGTCGTCAGGCTGAGACGCAGGATCATGGCTTGGAAGGCGCGCTGGATCATTATTTAATCGCGCAGTCAAAAGATGCATTGCATAAAAAACAGCCTGTCGTAATTAACACCGCCATAAATAACACCAACCGCGTGGTGGGGGCGATGCTGTCGCATGAGTTAGTCAAACTGCACGGTCATGCGGGCTTGCCAGACGACACCATCACCATCAATTTTACGGGCACGGCGGGACAAAGTTTTGGCGCGTTTTTAGCGCGTGGTATCACCCTGAAATTATCGGGAGAGGGCAATGACTACGTGGGCAAAGGGCTATGTGGCGGGCGCATTGCCGTGTTGCCGCCGGATGAATGTAAGATTGTGGCGGAAGAAAATATTATTGTGGGCAACACCGTTATGTATGGCGCAACCAGCGGGGAATGTTATTTTCGTGGTGTGGCAGGCGAGCGTTTTGCAGTGCGGAATTCTGGCGCCATTGCGGTCGTCGAGGGAGTAGGTGACCATGGTTGTGAATATATGACTGGCGGTATTGTCGCCGTGCTGGGGCCGACTGGCCGTAACTTTGCGGCAGGTATGTCCGGTGGTGTGGCCTATGTGTTGGATGAGCATGGCGGGTTTGAGCAGTGCTGCAATATGGCGATGGTGCAATTAGAGCCCGTGCCGGAGGAGTGTGCCGCCAGTGAAACAGGCGAAGTGGAAGCGCATGGCCGCGTGCATTTTAATTATCTGGGTAAGGCGGATGAACTGGCCTTGCGTGACATGATAGAAAAACATTGGCGCTACACAGGCAGTCATCGTGCGCGCGATATTTTGGAAAATTGGTCGCGTTATTTACCAAAATTCATCAAAGTATTGCCGACCGAATATCGTCGTGCTTTACAGGAAATCGCAGCAAAACAAGCCAGGGAAAAATTGAACCTGCAAGGGGAGGCCGCGTAAATGGGCAAGATTACTGGATTCATGGAGTTTAACCGTTTGGCTGAACACAGCTTGCCCGTGGCAGAACGTGTAAAAAATTATAAGGAATTTATTCCGCGCTTGACTGATCAAGAATCGACCTTGCAAGGCGCACGTTGCATGGATTGTGGCATTCCATTCTGCACCACGGGCTGCCCGGTCAACAATGTTATTCCCGATTGGAATGATTTGGTTTATCGCGGCCATTGGAAAAAGGCGTTGGATGTATTGCACTCTACTAATAATTTCCCGGAATTTACCGGGCGCATTTGCCCCGCGCCATGTGAAGCGGCTTGTACCTTAACCATCAACGAAGAGGCCGTGGGCATTAAATCCATTGAGCACGCCATCATCGATAAAGGCTGGGAAGAAGGTTGGGTTGTGCCGCAGATTGCCGCTGTTAAAACGGGGCGCAAGATTGCTATTATCGGTTCGGGTCCGGCCGGATTGGCCTGCGCGCAACAGTTGGCACGGGTAGGACATAGCGTGGTGGTGTTTGAAAAAAATGATCGCATCGGCGGCTTATTGCGCTACGGCATCCCCGATTTCAAAATGGAAAAATCGCACATTGATCGACGCATGAAACAAATGCGTGCCGAGGGCGTAGAGTTTCGCGTCAACCAATACATAGGCGTGAAGGTGTCCGCGCAAAAAATTAAAGACGAATTTGATGCCGTGGTGCTGACAGGCGGCGCAGAGCAGCCGCGTGATCTGCCCGTGCCAGGACGTAATTTGCAAGGCGTGCATTTCGCCATGGATTTTTTGCCGCAACAAAATAAAGTGGTGGCGGGCGACAAAGTGGCTGGGCAAATCAAGGCCACTGGCAAACATGTGGTGGTGATCGGCGGTGGCGATACCGGCTCGGATTGCGTGGGCACGTCCAACCGTCATGGCGCGGCATCGGTCACACAATTTGAAGTGATGCCACGCGCCCCGGAGAAAGAAAACACGCCGCTGGTTTGGCCGTACTGGCCGATGAAGCTGCGCACCTCCAGCTCGCACGATGAAGGCTGTAACCGTGATTGGGCGGTTGCAACTAAGGAATTGATCGGCGAAAACGGTAAAGTGACCAGACTCAAAGCGGTGCGCGTGGAATGGAAAGACGGCCGGATGCAGGAAGTCGCGGGCAGTGAATTTGAAATGAAAGCCGACCTTGTGTTACTCGCGATGGGCTTTGTCAGCCCCATACAAAAAGTGTTGGATGCCTTTGGTGTGGAAAAAGATGCACGCGGCAACGCCCGTGCCACGACCGATGGCGAGCATTGCTACAAAACCACCTCCGAGCGGGTATTTGCTGCGGGCGATATGCGCCGTGGTCAATCGCTGGTCGTGTGGGCGATTCGTGAAGGCCGCCAAGCGGCGCGTGAAGTGGATGAATATTTGATGGGGAGTTCGACGTTGCCGCGTTAAGCCATTTTTTAGCGGCTATGCGGGCTATTTTCAAGACCCCGATCAACGCTTGTGGGAAATGGTTTGGAATCCGCAATGCTTGCCTGAAGCATAGCGGTTAGACAGCATGCTGAGTTTAGCCAGCGTATCAATCTGAAAAACTAAGAACGTCGCCAGGTAGTACCTGTCGCACTGTCTTCCAGCACAATACCCTCGGCTAATAATTCTTTACGGATACGATCTGCTTCGGCGTAATTTTTTGCTTGCTTGGCGGCAGTGCGAGCTGCGATCATCTCATCAATCTTCTGTAAGCTTGGGCTAATAATAATTGTCGGGGCATATCCTGTAATTTGAATGTGGCCTGCTGCGGGTGAAACAATAGTGTTGTGACCCTGCAAATACTTTGTCGGGTCGCGTTGCAGCAAGCCGAGCACTCCCCCCAACAATTTTAGTTGCGCTGCTGCTTTTGCAGATTGCGTACGATTTACTTCATTTGCCAAATCAAACAACACTGCTACCGCTTCGGGAGTGTTGAAATCGTCATCCATTGCAGCCTTGAAGCGTTGTGCGTGGGGGGTGCTCCAATCAATAATGCTTGTGTCCCCCTCTCTTGCTCCCTCTTCCGCTGGGGGTGAGGGAGCAAGATTCAATGCCGTATACAACCTTGTTAACGAGCTCTTCGCATCATTCAAATGGGCATCCGAATAATTAAGCTGGCTGCGATAATGGGCGCGTAGAATAAAAAATCGCACCACTTCCGGTTTATACTTATCCAGCACTTCACGTATGGTAAAAAAATTACCGAGCGACTTGGACATTTTTTCATCGTCCACCCGCACAAAGCCATTGTGCATCCATACGTTCACAAACTGGTGCCCACTTTCATCATGCAGATGCGCGCCTTCAGACTGCGCAATTTCATTTTCATGATGTGGGAATTGCAAATCCGCGCCGCCGCCATGAATGTCAAAATGGTTGCCTAAAATTTCCGAACCCATAGCCGAGCACTCTATATGCCAGCCAGGGCGGCCTAGCCCCCACGGAGAGGCCCATTTCACTTCGCTGGGCTCGTCGTCCTTGGCGTGTTTCCACAGTACAAAATCTAATGGGTCATGCTTGCCGTCATTTACCTCGACCCGTTCGCCTGCGCGTAAATCCTGTAATGATTTGCCGGAGAGCTTTCCGTAGCCGGCAAATTTTCGCACGGCAAAATTTACATCACCATCGTCGGCGAGATACGCTAAACCGTTTGCTTCGAGTTGCGAAATCATCGCCAACATCTGCGGAACATATTGCGTGGCACGCGGCTCGGCACTGGGTTCCAGCACACCCAGCGCACGTTCGTCCTGATGCATGGCATCAATAAATCGCTGAGTGAGGGCGTGGATCGATTCATTATTTTCAGCGGCGCGATTGATGATTTTGTCATCAATGTCGGTGATGTTGCGCACGTACATTACCTCCAAGCCGCTTGCCCGCAGCCAGCGATAGACCATATCAAACACCACCATCACGCGTGCGTGGCCGAGATGGCAATAGTCATACACGGTCATGCCGCACACGTACATGCGAACCTTGCCGGGTGTGATAGGGATAAATTCCTGTTTGCTGCGCGTAAGCGTGTTGTAAATTTTCAGTGTCACATTGTCCCCTCATTGTCCCCTTGTGGGATGTGGGGCAAGGCAGCCTGCTCTTTTGCCCAGGAATCTTTTAAGGTGACGGTGCGGTTGAACACTAATTTATTTTTTGCTTGATGATCGTAACGGTCGGCACAAAAATATCCGAGGCGCTCAAATTGGTAATGCGATTCGGGCACTGCCTCGCTCGCTGCCGCTTCAACCCAGCCCTGCATTACGGTGAGCGAATGCGGGTTTATAAATTCGCCAAAATCTCGGGTTTTATCGGCATCCGGCACAGGCACGTTAAATAAACGATCATACAGACGTATTTCTGCAGGTAGCACATGTCGTGCTGACAGCCAGTGAATTACGCCTTTAACTTTTCTGTCCACGGGATTTTTTCCCAAGGTGTTGGCATCAATCGAGCAATGCAATTCAATAATTTCACCGTGTACATTTTTGATGACTACATCACAGCGCATGACGTAGCTATAACGTAAACGCACTTCTCCACCCACCGTCAGCCGCTGCCAGCCTGCCGGGGGGGTCTCGGAGAAATCATCTGCCTCGATCAAAATTTCATTATCAAAATGGACAAGACGGTTGCCAAGCTCGGGATGCTGCGGATGAAAATCTGCGTTGCGTGAGGTGGCCTGCGCCTGATCAAAATTGGTAATGAGTACCTTGAGTGGTTGTACCACCGCCATGATGCGCGGTGCACGCGCTTCCAAATCTTCGCGTACACAGCCTTCCAGCACATCAAGATCGACGATATTCTCGCTTTTTGAAATGCCGATTCGACGTGCAAATTCTCTGATGCCTTGGGGTGTATAGCCGCGTCGTCGCATACCGATGATGGTCGGCATACGTGGATCATCCCAGCCGGAAACGCGCTGGTCAGTAACAAGTTGCAACAGCTTGCGCTTGCTGGTAAGGGTGTAACGTAATTCCAAGCGAGAAAATTCAATTTGCTGCGGGTGACACGGAACATTTAATTGTTGAAGTACCCAATCATATAAAGGGCGGTGATCTTCAAACTCTAGGGTGCACAGCGAGTGCGTGATATTTTCCAGCGCGTCAGAAATGCAGTGCGTGTAATCATACATCGGGTAAATGCACCATTGATCTCCGGTGCGAAGATGGTGCGCTCGACGAATGCGATAAATGACTGGATCACGTAGGTTGATATTGCCGGAGGACATATCAATTTTTGCACGCAATACCCGTGACCCATCGGCAAATTCACCCGCACGCATACGCTGAAATAGATCCAGATTTTCAGTGATGGGGCGATCTCGATAGGGACTGTTTTTCCCGGGCTGAGTGAGTGTGCCGCGATACTCGCGTATTTCATCGGCGGTTAAATCTTCGACGTAAGCCTTGCCTGATTGAATTAGGTCGCACGCATAGTTATAGAGTTGTTCAAAATAATCGGAAGCCCAGCGTACTTCCCCATGCCACTGAAAACCCAGCCAACGCACATCATCCTGTATGGATTGTGCGTACTCTTCGCTTTCTTTTTCTGGATTGGTATCGTCAAAACGCAGGTTGCAGGTACCGTTAAAATCCTGCGCCAAGCCAAAATTCAGGCAAATGGATTTGGCGTGTCCAATATGCAAATATCCGTTCGGCTCGGGCGGGAAGCGCGTGATAATACTTTGATGCTTGCCGCTGGCAAGAGCGATTTCAATAATATTGCGGATAAAATGCGGGGCAGACGTAGTTGGTTTACTTCTCATTGAATAATTAATGCCAAAGTGTAATTCGATGCTATAAATGATGCGGAATTTTACCTGAAATTCATCACAGCCACGCAGATGGAAAATAGTAAAGCCGAATATATCGCCCGGAAGCCCGACCCAGATGCTCGACCCAGGTCATCGACTAGATATGCAGTGAAACGCGAGAGTATATTTGATAGAATCCAGACCGCTCCAGGAGCACTTTTTTGTAGTCACCTATCTGAAGGATTGATAATGAAATTGCATACACTTTTTTTAACATTACTTGCAGGATGCTTGTTCAGCTTGAATGCACTAGCTTCACCTTCTCAACCACCAGACATAAAAGGAAAACACACTATGGTCAAGCTGCACACTAATCACGGTATTATTACGCTTGAGCTATATCCAGAAAAAGCACCGATCACGGTCAAAAATTTTCTTGATTACGTTAACAGCGGGTTTTACACCAACACTATTTTTCATCGTGTGATTGATAAATTTATGGTGCAAGGCGGCGGTTTTGAGTCAGGCATGAAACAGAAGGCAGTTAAGGCACCGATCATCAATGAGGCAGCGAATGGCTTGAAAAATGATTATCTCACTATCGCGATGGCACGTACGTCTGACCCTCATTCAGCTACAGCACAGTTTTTTATTAACACGAAAAATAACAGCTTCCTCGACCACACTGCGCCTACTGCAAATGGTTTTGGCTATTGTGTTTTTGGGAAAGTCATTGCAGGTGAAGAAGTGGTTGTACGCATCAATAATCTGGCTACGGGTAACCGCGCTGGTCATAATGATGTGCCCGTAGAAGATGTGATCATTTCTAAAGCGGAAGTGGTGACAGAGTAATCTTGTCTTAAACTATGCCGCACAGCCTCTTTATTTCAGACCTGCACCTGTGCGTAGAGCAGCCACTCACAACGCAGGTCTTTTTAAAATATGTGCAGCAGCAGGCACCCAAAGCCGAGGCACTTTATATTCTCGGAGATTTGTTTGAATACTGGGCGGGTGATGATGATCTCGACGACCCGTTGCATCAACAAATCGCACACGCTTTACAGGAACTTTCCGAATTAGGCACGGCGGTGTTCATCATGCACGGCAATCGCGATCTGCTGATGCGGCAAAAACTGGCTTCAGCCTGTGGCGCAAGCTTGCTGGCTGATCCAACATTACTAGATTTATATGGCACGCCTACTTTGCTCACACATGGTGATTTGCTTTGCACAGATGATGTGGACTACCAAACTTATCGCAAGCAGGTTCATAACGCAGCCTGGCAACAACAATTTTTATCTCAGCCATTAATGCAACGTAAAGCATTCATCACGCAGCTACGCGCGCGCAGTGAAAACGAGAAAAAATCCAAGAGCAGTGAAATTATGGATGTGAATGTGGATGCAGTGGCCGAGATGTTGCGTAAGTACCACTATCCACGCCTGATACATGGTCACACGCATCGCTTAAATCTGCATGCCCTTATTGTGGATGGACATCAATGTGAACGTTGGGTTTTGGGTGATTGGAACGCGACGGGCAATGCATTACGATGTGATGCGCTGGGGTGTTACCGCGAGCATTTCTAATACCGGATACGCTCAACTAATGCTGCGGTTTTTTCTCAGTCGCACATAAAATTTCGCACGGCTTACCATCCCCATCACCATCCAAAGCATGTGATTTGCAACGCGCTAAATATTCACGCGCCTCAGCGCAAGAATTCATGCGGGCGCAGCTTTTTTTGGCGCAGGCTGCATTGTTTACGACCTGCTCGGGTGTTGCTGCAGGCAGTTTTGAGAGATGATCTTTGCGCCACAAATTTGGTGCGATGGGATTCACGCTAGCCCACAGTCCGCGACGATTTTGCTGTGCTTCTTGCTGCATCGCCACTAACACTTTGTTGCTATGAAAACGTGAATTTTCCCAAGCCCATCCGCGCTGCACTTGGGCATGATTCACATTTAAATCACGTACACGCAGTGTTGCAATGACGCGCCCATAATCATCGACTGCCTGAGTCACCACCTGTACTGGTTTGTTCAGCACCATATCCAGCAAGGATTGTCGGGATGCCATGCCATATTCCTGATCTTTTTCCGGCGCATCTATATTGACCAGTCGAATTTTAATTGGCGCTTGCGGGTGATCATCACGTGATACCAGCACGGTGTCGCCATCCAGCACATTGATCACGCGACCAGAATATTCTTCACCGGATGCCAGCGCGCTTACGGAATAGAGCAGCAGAGCACAAAGTAATTTATTCACGGTATGACACTCTTTACCAAGGCTAGGCACAGCAATGTGTAACCTGCGGCTAATAAGTCATCGAACATCACTCCGAGTCCGCCATGCCAAGTGCTATCAAAATAGCGGATGGGTGGCGGTTTCACAATGTCAAAAAAACGAAATAGGGAAAATGCCAGTAGCTGCCAAAAAAATCCGGCGGGGGTGAAAATCAGCACCAGTAAAAATGCCACAATTTCATCCCACACAATGCCGCCATAGTCGCTGTCACCGAGAGCAGTACCAGTCTTGCCGCAGATCCAAATGCCAGCAGCAAAAGCCAACATCAAAATTAAAATAAATTGACCATCGGTCACCAACGGCGCGAGCAGCCAATAAATAGGAAACGCGACCAGTGTGCCAGCCGTGCCTGGCGAGCGCGGAAAAAGCCCGCTGCCAAAGCCAAATGCGACAAAATATGCGGGATGGCTCAAAATAAATCGCCAGGTGGGCTGGACGCGCAACTCTGAAGTGGGCAGATCAGCGGAAGTGGTCATAACCCGATTTCTCCAAATGTATGGGCTGCCCATTTTGCGCATGGACTATGCAGCCGGAAGCTATGGTAACGTGGCCGATGGGGGTCAGGGGGAGACTCATACAGAGCGACAATTTTTCGATCTTGGCACGCTGTGTTTTTGGCGCAGTAAAACATAATTCATAATCATCTCCCCCGGCTAAAATAAATTGTTGAATTAATTTTTTATCGGGCATCGATTGCATGGCTGATGAAATCGGGAGAGCCGAAAAAAAAATTTCTGCGCCCACACACGAAGCTTTCAAGACATGTCCTAAGTCAGCCAACAAGCCATCCGAAATATCGATGGTACTGTGTGCTATATCACGCAACGCGAGTCCTAGAGCGACTCTTGGCGTGGGCTGATGCAGTGACGGCACGCAGGTCGAAAATTCCTCAGCCGTTAACTGTACTCGTTCCTGCAAATGCGCAAAAGCCAAGGCTGCATCGCCCAGCTTACCCGATACCCAAATGTCGTCCCCGGCTTTTGCGTTGGATCGCCGCAAGGCCTTGCCATGCGGAATTTCCCCCATGATGGTCACGCAAATATTGAGCGGTCCGCGCGTGGTATCTCCCCCTATCAAACTGACGTGATGCTCATTAGCCAGTGCAAAAAACCCGGCGCTAAATTTTTCCAGCCACACTTCATTTGCTTCGGGCAGTGACAATGCGAGAACGACCCAGCGCGGCTGTGCGCCCATCGCTGCCATATCCGAAAGATTAACTGCTAACGCTTTATGTCCCAACAAAAACGGATCAGCATCAGCCAGAAAATGCGTTCCGCTAACCAGCATATCGGTGGATATGGCCAGCTCCATGTGCTCATTCACACGCACCAAAGCTGCATCATCACCCACGCCTAACACTGCATCTGGCGTGCTGCGAGTGAAGTGGCGTTGTATTAAATCAAATTCGGTCCGCATACAGAGCGCAAGTTGGTTAAAGTGAGCCAGATGCTACGCATTGTAATTGATTCATATTATGCATCGCGGCGCAGGAAAATTTCGCCAGAATTAAAAATTAATGGCAAAAAAATGAGGTGCACCAACGTTGGAGCACCTCAAATTTCAGCGAGTTTTATAAGGGGAAGTGTACTAAATTAAAGTCTACCTACCTCGCCAAGTAAAAGCTGGCTTGGTAAGGATTTAGTTGGGCATCAGCCAAGTGCCGAAGGCCAATATGCCATATGCAATCGAAATGGCGATAATCCATCTAATCGCCGAGCCTTGCCATGCTTTGACCATCATGGCATTTTCTTCTGGGGTACGTTCAACTGGTGCTATTTTCATTGCTATCTCCTTTGCCTAAATCAAAAAAATCATGCACAGCTAGATTGTTGGGTATTTTGTGCATTTTATTCGTATCCGGTACACCGATTTCACGAAAATTGCTGCTACTGCGGTGCGTAGTATAGCGAATTTTTGATATTGGGCAACACCCAAAATATTTCACACCCAAAATATTTCTTCTCAGTCAATTTGGGCATTCAATCCAACCAGAGGATCGCCTATCTTGGTAAGTTTCCCGCGTGGGTGTCAACATCAAAAAAACTGGGCTGTAGGTAAACGTTTATTAACGGTGCTCCATGTGTTTTGGACTGGGCGCAGTCGCTACAAATTAATTCGTGCTTGAATTATGTGCGAGTAAAAATAGGATCAATTATTAGAGGTGCCCCCCTATGATGTTATCCAATCATGGCCGATAATTTGCAAACCGCGCAACACCATATCTGGATCATGTGCTGTTTCTAGGCTAGCTAAATAAGGTTGAATAAGGTGCGCCGCGCCACCGCTCAACAAACAGCGCGGTAGTGAATGTTGATCTGTGCGTTTAGGATGGTTTTCTATTCCATCCGTATGGTTTGTCTGAGCATCAATATATTTCACCAGCATGGCATATTGTTGTTGAATCGCCCCCAGCGTGGCGCGCATCGCCCCGCTGTATATTGCGTCGGCGGTATTTTGTGGAAAATCGTGCAGGCTGCCGCTCGCTTCAATTAGTTGTGCGGTGCGTTGTGTCAGGCTACGCTGCATCATTTCCACGCCTGGCAGAATTAATCCGCCCAAAAAGATTCCGCTCCCTGAAGAATTGCTATTAATAAGCAGTGTGTCCACCGTGGTCGCGGTACCGCAATTGATCACCAAACATGCCCCGCGTTGTTGCTGCCACGCTGCGATCAGCGCCGCCCAACGATCACTGCCCAATTGGGCAGGTCGCTGATAGGTGTTTAGCACGCCGCATTGCTGCTGCTGGGCAATAACAAATTTAATGTTACATGACCATGCGGCACAGGCATCTTGCAGTATTTGCGTCATTTTATCGCCAGCCACATTGGATATGATTACGTGGTCTGGCGGCGATAGTCCTGCAAATATTTCGCGAGTAACCTGCTCGTTGTTGAGAACATTTTGATTCGACCATGCACCCGCTTGCAAGCCATTTTGAAACTTAGCCAGCGCCCATTTGAGGCGACTATTGCCAGCGTCAATCAACAGCATGGTCATGAGCCATTAACCTTTATTCGTGGGCTCATTTTTATTGTATGCTTGCTTGCGGGTGCGGAATTGATTGTGCCCACATTAGTTTCCCTGATATTATTTTTTGAGGTGTTAATTTCGCCAGCATTTATTTCTCCGGCATTGATGATTTGCATACCCCGCACCGTTTCCAAAACTAGCGCACCGTTATCTGTCACGCCTCGCGTAATACCCTTCACCTGACTGCCATCGGGCACAGACAGCGTAACCTTTTGTCCCTGTAAGGCATGATACCTTTCCCATTCCTTGTGAAATGCGACAAAGCCTTGTGTGGCAAATTGCTGTAGTACCCCTTCCAATTCTGCCAATAACGCTGCCAGCAGAAAGTTGCGCTCCGGTACGCGCTCGACTAAATCAACCAAACTAGTAACGGGTTGCTCGATTTGCGCCAGAAAAAATTTCGGAGCAGTAATGTTTATACCAATACCGATCACCACTGCACTGGGTCCCAACATGTCACCTTGTGCCTCCAACAAAACTCCACCTAGCTTGGCATTTTTTGATAAGCCATCATTTGATTTTGCTAAAATATCATTCGGCCATTTGAGTTGCGCCTCATAAGCGCCACATTTATGCAGGGCACGAATAAGTGCCACCCCTATCGCTAAACTCAATCCAGACAAGCCCGACAAACCGCATTCAAAACGCCACAACAAAGAAAAGGTGAGCGCATTGCCTAGCCCTGAATGCCACTTGCGCCCTAATCTTCCGCGCCCGCTATCTTGCCATTCTGCAGCGATTACACTGCCGCTGGGCGCACCTTGCGTGGCGCGTTGCAGCAAGAGTGTATTAGTCGATGGAATGTTGTCGAATATTTCAATTTGCATTGAGGAAGCAATTTTTTCACCTGCTTGTTGCTTCAAGCAGTGCCGCACGATGTCAGCGCGTAACCATTGCGGCGGGTTCGGCAAGCAATATCCTTTACCGCGCACACTGTATAAAACCAAGCCCAGTTTATCGACCTCGCGCAACGCATTGTTCACACTGGCGCGCGACATTCCTAATTGTTGTGCCAATATTTCGCCGGAATGAAATTTGCCATCCACCAGCAGGCGCAACACAGTAAACGTAAGGGGGCTTGCGCTGCTGTGTGAACTAACTTGATAGTTCATTTAGACAAAGTGCTTGCCTGCTGACTTGGCAGGTACGGTGGATTTTTCGGTGTGTTGGATAAAAGCCAGAATTTCATCTTTGCGGCTGAGCGCATCCTGATACCCAAGCTCGATCATCGCGTTGCAGAAATTTTGTTCAAATAATAAATAACTGACCAAGTTCGCGCCGGTTTCCCGCATCCCACCGATGAAGCGCAGCAAAAAGCGGATTGACCGTGGCAGGTTTTTGGCAAAGCGTTCAGCAATTTTATCAATAGACTGACTCGGTTCGATCACCAGCGCGTCAACATGATGCAGGCCGGATGCATTTTTCGCTTCCTCAGATAAATGGATAACGGAGCGATTGATGCGGTGCAAGCGTTCGATGTCCACCTCCAGACTATCAAGGAAAACGCTGTTCATCACATGGCCAGCAATTTGCGCTATCGAGGGATAGCTCACCGTAATCGAACGGTTAGTATTCGTATCCTTGCATTGACCGACCCCTATAATCAATATGCGGGTTGCTCCTAAATGCAGTGCATCACTAACTGGCGCGATTTGCCGCATGGAGCCATCACCGAAATATTCGCGGTTAATGCGTACAGCAGGAAATACAAATGGGATTGCCGACGAGGCTAATAAATGCCTGGTATCGATGCGGGTTGGAATACCGACACGCCGAGCGCGCACCCAAGGACGTATACTCTTCACCCCTTGATAGAACGTCACCGAATGCCCTGAAGCGTAGCCGGAAACGGTGACGCTCAAGGCATGTATTAACCCGCTAGCGATATGCTCTTGCAGCTTGCCCACGGGTAGGCTATCGCGCAGCAATTTGGCCAAGGGTGAATTATCCAGCAATGAAATGTGGCTGAGCCTGTTACGGCCGATACTGCTGAAAATAATCCCAGCCAACCACAACACTGTATTTTTAAACACGCCATACCAATCCGCTCGATAAACTTGATTGGTGTGCGAGTTGCGCCAGATGCTTATGAGGTACTGCACGCCGTTGCGGAAGCTGTTAGCATTTACAGCCAAGGTCATCGCATTCAATGAGCCTGCCGAGGTGCCACATATTACAGGGAACGGGTTTTTCGCGTGGCGCGGTAAAAATTCGGCCATGGCCTTTAATACGCCGACCTGATAAGCAGCACGAGAGCCGCCTCCAGTTAGAATCAAGCCCAATTTTTGCGGTACGGTTATCACTGCTGGCCTCGTTTGGTGACTTATACCTTGGTCAGTAGAATTTTATGCATTATCTCGTACCACTTCGGCATGTACCGTTTCCAGTGCATCTTTTAAAGATTCTTCAGATAAATCATTCACACTGGTCGAAAGCAAATCGGCCGCCTCAATAGCTTTCACTGGCAAATCCTCGCTGTCCATGTTGGCTACAAATACAGCCGCTGCACCAGCCACTCTGAGCAGACTGGTGCGCTCACTGATCAGCATTTCCAGCTCCTTACGCAACATGTTAGCTTCCTGTTTGTGCTGTTTATCTGAACTCATATCTGGCATATCAACCCTCATCGAAAAGTATAGCGAAAAGAAAACCGTCGGCTTGAATTATACCTGACCGAATCTTTCGTTCTAATAAGTCAGCCACAGTTTTTCCAGCCTTTTTACGGAAATGATAATGGCAGTTTTTAGTTCCTGCGCGAAGAGCGATACCCTTAATTCCTGAAGCAGCCAGCCAAAATCTTCCCAGCGTTCATCGCCGCTGATTTTTTGCGCAGCTGCCTTGCGCTGCCACGTTTGCAACAAAATCTGCATTTGTGAAAATTGCTTGGCATCACGTACCGAGTCTACACGTAATTTATCCAGGCGCACATTAATCGCTTTCAGATAACGCGGCATGTGCTGCAAATGCTCGTAAGCTGTGTGCGCAATAAATTCCTTACGCAGCAACCAGGCACATTGCTCACGTATATCTTGTACGACCTGAGTGTGAATTTTGGCAGCGGCCAGATTTTTTTGCACCTGCTGATACTCACTTAGAATGGCATCCACCAGGCGGGTAATTTCCTGCGCGACTAAATTTAAGCGATTTTTGGCCACCGTGCAACGTGCACCAAATTCAGCTTCATTACGCGGCCACGGCTCGCTCAAACAACAGCGATCGAATGTGACGGACAAAATTTGATTTTGCAAATCCTGTTGGCTACCCAATGAAATAAATTTCATTACCAAAGCGCCGGGGATATTTTTCTCCAGATATTTAACCTGCTCCTTCAAGGCTAACATGAACAGGCGACGCAAACCAACGCGGTGTGCAGCCTTGGCCTCTGCCTGTGTATCAAACACACACAGCGATACCCCTGTGCCATTATCACCCCCCATCCCTCTATCAACTAGCGCATTAAACACGATGACTGTTTGCCCGGCACGTTGGAGCTGCGATGTTTCCTGAAACTCCGAAAAGCTCCAGCTGGTAAAGTGTGTTGTTGCCGCCGCAGATGCTTCATTCACCAGCAATGGAGCCAGTTTGGGTGTTAGCTGCTCGCGCAATTGCAAAAGGGTACGCGATATACCGAGTTGCCGCCCATGTTCATCCATCACATAAAAATTCATCAGCAAATGGACTGGCAATTGTTCCATGCGAAACGCATCGGGGGGCACATCGAGTTGATTCAGGCTGCGTATATATTTGGTTAATGCTTGCAGCAACGGGGTGTCGGATGGCGCGACTGCACGACAAAATTGCGCGGCAAATTCAGGCACGGGCACGAGATGGCGACGCAATTTTTGCGGCAAGGTTTTCACCAACTGCGTGACTTTTTCTACCAATAAGCCCGGCACTAAATATTCGCAGTACGGTGCAGACACTTGATTCAACAATGCCAGCGGTACGCTCAAGGTCACGCCATCATCACTTTTGCCGGGCGCGAAATTATAGGCCAGCGAAAAACTGACATGGTTCATTCGTATTTGCGACGGGAATTGATCGGTGGTGATGCCCGCCGCTTCATGCCGCATTAAATCATCGCGCTGTAAAAACAACAAACGCGGATCGGCACGTTCCGCCTCTTTGCGCCATGCCTCAAAAGTTGCGCCATTGTGTATAGGATGACCAGAAAATTGCGCGGGAATGCGGCTGTCATAAAATGCAAAAATTAACTCTTCATCGACCAGCACATCCGGGCGACGCGCTTTGTGTTCCAGTGCTTCGATGTCATGGATGAGCTTTTGGTTGTGAGCAAAAAATGCAGCGGTGGTATGAAATTCACCGGCCACCAGCGCCTGTCGAATAAATATAGCGCGCGACTCCGACGCATTCATCGGCCCGTAATGCACGCGCTTTTTGGGATGGACGAGCAAACCATATAAGGTGCTGCGCTCAAACGCTACCACCTGCGCTGCTTTTTTCTCCCAGTGCGGATCGAAATAATGCCGCTTGATTAAATGCGCGCCGACTTCCTCCAGCCACTCCGGCTCGATGCGCGCCACACAGCGTGCATACAACTTGGTCGTCTCCACTAACTCGGCGGCCACCACCCACTTGCCGCCCTTTTTGGATAGCACAGAGTTGGCCACAATGTGAAATTTAATCTCGCGCGCACCCAAATAATACGCCTCACGATCCACTCCCTTGCAACCGATATTGCCCAGCAACCCGCACAACAAAGCCTTGTGTATCTCCACATACGCGGCAGGCACTTCATTTACACGCAAACCCATTTCCACCATTTGCGCGTGTAGTTGCTGATACAAATCGTGCCATTCACGCAAACGCAGTGCGGATAAAAAATTTGCATGACATTCTTGCGTCCACAAACGATTACTTTTTTTATGTTTGATCGCTTCCTGAAACCACGCCCATAATTTTATGTAGGATAAAAAATCCGAATGCTCATCATTAAATCGCTGATGTGCTGCATCCGCTGCTTCGCGACGTTCTGTGGGGCGGTCGCGCGGATCTTGTAGCGACAGCGCGCTGGCGATAATCAGAATTTCCTGCAAGCAATTAAATTGCCGACCCGCCAGCAGCAGGCGCGCAATTTTTGGATCCAGCGGCAATTTCGCTAATTCATACCCTAGCGCAGTGAGTTGATGTGTTTGGCAATCCTCGTGCGCATTAAGCGCGACCGAATGCTGCTCTTTGATCGCCCCTAATTCGGTCAATAATTGATAGCCGTCGGCAATCGAGCGCGCACTGGGTGCTTCGATAAACGGGAATTTATCTACGCTGCCTAAATTGAGCGCGCTCATACGTAAAATAACCGTGGCTAATGACACGCGAAAAATTTCAGCGTCGGTGTATTCCGCACGCATCAAAAAATCAGCCTCATCATATAAACGCACGCAGATGCCGCTCATCACCCGACCGCAACGCCCTGCTCGCTGATTCGCTGCTGCGCGGGAGATTTTTTCGACGCGCAATTGTTCGACTTTTTGCCGGATGCTGTAGCGGTTAACGCGCGCTAATCCACTGTCAATTACATAAGCGATGCCTGGCACGGTGAGCGAAGTTTCTGCCACATTAGTCGCCAGCACCACACGACGCACACCGAATGAGGGCTTGAAAATTCGATCCTGCTCGGCCACCGACAGGCGCGAAAACAACGGCAGAATTTCCAGCGTGCCATGCTTGCCGTGCGGCATTTTGCGTAGTGCTTCGGCTGTCTCGCGGATCTCGCGCTCACCTGGTAAAAATACCAACACATCACCGCGCAATCCGCCAACACTTAATTCATTTAATGTCGCACAGATTGCATCAGGCAGCGTCAATCCTTCGTCCAATTTGTTGGCTGAATACTTGCTGATATTTTGTTGCGAGATTTCAGTTTTAGGATGGAGAGGCCGATAGCGCACTTCTACTGGATAGCTGCGCCCGGTTACTTGAATAATTGGCGGCGGCGGGGTGTGCTCATTTGCAAAGTGCTGTGCGAAACGCTCGGCATCCAACGTGGCCGAGGTGATAATTAATTTAAGATCGGCGCGACGCAGTAATAATTGCTTAAAATAGCCCAGCAAAAAATCGATGTTTAGCGAACGTTCATGCGCCTCGTCGATAATAATCGTATCGTATTTTTTTAACAGCGGATCACTTTGAATTTCCGCCAGCAAAATACCATCGGTCATTAATTTGATACAGGTTTCAGCAGACACGCGATCAGTAAAGCGCACCTTATATCCGACCACGCCTCCTAGCTCAGTTTTCAATTCCTGTGCAATGCGTGCCGCGACCAAACGCGCTGCCACCCGACGGGGCTGGGTATGCGCGATCATGCCTTGCACACCGCGCCCCAACTCCAGACAAATTTTTGGAAGCTGCGTGGTTTTGCCAGAGCCAGTCTCGCCACATACAATTACAATTTGATGTTGAATAATCGCTTTTGCTAACTCTTCGCGCCGCAGCACGACAGGCAAATCAGCAGGGTATTCCAGCGGCAGGAGTAATGCTATGCGCGCGGTCCGCCGTGCCTGCAACGCGCTAAATGGTTCGGGGGAAGAGAGCGGAAGAGAGTGGATGGGTACAATCATGCGATGCAATTTTACCTGCTAAATTATAAAACCGGATTGAGATTTTACAGGGTGTTATTTTTGACCAGTCCTTAGAGGTGCCCATAATTTTAGAGGCTAGAGCCATTCCTGCGCGCACGTACTCTAAAAACAATCGCATATCTGGCGTGGAATGTTAAAAGGCAAGGTTTTTATGACAATGCCATGAGCACATTATATGGGTTATATTACGCCACAGATTGTTAGAGGTATCGAAAATGTCCACCATCACGCCACAGAAAAATTCACTCAGCAAGCCTGAAAACAAGTCTAAAAACCAACCTGTGCCAGACCACAAACTGACATTGGCAGAGGTTATGGTGCTGCTTGTGGCGGATGGAATGGTCGCAGCAGAAGAGGCCGACAAGTTGATCGCCGCGCGCCGCAATATTCGCGCGGAGCAGCACCCGCTGGTGATTATCGGCGAGCAGAAATGGCGCAACCTTGTGGGCAACCAGAAGACGTTGTCGTTGGAATCATTGACGGAGTGGTTCGCGGGCAAAGTAGGCTTGCCGTATTTTCATATTGATCCGCTGAAAATTGATTTCAGCGCAGTCGCCACGGTCATGTCTAACGAGTATGCCAAGCGTTTCAAAATTTTGCCCGTGTCAGTGAGCAGCAATGAGATATGGATCGCCACCAGCGAGCCTTATCAAACGCGCTGGGCGATTGATCTGGCACAAATGCTCAGGCGCGAGATAAAACTGGTGCTGGCAAATTCGCTGGACATCAATCGTTACCTGACAGAATTTTACAATCTGGCGAAATCGGTGAGCCGTGCTGTCGAAACTAAAACTGGCGACGTTTCTAAGATCGGTAATTTTGAGCATCTGGTCGAGCTGGGCAAGAGCGGTAAATTGGATGCCAATGAGTCGCACATCGTCAGCATTTTTGATTGGTTATTGCAATATGCTTTTGAACAGGGAGCCAGCGATATTCACTTGGAACCGCGTCGCGAAATGGGCGCGGTGCGTTTTCGTATTGATGGCGTGCTGCATCAGGTGTATCAAATTCCAGTGGCGATTATGGTTGCTATCACCAGCCGCATAAAATTATTGGGACGCATGGATGTGATTGAAAAACGCCGTCCGCAAGATGGCCGCATTAAAACAAAAATGGCGGATCGCGGTGAAGTGGAATTACGGTTATCAACTATGCCTACTGCATTTGGGGAAAAGATAGTCATGCGAATTTTTGAACCGGACGTGCTAGTCAAAGATTTTATTGAACTCGGCTTTCCTGATGAAGAAGCGGCGCGTTGGCGGCAGATGATCGAGAAGCCGAACGGCATCATTCTGGTCACCGGGCCGACAGGTTCAGGCAAAACCACCACACTGTATTCCACACTCAAAATGTTGGCCAAACCAGAAGTTAATGTTTGTACCATCGAAGATCCGATAGAAATGATCGAACCATCGTTTAACCAAATGCAAGTGCAGAGCAACATCGGTCTGGATTTTGCCACGGGGGTGCGTACGTTGATGCGGCAGGATCCCGATATCATTATGATCGGCGAAATTCGTGATCTTGAAACTGCCGAGATGGCCATTCAATCCGCGCTGACCGGACATCTGGTGCTGTCTACCTTGCACACCAACGACGCACCCTCTGCGGTGACACGCTTGCTGGATTTGGGCGTGGCTCCGTATTTGATTCAGTCAACATTGCTCGGCGTATTGGCACAAAGATTAATACGTACACTGTGTCCGCATTGCAAAGAGCCGGGTGAAATTGACGATGCCACGTGGAGCATGCTGGTCGCGCCGTGGAAGGCAAACAAGCCAAAAGTTGTACAGTACGCAGTGGGGTGTTTGGAATGCCATCTCACAGGCTACCGTGGGCGCGTCGGCATTTACGAAATGCTGACCATGACTCCCACGCTTAGAAAAATCATCACCACCGATTATAATCTCGACGTAATGCGCGAGCAGGCACAGCGTGATGGCATGAAAGCGCTACGCATAAGCGGCGCAATGAAAATTGCGGCGGGCATCACCACTCCTGATGAAGTTTTTAAAATTGCACCGCCAGCCAATTATTAACGGTTTATCACAAATCGCCAGCAAGTTTATTTTCATTCCCTCATCGGACATATGATCGAGTGGCGGAGTGTAATAGCAAACTGCTCGGATTTATTAAAACGTCCATTTCCCTCCGACCATGAACTGGTTACACGAGTAGTCGTAGCGCAGATCGTTGGTATCAACCGATGAATAATCTACTGCCACCCATACGGATTGCTTTTTGTTCAGCTCGTACTCGGTTTTAATATTTGCATCGATGCGGCTTTCTGTTAAGCGTGGCTGCCCAATCTCGCTGGGGCAAGTTACATTACAAATTGTATTGAATGCCAGCGCATGATCATAATTCACATCAGCCATAGCTAGGGCTACACGAGTGCGCCACACGTCTCCTGGTGCGTAGTCCAGTCGAATTCCGAATTTATGTTCAGTAAAATTATCATAGCCTTGAAAATTATCAACGCGCGTGCTTAAGTTATAGTCCAAATATACAGTTATATCTGAGCCCAAATTATTGCGTAACGAAGCTCGGTAGCTGTTGTCATTCCATTGCAAGATGCCGTTAGCATTGCGGCGTCTGCCGTTTAAGTCGCGCGGGTTGCGTTCCTTAAAATCTCGGAAGCTATGCTGATAGGTCAATTTCAAGCTGCTGTCCGCAATAACTTTAGCCTCTGCATGGCCGCCAAATCTAATGTAGGTGTTGCTGAAATTGTCACTCACCACGGGATCATCATGCGTGCGTTCTTCTAAGCTGCCCTGTGCACCATAACGGATGTAACCCATCTCATTTGCATATTGCCCTTCTAAACCGAGTACCTTATAGCTTTCACGCATGGAGATATCTTTATCAGCAGCACGGCCGACCATCCATGCCTTGCCTGTATCGCGATCATAGAAAAAATTCTTCACGCGGCCAACAATTACGCCTGCATAAATCACTTCTTCACGCCCCCCCTTACGCGCCAGCAAATTATTAATTCCTATGCCACCCATCAGCTTGTGCTCGTTGGCATTGGTTAAGCCAGGTTCCAAGTAAAAGCGACCGTCCGCATTCACGTTGGTAGAGAGGCTGGCACCGATACCCTTGTCGGATAAATATTTTCCCCGCAAATCAAATGGCACAAAAAAGCCGGATTGAATCACAGGGACAATATTTGCATTTAATGCTGGAAACCGTGCTAAGGAATGGTCTATATACCTTCCGCTGTGCGTGCGATAGGCGTTGCCGTCATACCCTAAACCAGCATTTGCTGACCATTTAATTTTAGATACATCCTGCTCATCTGCAGCATGAACAATAGGAAGACCAACCCCGCCCAGCCCAATTCCCCCCAGTGCAGCAGTAACTATCATGAGTAATTTCTTGCATGTCAATTTCATATTCATTTTCATTTTTTTAATCCACCTAATTTTGTTTTAGTAGTTAGTTCTCATCCATAAACACCCGAATTTTCAGCACTGACCGATGACCATTTTTGGACGGACGCTGTAAATCGAACATTTTTTTCGTTATAGGTAGACGAATTCGCTACCTTGATTCGTCTATCCTATTTTTCACCCTTTTTGGCGCGA
>CANJMS010000033.1 GCA_947475825.1 Nitrosomonadales bacterium
GGCTGGCCAAATTTAATGGCATACCTAAACATACGTTCTATTTGCATCTGAAAGAAACTGAATATCGTTTTAATCATCGTCGTGATAATCTTTACCTTGAACTACTCAAATTATTGAGATTGAATCCGCTTTAGCTTCCTAAGACCCAAAATTTAATCTGGTTAGGTTTTTGCTATGTTAATTTTTACATTGAGTTTGTTATAAATTAATCAGCAATATTGAAGATAAAAAATAGGAGTGAAACATGTCTGACAAATTAATTATATTTGATACCACCTTGCGCGACGGCGAACAAAGCCCGGGTGCGTCCATGACCAAGGATGAAAAAATTCGCATTGCGCGGCAGTTGGAAAAACTCGGCGTGGATGTGATTGAAGCGGGTTTTGCGGCTGCCAGTCCGGGCGATGCGGATGCGATTAGCGGCGTGGCATCGGCGATAGAAAACTCGACCGTGTGTTCTTTGGCGCGTGCCAGCGAAAAAGATGTGCGCGCGGCGGGTGAGGCAATCAAGCCTGCCAGGTCTGGTCGCATCCACACTTTTATTGCCACCTCGCCGATTCATATGGAAAAGAAATTGCGTATGCAGCCCGACCAGGTGGTTGAGGCGGCGGTGAAGGCAGTCAAGCTTGCGTTGGAATATACCGATGATGTGGAATTTTCAGCTGAGGACGCAGTGCGTTCGGATATGGATTTTCTCTTGCGCGTATTTGATGCCGTGATTCAGGCAGGCGCGACTACGTTGAACGTGCCGGACACCGTGGGTTACAGCATCCCAGCTTTGTGGGGCGAACGCATGAAGCAGTTGATCGCGCGCGTGCCGAATTCACACAAAGTCATTTGGTCCACGCATTGCCATAATGATTTGGGATTGGCGGTGGCGAATTCTTTGGCGGCGGTAATGAATGGGGCGCGCCAGGTGGAATGCACGATTAATGGTTTGGGCGAGCGCGCGGGTAATGCCAGCTTGGAAGAAATTGTGATGGCGGTGAAAACGCGGCGCGATGTGTTCCCCTGCGATACGCGCATCGACACCACGCAGATCGTGCCCACCTCTAAATTGGTTTCCAGTATTACCGGTTATCCAGTGCAGCCGAACAAGGCCGTGGTTGGCGCGAATGCGTTCGCGCATGAATCCGGCATTCATCAAGATGGGGTAATTAAACATCGCCAGACCTATGAAATCATGCGTGCCGAAGACGTGGGTTGGAGCACGAACAAATTAACCCTTGGCAAACTTTCTGGGCGCAACGCATTTCGCACGCGCTTGCAAGAGCTCGGCATTGCCCCGGATGGTGACGAGGCTTTGAACGAAGCCTTTACGCGCTTCAAAGATTTGGCGGATCGCAAACGTGAAATTTACGACGAAGATTTGCAAGCGTTAGTGAGCATCGGTTCGGCTGCACAAATTAGCGAACATTATCGTTTGGTGTCCATGCGCGCACATTCGGAGACTGGAGTGTTGCCGCAAGCGCAAGTGTGTTTGAACGTCGGCGGCCAAGAGCACTCTGCTGAAATGCAGGGTGGTGGGCCGGTTGATGCCACCTTTAAAGCCATCGAACACATCGCGCAAAGCGGCAGCGAGTTACAGCTTTATTCCGTGAACAACATCACCAGCGGCACCGACGCGCAAGGTGAAGTGACCGTGCGGCTATCCAAAGGCGGGCGCGTCGTGAACGGACAGGGTGCGGATACGGATATAGTGGTGGCTTCGGCTAAGGCGTATTTGAATGCGTTGAATAGACTAGACGCAGGTTCTCAACGGGCTCATCCGCAGGTGTAAAAACTACTACGCTCAGCATAACTGTGTTGCACAAGGGCTCGAAATGCTCATTGGCATTGAGCCAACTCCGCTTTCTTGCCCTTGCGCACCTTGTTCTGCCATCGCTCGCGACGTTTTTGGCGCGCCCTCTCAAATGCAAGGTTAGGCATCTCTGCTGTGCCGCTTGAGGAAGCTACTTGTCTCATGAACAAGTCTCTCCTGTAGCTCGGCGTGCTTCACGTTGGGCGAGGGCTGCTCCAGCATCCGCTGCACTGAGTAGCGAGCGGGGCGAAGTGTCGGCTTGTGTCCGTTGAAGTACAGTTGCCAAAGCGCTTCATAGAGACGCCCAAGGAACACAAGCAACTGCCGCTGCTCCCGCAGGTTCGTCTTTGCGAACAGCTCACCGACTTGTGTTGGTGTGGTTACTCCACGGTGGGCGAAGACCTTGTGGCGTAGAGGACGATACTTTTCTTCGTAGGTCTTTCGCCTGATCGCGACGTGCCGCTTCAGTTTCCGAAAATCTTCTCGCGTTGGTACGTATGCTGTCTCGAGGTACTCGGGTAGCCACTCATCCGCGTTTGCGCTGAGCTTGCGCTTTCGGGCGGCCAAGGCATCCTTGGAAAAGATGTCGAGATTGGCGTGAGCCAGTGCTAAGAGTCGCGTGATGCTGTGGTTGCCGGAGTCTGGGTCGAACACTCGACCCAGTGCTACAAGCGCGGAGGCCTGCAAGGCGCCGAGTGCGGTGTTCCAAAACAGCGGCGCTTCGTTCAGCAAGCGGAATACGGCCTTGTCTTTGGCCGCCACAGCGTGTATCGCATCCCATGCGTAAAAGAACTGTAGGGCGCTCTGCGCTTCAGTACGGAAAAGCTCAAGCTGGACCTCGAAGTCGGCTGATGGCAATGGCATGAGTTTGAGACGCCTATCTACCGCGCCACCTTTGCCAACACCTTCGCCACAGTCGCGCCCAAGTCCGAAGCACTCGGAGCAACACTCAAGCCAAACGATTTCATGATCTCGCTTTTCTCTGCTGCGCTGTCGCCAAAAGTGGAAATGATCGCGCCAGCGTGGCCCATTTTGCGGCCTTTGGGGGCGGTGAGTCCGGCGACGTAGCCGATCACGGGTTTGCTCATATTTTCTTTGGCGAACTGTGCGGCTTCGGCTTCTTGCGGCCCGCCGATTTCGCCGATCATCATCACGACTTTGGTTTCGGGGTCTTGTTCAAATAATTTCAGATGGTCGATAAACGAGCTGCCGTTGATCGGATCACCACCGATACCGACACTGGTGGATTGCCCGATGCCGAGTGCGTTCATTTGTGCGGCAGCTTCATAGCCTAGCGTGCCGGAGCGCGACACGATGCCGACTGGCCCGCGTGAATAAATATGCCCCGGCATAATGCCCAGCATTGCACGACCCGCGCTGATGATGCCTGCACAATTCGGGCCGACCAGGATGGCGCGTTTGTCTTCCGGGAAGCGTAGCAGATAACTTTTTACTGCCATCATGTCCTGCGCCGGGATGCCGTCAGTGATTGAGCAGATTAGCGTGATGCCTGCGTCGATGGCTTCCATAAGGGCATCGGCGCTGAATGCGGGCGGCACAAACACAATGCTGGCAGTCGCGCCAGTTTTACGCACCGCATCTTGCACGGTGTTGAAAACAGGCAGACCCAAATGCGTGCTACCACCTTTGCCTGGGGTCACGCCGCCGACCACGTTAGTGCCATAGGCGATCATTTCTTTGGCGTGAAAGCTGGCTTTATCGCCAGTGAATCCCTGCACGATGACCGGGGTTTTTTCGTTGATGAGTATGCTCATGATGGATGTCTTTACAATTGGATTTTGGAGAATTGAGTTTTGGGCGGATGAGATTTTATTTTCTGGTTGCACGATACGCAGCAACTGCCTTGGCGGCAGCCTCTGCCAGGGTGTCTGCGGTGATGATGGGGAGGCCGCTGTCGGCGATGATTTTTTTCCCGGCTTCGACGTTGGTGCCGGCCAGGCGTACCACCAGCGGCACTTTCAAATTGAGCATTTTGGCGGCTTTCACTACGCCCTGGGCGATCCAGTCGCAGCGGTTGATGCCTGCAAAAATATTAACCAGCACCGCGCCCACGCTGGCATCAGAGATAACCAGTTTGAACGCTGCCGCCACGCGCTCGGGTGATGCGCCGCCGCCGATGTCCAGAAAATTTGCCGGCTCCTCGCCCGCATGTTTAATCATATCCATGGTCGCCATCGCCAACCCTGCGCCGTTGATGATGCAGCCGATGCTGCCAGTCAGCCCGATGTAATTCAAACCATGTTCGGCGGCTTGCGCTTCACGCGGATCTTCCTGCGAATAGTCGCGCATCTCGTTCACTTGCGTCTGGCGGAACATGGCGTTATCGTCAAATGACATCTTTGCATCCAAGGCTAATAATTGATCGTCTGCGGTGACTGCCAGCGGATTAATTTCCAGCATAGTCGCATCCAAATCTCTAAACGCACGATATGCGCCCAGTATAATGGTCACAGCACGCTGAACCTGCTTGCCTTGCAAACCCAGACCAAAAGCCAGTTTTCGCGCCTGGAATGGCCTTAATCCAATTGCCGGATCAACGCTTTCCTGCAAAATTAATTCGGGACTGTTTTTGGCAATTTCTTCGATTTCCATGCCGCCTTCTGTCGAAGCCATGAGGATGATGCGCTGGGTATTTCTATCCAACACCAGGCTCAGGTACAGCTCGCGCACAAACGGCTTGGCTTCTTCGATGTAGACGCGGTGCACAATGCGGCCTTCTGCGCCGGTTTGCGCGGTGACCAGTTGCATACCGAGCAATGCGTTGGCGGCTTGCTGCACGTCCTGTTCGGAGCCGCATAATTTTATGCCGCCCGCTTTGCCGCGCCCGCCGGAATGTATTTGCGCCTTCACCACCCACTTTGTGCCACCCAGCTCAGACGCGCAATACGCCGCTTGGTCGGGGGTGTAGGCAATTGCCCCGCGCGGAACGGCTACGCCAAATGTAGCGAGTAATTCTTTTGCCTGATACTCATGAATATCCATGTCTTCCTCAATAAAATTTAAATATTTTTAATTTCAGGTAGCGTTGCACTGTCGGCGAGCGGGAGGAGGTACAAGGCGCACAGAAACCGGAATGTATATGTTGATACATGAGAATTTCAAGCACTGTGCAGCGTAGCGTGCGAATGGGTGGCTGCAATAGCAGCCGGGAACCCATCGGCCTACCCCTTTTGCGGGTGAATTCGCCCGCGCGCTTACTATGCAACGTTCCCTTTCAAACTGCCTGCTTTTTCGAGCAGTGCTTCCGCCATGCGAATGCTGGCTGCGTCGATCAAGCGACCATCCAGCGACACCGCACCCTTGCCATCTTTGGCGGCTTGTGCCATTGCTTCCATGATGCGTTGCGCCTTGGTGATTTCAGCAACGGTGGGGGTAAACACCTCATTGGCTAAAGCGATTTGTGAAGGATGAATCGCCCACTTGCCCTCGTAACCCAGCACCGCAGCGCGGCGGGCGGCAGCTTTGAAACCTTCTGGATCATTAAAATCGCCGAATGGGCCATCAATCGGACGCAAGCCATAAGCGCGGCAGGCAACCATCATACGGGTTTGCGCGCCATGCCACGGATCCGCCCAAAAATAATCGCGCTTGCCAGCACTGTCTTTATCGGTCAGCACGCCATACTCGGGATGCACGCCGCCGATGACTGTTGTTCTGGCGCGTGTCGAAGCGGCATAATCTGCCACGCCAAACGACATCGCTTCCAAACGTGGGCTGGATTGAGCGATGGCTTCTACATTGGCCATGCCTAACGCTGTTTCAATCAGCACTTCAAAGCCGATGCGCTTGCTGCGTTTTTTGGCCGCTTCAATTTGCGTGACTAGCATGTCGATGGCGTACACATCTGCCGCCACGCCAACTTTTGGAATTAAAATCATGTCCAGCCGTGGGCAGCTTTCCACCACATCGACCACGTCACGATACATATAATGTGTGTCCAAACCGTTGATCCGCAGCATCAGCGTTTTGCTGCCCCAGTCAATATCATTGAGGCCGGCAATAATATTTTTGCGCGCGGTCTCTTTATCATCGGGTGCGACGGCATCTTCCAAATCCAGAAAAATAATATCCGCCGCAGACTTGGCAGCTTTCTCAAACAGATTGGGGTTAGAGCCGGGGACGGCGAGTTCAGAGCGATGCAGACGGGGTGTGACATTTGCGACAGCGGTAAAACTCATGATGCTCCTTAACGAGGGTTGATCTAATTGCGCAAAGTGGTAATTGTAGCAAAAAATAGTCCGATTTTGACTCTTCGTTCAGGTTGACATGAGTTCGGGGGAGTTTTGAAAGGCTTGGGGAAAGGCTGCCGATAATAAACAGCCATGAGAAATCAACGCAATTCCGGCTTTCGGCGAGGTGCTCATTGTGCGAGTATTCCTTTACCTTGAGAAGCGTGCAAGAATACGTGCCATCCGTTTGTGGGAACAGCATTTTCAAGATGAATAATAAATAAAGAATAATGAATAAAAAACGTCCCGTCTACCTTAACCCATTGCAGATCAGGTTACCGCTCCCCGCGCTGGTTTCCATTCTGCATCGCATCAGCGGCACACTCCTTTTTCTAGCACTGCCCTTGCTGCTGTTAATGTTGCAATATAGTTTGCACTCAGAAGAAACCTACGCCCGACTGCTTGAAGTATTGCAAAGCCCGCTCAGCAAATTATTTTTACTGGTCGTATTGTGGGGCTTGATTCAACATTTCTGTTCCGGCATTCGCCATCTGGCATTGGACATGGATCACGGGCTGAAGCTGGCGCAGGCACGCGCGAGCAGCCGCTGGGTGGTGATTATAAGTTTGCTGCTGACATTGTTTGCGGGAGTGAAATTATGGTAGATCGCAGGGAGTCTGTTGATCGGGTCGTAACAGGCGCTCACTACGGCTTGCGCGATTGGATCGTACAGCGCGTGACCGCTGTGATAATGACGATTTATATTGTGCTGCTGACAGGCTATGTCTTGCTGCATCCCAATATGGGTTACGCAGATTGGGATGCACTATTTTCTCATTCCATTGTGCGCGCATTCACACTCGTATTTTTACTGGCGATGTATTACCACGCTTGGATAGGCGTGCGTGAAATCGTCATGGATTACGTTAAATCTGCGCCGTTGCGGCTGAGTATCTACGTGTTGGTGATAGTTTCTTTAGTGCTGTATGTAATCTGGGCGGTACAAATTTTGTGGGGAGTGTAATGACTGTTGCGAAACGCATGTTCGATGTGGTGATAGTGGGCGCTGGCGGCTCCGGGATGCGCGCGGCGCTGGCCTTGTCCGAGGCGGGGCTGAAAGTAGCGGTGTTGTCCAAAGTGTTTCCGACCCGTTCGCACACCGTAGCGGCACAGGGCGGCATCGCGGCATCGCTGGGTAATGTCAAAGAAGATAACTGGCATTGGCACATGTACGACACCGTCAAAGGCTCGGATTATCTGGGCGATCAAGATGCCATTGAATTTATGTGCCGCGCCGCACCCGGTGTGGTGTATGAGCTGGAGCATTTTGGTATGCCGTTTGATCGTCTGGAAAATGGCAAAATTTATCAACGGCCCTTTGGTGGACACATGCAGGGTTTTGGCAAAAATCCGGTTGAGCGCGCCTGTGCCGTGGCCGACCGGACGGGTCACGCACTGCTGCACACCCTGTATCAACGTAACATGCAGGCTAACACTCATTTTTTTGTGGAATGGATGGCGCTGGATTTAATCCGCAACCAGGCAGGTGACGTGCTGGGTGTGGTGGCAATGGAAATCGAAACCAGCGAAGTGATGATCTTTCAGGCGCGCGCCACGTTACTGGCGACGGGCGGCGCGGGGCGTATATTTCAAGCCAGCACCAATGCTTACATCAACACGGGTGATGGCCTCGGCATGGCAGCACGCGCAGACATTCCGCTGGAAGACATGGAATTTTTTCAATTTCACCCGACTGGCGTATACGACGCTGGCGTGCTGATTTCAGAAGGCGTGCGCGGTGAGGGCGGTTATTTAATTAACAAAGATGGCGAGCGATTCATGGATCGCTACGCCCCCACTGCCCGAGATTTAGCCAGTCGCGACGTGGTGTCACGCGCCATTGCCACCGAAATAAAACAAGGTCGTGGCTGCGGAAAAAATGCCGACCATGTGCTGCTGAAAGTCGATCACATAGGCCGCGATATCATCATGCAGAGGTTGCCCGGCATACGCGATATATCCATTAAATTCGCCCATGTCGATCCTATTAACGCGCCGATACCCGTCGTGCCCACCGCACATTACATGATGGGCGGCATCCCGGTTAATTATCATGGACAGGTAGTCGCACCGTACAAAACCGGCCCCGAAGAAGTGGTCGAAGGATTATATGCGGCGGGCGAATGTGCGTGCGTCTCGGTGCATGGCGCAAACCGCTTGGGCTGCAATTCACTGCTGGATTTGCTGGTGTTTGGGCGCGAAGCCGCGCGCCAGATTATCGAAGATTTACAACGCAACCCGCATCCCCAGTTGCTGCCTGCGGACGCGGCGGAACGCCCCTTAGCACGCTTAGCTAGATTGAGTAATCAAAAAAATGGCGAGAATGTGGCCGAGGTCGGAGCCGCCATGCGGCAAGTGATGCAGACCCATTGCGGGGTTTTCCGTTTTCCGGATTTACTCGCGGAAGGGGTTAAAAAAATTGCCGAAGTGGCTGGGCGCGTGAAAAATACTGGCATCAAAGATCACAGCAAAATATTTAATACGGCGCGGGTTGAAGCATTGGAATTGGATAATCTGATCGAAGTCGCACAAGCTACTATGGTCGCGGCGGCAGCACGGCAAGAAAGTCGGGGCGGTCATGCGCGCGATGATTTCCCGCTGCGTGATGATGATAATTGGTTGAAACATTCGCTTTACTACAGCGCGGGGCAGCGGTTGGATTACAAGCCAGTACGGTTAAAACCGCTGACCGTGGAATCGTTTCCGCCCAAGGCGCGGGTGTATTAGATTAGAAACCGTTAAAGGGCGCATCGCGGTGTTGTACCTGGGCTTGGAATGCTCATTGACAGCTGCGCAACCCCGCGTCCTTGCCAAGATTTGCCTTGCGCTGCATCCCTTGAACGGTTTCTGACAAAGCTCCATAGGATGTACCTACCTTCGGCGCATCTTCGTGGCTCGCACCGCAACATCGTAGGTAGAATTGGATGCAGCAAAATAAATTTAAGGTGACACGATGAAATTCAAAATATACCGCTACAACCCCGAAACGGACGAGCAGCCACGCATGCAAGATTACGATCTGGATATTGTGGCGGGCGAAAAAATGTTGCTGGATGCTTTGTTGTTGATTAAGGAGCAGGACGATAGTTTGAGTCTGCGAAAATCCTGTCGCGAAGGTGTGTGCGGTTCGGACGCGATGAATATCAATGGCCGCAACGGCTTGGCGTGCGTCACGCAGCTCTCCAGTTTGAAAGAGCCGATTACCTTGCGTCCGTTGCCAGGCTTGCCTGTCATACGCGATCTGGTGGTCGATATGACGCAATTTTTTAAGCAATATAATTCGGTTAAACCCTATCTGGTGAATAACGATCCACCGCCGGAAACCGAGCGGCTACAATCTCCCGCGCAGCGCGCCGAGTTGGACGGATTATACGAATGTATTCTGTGTGGCTGCTGCACCACCGCCTGCCCTTCGTTTTGGTGGAATCCAGATAAATTTGTAGGCCCCGCTGGGTTGCTGCAAGCCTATCGTTTCATAGCCGATAGTCGTGATCAAGTCACCAGTGAGCGCTTGGATAATTTGGAAGACCCGTATCGGTTGTTTCGCTGCCACACGATTATGAATTGCGTGGATGTGTGTCCGAAAGAGTTGAATCCGACCGAGGCGATCGGCAAAATAAAATACATGATGATGAAGCGCACGGTATGACCGGGGTCGATCAATCCGGGGTCGATCAATCCGAGGTCGATCAATCCGAGGTCGATCAATCCGAGGTCGATCAATCCAGGTATCTGGAGCGAGTGCGGTGGCGTTGTCGGCGCGGGTTGTTGGAATTAGATATTGTTTTGGGACGCTTTATTGCGCTGCATTTTGCACAGTTGGATGCCGCACAGCAGGCTACATTTGATACACTTCTTGATCTATCAGATGCCGATCTATGGGGTTTGATCTCAGGTGAAAATATCGCAAATGAAAAGACTCCAGCGTTAAACCAGCAACATGAGGCAGTATTAAAATTATTGCGGGCAGTCTGAAAAATTATTTCAAGTAAATTGTAGTATCAATAAATTGGAGTCGATATGAAAACAGGTCGCGTGGCTACGTTAACTCTGGATGATGGCAGAAGCATCCAGTTCCCAATTATTTCTGGCACGCTCGGTCCGGATGTCATCGATATTCGTGAGTTGAGTAAGCTGGGGATGTTTACGTATGACCCGGCATATTTATCAACGGCCAGCTGTACTTCCAACATTACGTTTATCGATGGCGATGCCGGGCAGCTTTATTACCGGGGCTACCCTATCGAGCAATTGGCCGAGCATTCTGATTTTCTGGAAGTGTGCTATTTGCTGCTGCATGGCGAATTGCCGGATGCGGCGCAAAAGGAAGATTTCAGTAAGAAAGTAAAAAATCATTCCATGGTGCATGACCAGCTCGCGCGCTTTTTTAACGGTTTCCGGCGCGACGCACACCCGATGGCGGTAATGGTGGGCGTGGTTGGCGCGCTGTCCGCTTTTTATCATGACTCGCTGGATATTAATAATCGCGAACATCGTGAAATATCGGCATTGCGCCTGCTGTCCAAAGTGCCGACTATCGCTGCCATGACGTATAAGTACTACACCGGTTTTCCATTCATGTATCCGAAAAATGCCTTCAGTTACGTGGAAAATTTGATGTACATGATGTTTGCCACGCCCACTGAAGAATATGTACCCAACCCAAAATTGGTACGTGCCTTAGAGCGAATTTTAATTTTACATGCCGATCATGAGCAAAATGCCTCCACTTCGACCGTGCGGTTGGCAGGTTCCAGTGGAGCGAATCCATTTGCTTGCGTGTCCTCTGGCATTGCTGCTTTATGGGGGCCGGCGCATGGTGGGGCGAATGAGGCGGTGTTAAAAATGCTGGAAGAAATCGGTGATGTGTCGCGCGTGGCCGACTTTATGAAAGGTGTGAAAGACAAAAAATATCGGTTGATGGGATTCGGCCATCGCGTCTATAAAAATATGGACCCACGCGCCAATGTCATGCGTGAAACCTGTTACGAAGTGTTGAAAGAACTTAAGCTGGAGAACGACCCGATGTTCCTGATGGCCCTGGAGCTGGAGCAAATTGCCTTGCGTGACCCTTACTTTATTGAGCGCAAACTTTATCCGAATGTAGATTTTTATTCTGGTATTGTGCTGCGCGCATTGGGTATACCAACCAATATGTTCACCGTTATTTTTGCGGTTGCCCGCACGATCGGCTGGGTTTCGCAATGGAATGAAATGATCTCGGACAGCGAGCGCAAGATAGGCCGCCCGCGTCAGCTTTATCAAGGCGCAACACAGCGCGATTATGTGCCATTAGAAAAAAGATAACAGCTTAAATGGTAACGGAGATATGTCTTGAACCCTACCGCAACAAAAATCTGGACGCTGGCGGAAGTGCAATCATCTTTTCAAAGTACGATTATGGGTACGCTGGGGCTGGTGATAGAAGCGTGCAATGATGAAATGCTGCATTTAAGCATGCCCATTTCCAAGCTAACACTCCAGCCATTTGGCTTGCTGCATGGTGGCGTAACTATGTTGCTGGTGGAATCAGCGGCTAGTTTTCATGCCTGTTGGGGCGTGGATTTGAACAAAAAATATCCTGTGGGCATTGAGATTAATGGCTCCCATTTAAATTCTGCAAGCAGTGGCCATGCCAGAGCAATTGCGAAAGTTTTACGCAGATCAAGGTCGTTGATCGTTCATGAGGTGGAGATTGTGCATGCAGAAAGTGAGCGTACATTGTGCGTGGGGCGAGTGACTAACTTTTATAAAACTATCAAACGAGAATAATCTGTGGCCTCAATAATGAAAACCATGCAAGGCAACTCTGCGCTGTTCGGCACTAATGCGCCTTTTGTTGAAGGGTTGTATGAGGCCTATCTGGCTGACCCTGCGTCTGTGACGGAGGAGTGGCGCGCATATTTTGATGCTTTGCAATCATCAAAAAAATCTACTCGCGACGTGGCGCATTCGCCTATACAAAAAGCGTTTGCGGCATTGCCCACACAATCTAGTAGCGCGACTTCGACTAATATCAGCCTTGATCGAAAGCAGGTTTCTGTGTTGCAGATGATTAACGCGCACCGTTTTATGGGCGTGCGGGTGGCGAATCTCGATCCACTAAACCGCCATGCGAAACCGGATGTGCCGGAGCTGAGTTCCGCGCATTATGGTTTGACAGAAGCAGATATGCAAACCACTTTTGAGACGGGTTCTTTGGTCGGTGCGGATCGTATGACGCTGCATGAAATTGTGGAGTTGTTGCAGCAAACTTATTGCGGCAGTATCGGCGCGGAATATATGTACATCAACGAGTTGTCACTCAAGCGTTGGGTGCAGAATCGATTGGAGGGTGCGCGCGGCAAACCCAGTTTTGTGAAAGCACAACGTCGCCGAATTTTAGAGCGGCTCACTGCTGCAGAAACGCTGGAGCGATATTTACATACCAAATATGTTGGGCAAAAACGTTTTTCTCTGGAAGGGGGCGACACGTTAATTCCCTTGCTGGATCATTTGCTGCAGCGCGCGGGTAGTCAGCATGTGCGCGAAACTGTGATAGGCATGGCGCATCGCGGACGGCTGAATGTGCTAGTGAATACGCTCGGTAAATTGCCGAGCGATTTGTTTGCTGAATTTGAAGGCAAACATAATCATGCATTGCGCTCAGGTGATGTGAAATATCATCAGGGATTCTCATCCGATATTGCTACGCCAGGTGGAGCGATGCACTTGACGTTGGCATTTAATCCTTCGCATTTGGAAATTGTGAATCCAGTGGTGGAAGGCTCGGTGCGTGCGCGTCAGCATCGCCGGGGCGACAAGGATGGCAGGGAAGTGCTGCCAGTGTTGTTGCACGGAGATGCAGCTTTTTCCGGGCAAGGAGTGGTGATGGAAACATTAAATCTGTCACAGACTCGCGGTTATCGAACGGGCGGCACGGTACATATCATTATCAATAATCAAATAGGATTTACCAGTTCAGATGCGCGTGATTCGCGCTCCAGTTTGTATTGCAGTGACGTGGCCAAAATGATTGATGCACCGATATTTCACGTGAATGCAGATGACCCGGAAGCGGTGTTGCTTATTGCAGAAATTGCATTGGATTATCGTATGGAATTCGGCAAAGATGTGGTGATCGATTTGGTATGCTTCCGCAAACTTGGACATAATGAGCAGGATGAGCCGATGGTCACGCAGCCTTTCATGTATTCCTATATCAACAAACATCCCGGCACGCGCTTGCTGTACGCAGAGAAATTAATTGCGGAGGG
Source organism: Nitrosomonadales bacterium (assembly GCA_947475825.1). Lineage (GTDB taxonomy): Bacteria > Pseudomonadota > Gammaproteobacteria > Burkholderiales > Gallionellaceae > Nitrotoga. The sequence continues at coordinate 13,308 of CANJMS010000033.1, forward strand.
GGTCATCCAAAAAAACGAACCGGACGAAATGATTGCCGATTATCGACAAGCGATGGATGCAGGTAATAATCCAATTCAACCTGTACTGACAAACTTTCATACAGAGCACGCAGTCAGTTGGGCCATGTTTAAAGATGACGTACCGTGGGATGTGCCAGTTGATACAGCAGTGCCGCTTAGAAATTTACAATATTTCGCGCAACGTTTGACCCACATTCCAGAGAAATTTAAATTGCATTCGCGCGTGGAAAAAATTATTTCTGACCGCAGTGCGATGGGACGTGGCGAGTTGGATTTGGATTGGGGCATGGCTGAAAATATGGCCTATGCCAGCCTATTGGTGGAAGGTTATCCCATACGTTTATCTGGACAGGATTGTCGACGCGGCACCTTCTTTCATCGACATGCCGTCTTACATGACCAGAATCGGGTGGACTGGCGGGCGGGTGAATATATTCCCTTGCAAAACATTTCCCCCCCCAATTTAAAGTTGCGTGGCCAAGCCGATTTCATCGTGATTGATTCCATATTGTCCGAGGAAGCGGTGTTGGCTTTTGAATATGGCTATGCGAGTGCAGAGCCGAACTCGCTGGTTATTTGGGAAGGGCAATTTGGTGACTTTGCCAATGGCGCGCAAGTGGTGATCGATCAATTCATCGCCTCGGGCGAAGCCAAGTGGGGGCGCAAGTGTGGGCTGGTGATGCTGTTGCCACATGGGTATGAAGGCATGGGCCCGGAACATTCGTCGGCGCGCATCGAGCGATATTTGCAACTGTGCGCGGACTACAATATTCAAGTGTGCGTGCCGTCTAATGCCGCACAAATGTTTCATCTGCTGCGTCGACAAATGTTACGTAAAACCAGAAAACCGTTGATTGTATTTACGCCGAAGAGTTTGTTGCGGAGCAAGGATGCGGCCTCGCCACTGGCGCAATTGGCCGAAGGGAAGTTTCAGCCTGTGATCGGAGAGATTGACGCGTTGGAAAAAGCGAAAGTTCGCAGGCTTATCGTTTGCAGCGGAAAGATTTATTATGAGCTACTCGCCACCAGGCGCACGCGCGAAATACAAGACGTTGTGATTATCAGGCTTGAGCAATTGTACCCATTTCCGCACGCTGATTTTGAAGCGCAAGTGACCGCGTATCCCAATGCCAGCGAAGTGGTGTGGTGCCAAGAAGAGCCGGGAAACCAAGGTGCGTGGCATCGAATCCAACATTACTTATTGCGCCATTTACGCCATGGAATGCGCTTGGATTACGCGCTGCGACCCTCGTCTGCATCGCCCGCTGCGGGCTATTTATCTGTGCATACAGAACAACAAAAAGCGGTAATAGATGCCGCATTCCGTAACGATCTCAGTCAAAAACCAGGAGCACAACATCATGCAAATTGAAGTAAAAGTCCCGCAACTTTCTGAATCAGTAACCGAAGCGACCTTGCTCACTTGGCATAAAAAAGTAGGTGAAGCCGTGGCCGAGGGCGAAAATTTGATTGACCTCGAAACAGACAAGGTGGTGATGGAATTACCCGCGACCAAGGCGGGCATGCTGGTAAAAATACTCAAGCAGGATGGCGCGCAAGTCACCAGTAATGAAATCATTGCGATGATTGATACGGAGGCTAAAGCTAGTGCGAGCAGCGTTAAAGAGGTTGTGCCGCCTGCGCCCGCAAAAGTGGAGCCAACAAAAGTTGACCCAGCCAAAGTGGAGCCAGCCAAAGTGGAGCCAGCCAAAGTGGAGCCAGCCAAAATTGAACCGACAACACCTACTAAAGCAATCGAGCCAGTGGTTGCCACGCAGTCTGCGGAGGGTCGCATCGAACAGCGTGTACCGATGACGCGCATACGCCAACGCATCGCCGAGCGTCTGCTGCAATCGCAACAAAACGCCGCCATTCTCACCACGTTTAACGAAGTGAATATGCAATCGGTAATTGAGCTACGCAGCCGCTACAAAGAAGCGTTTGAAAAAAAATATGGCATTAAACTCGGCTTTATGTCGTTCTTCGTGAAAGCCGCTGTCAATGCATTGCAAAAATTTCCGGTGGTCAATGCGTCGGTAGATGGCACGGATATTATTTATCACGGCTACTACGACATCGGCGTGGCCATTGGCAGCGAGCGTGGCTTAGTGGTGCCAATTATTCGCGATGCGGACAAGCTGTCGCTGGCTGAAATTGAAAAGCAAATAGCAGAATTTTCTGCGCGAGCAAAAGAAGGGAAAATTACACTTGCAGAATTAACTGGCGGCACCTTCTCTATTTCCAATGGCGGCGTGTTCGGCTCTATGCTCTCCACCCCTATCATCAACCCGCCGCAGAGCGCCATTCTAGGAATCCATGCCACCAAAGACCGGCCCATCGCAGAAAATGGTCAAGTCGTTATCCGCCCGATGAACTACCTCGCGCTGTCTTACGATCATCGTATTGTCGATGGTCGTGATGCGGTTTTATTTCTCAGCGTGATCAAAGAGTATTTGGAATTCCCGGGGCAGGGTTTGCTGGATTTATGAAATTTTTCGTTTAATTGAATTGAGCAAATAAAAATCGGGTAGGATCGGTTGAATTGCGCGCTGTTCATTTTAATTTTATCCAGTATTGGGTGTCGTTGCACTCAACGCAACCTACAGTAATAAAAGCGGTGTAATAAAAAACAGGTTAAATAAGAGATGAATCTCACTTAACCTGCCAAGCTACTAACAATCTTCTACATGCTACTAAAAAACTTTCGGTGGAGCGCCTGGTCCTTGATCTTGAATGATAGGTATTAAGGTGGGGCTTTTGGGTATTACGCTTTCAGACATGGTGTTTTGTTCCTGAATTGCTCCATCCACTACCGTACCCCGTGCTGCTTCACCTGCCTTGGCTGGCGATGTGAGGGCTTGCGGTGTGGGGGCATGCACTGCAGTAAACAAGTTCAGGTTAACGGGTTGCAGTAACGGCATTTGATCGTTTGCTACGGCAAACCCCATTTGGTTGGGCAGAACATTGACCGTGCCTTGGTTGGTAGTCATAACCGTTTCGCCGACGTTCACTTTGTTGTAAGTGCCGACCGACACTTTGGTAGCTAACTCACTACCCGGCACGACCACATACACCTCATGGTCGGTGCCGCGTATGCCGATAGTTGATGCAACGGTCTCAATGCGATAGTTAGGTTTGTTCTTTTGTCCGATCAGACCAGTAATGGCACGGAATCCGCCTTTCAGCAGCGAGAAAAAACTTCTCTCAGTTCCATCTTCCTTGCCCATAAACACAAAACTATCAAATTTTAGTTGTGAATCCGGTCGCACGGCAATCATTCCGCCGTCGCGCATTCTGATTTGTGCAGACGCATTTTTACCGGTGATCACGGTATCACTCTCATGCACTGCATCTCCTTTTTGCAGGTCTCGTGTTTGCCCTGCAGAGTTAGTGGCTTGCACCTGTCCGTTCACAAACAGCACATCTCCCGCAATACCAGCATGGGTGGATTGGCTGATGAAAGTGATGCAGGCCACCAAGAGAATACCTAGGCTGATATGAATAACCCTATGTATATTGACAAAATTTAACGACGAGTGAGTGACGGTTTTCATGATGAGGCCTCCTTGCGACTGAGTTACCGAAAATCTCGGCGAAGTGCTACAGAAAACTCTAAGCGGTTGTAAGTGTAAAGATCAATGTTCGAATTATTTTTGGCATAGCTTAGTTGCGGACGCAATTTCCAGAATTTATTCCACTGCCAATCTGCGCCTATTTTTACATCATGTAAGCGATCATTTCGCTCACGCAGAAAGTTAAAATTTACTTTATTGTAGTTGCTGGTCTGTGCGCCTGCATTGGTGTAGAGCGTGGTAAATTCGCCAACCACCGTTTGTCCGCCTACACGCAATCCGCTAAAACGCTTGCCACCATCGTTGCGCCCACCACTTGGGTTAAGGATCCCGAAGACTGGCGCGTTGATGATAGGCGCAACATCCTGTTCATTGCCGTGATGTACACTGCCAGAGAGATTGGACTTGCCGCCAGATAAAATATGTAACCAGCCGAAGCTGATAGAACGTTGATTTACATCATTCGGTTGCATCAGCAATTCAGCAAAGCGGTATTGCACAGATTGTGCAATAGCACTTAATTGGTTACTCGGGCTGAACATGTGTTGCCAGTCAATTTTGTATCCAGTGGTTTTGCTGAGCCTTGCACCGTTTAGGTTGTAGCGGCCATTTAAAATGCTCATGCGAATGCGGTTTGGCTTTGTGTCATATACCACGCCTGCGCGCATATCTAAATTGAGTGCGTCAAATTGTGAGAGGGAATTGTACTGGCGCTGGCGCGCGTCACCAGCCGCATATATTCTCCAATGCGGATTTAAGCTGTAGCTAAACTCACCGCCAGCTGCCAGCCCGTAATGACGGTCAGCATCCTGCACGTTGTCTGGCGGCAGTATAAAAAAGGAATTCGTTCGATCAACGAATATTTGTGATGCATTGTTGGAATAATTTACGTTGTTGTCGCGCCCCACAAACCCTTCCAGATACCCGGAAATTTTTGTCCGCTGCCCCATGCTTTTTTCGGCAATCGCCGCCAGATATTTTTCAACATTGCGTTTCGTTACAGGGGAGGGATTGAGTTTGAGTATTGCGGTAAATTCGGTGTGGGCGCGTTGAAAGTCATCGAGTTGATAATAAGCGCGCGCCATTTCTAAGCGCGCAGCTAGATGGCTTGGATTGACCGTCAGCACCCGTTCCAGCGCGAAGGTCGCCATGTCTGGCCTGCCGCTATCCAGCGCGGCTATGCTCAGTAAATAGTCAAAATGTTCATCTCCTGCATAGTTAAATTCAAGCGGTTTCAGTAACGCATAAGCCTGCGCAGACTTGCCATGATTGATTAACGTCTGGACATTTTTTAATAACCGCTCAAATGTCGCTTGTGGTTCGAGATTCTGCGCAGCGAGCTTGTTATGTTGCTGTGCAGAGATCCCAGCTTCTTGCGCTGGAGAAGTATTGGAAAGGAATAGAAAACCCAATAACATCGCGGTAGTGGGCGATATGATGTTGCTGGATAAGGGATGCGGAATGTTGAACATTGAGATATTGTGCATGAGGTTGATTGGGCATGTAACGGCCATAAATATGGTTAGCCGTGTGCAGCCGTGCCATGATTATCGTCACCGTGATGACCGTGATGACCGTGATGATGATATGTATTGTCCGAGCTGTTATCGCGATCATCACATTCATAATCGAAATGTGCTTCATCATTCTCGTGGCCATTGCCATCGCCGTCATCATCGTCGTCATTGACACAGAGGGCAGGTGCTACTGCTGGGTCAGTAGTGGCAGGCGCAGGGATGGAGAGTTCGCGTGCCGCAGGATAAACGTACGAAACCGCATCTGAGGTAATACCGTAGTCATATACCGTCGCGCTGAGTTTAGCCGAGCCGAGCAGGGTGTGTGCGCCAGGGGTAACAGATAAGGTTGCAACCGAATACAGACTGGAACCACCCATTGCAGTAAAATTTGCGGGAATGACAGCTACATTGTCTAACGTCAGATTAGACAATGCAGATGTTTCGGTGACCACATTCATGAATGCAGTGGTTGTTCCGGGCAGGCCGTGCACACCAAATGTGGCATTAGTCATGCCCATCTCTGCAGGTGTAACCACGACCATGCTGGGGTCGCCTTTGGCGGCGGCATCATCTGCGTAGCCGTGCATAAATTGCGCGACCAGCACAGGGTTGCTGGAAACAATTTCGGCTGCTCCGGTCAAGATTACATCCGCAAACTGACCCGCATTTAAAGTGCCGATCAAACTTGCTGGGAGTGTTGTAAAAGTCGTGCCGTCCTGTGCGGCAAGCATCCGCACGGTGTAGCGCGCACGACCGCTGAAGGGCGCAGTGTGGTGAGTCTTGCCCCAGATCGATACGGCGGGAAGTTGCTCAACAAGATAATCACAGTAACCGGTGCCGGAGGGGATGTCCGCGCAGCGATGACCGCCAAATACGGCAACAGGTTTGTCAGAAGTGATGAGCGTGCCAGTCATGTCTGCAAATGCAGGATTCATGACTTGATAAGTTTCACCCTTGTTCATGATCACTGTAAAGGCAATGCCAGCCAGTTTGGTCAGGCCGGCGGCACTGGGCGTGATGTTGATAGTGGTGTTGTCCTGGGTGGCAACTATGGCAAATTCTGAGCCATTGAATCGGGCACTGGCGGTAGTCATGACATAGTATTGTGTGCCGAGGCCGGGGGTGGGCAACGCCATGTAGCCGTCTGCTGAAACGGTGGTTTGCGAAACCACATGCACCGATACAGGCGCGAGTGTGGTGACGTGTATTCCTTTGGACTCAACAACTTCGTTTGAGGTGAGTACGACCTCCGGACTAAGCGTCACTACAGTTTGACTATGCGACGCAACCGAGAAAGGTGTTGTTATGCCATTGAATGTCACTGCACCAGTCGTTGCATCGGCTGCAGCTATAATCAGCTTGTTGGTAACAGGGGTTAAATTGAGACCGCTGACATAAAGATTGTCGGGCAGGGTCAAATAAAAATCCATTCCGATCGAGGTGATTACAGGGGTAGTAGTTTGAACTGGCACTGGCACAACGATTGGCTCACCGGCGGGTATTACGCCACCGCATGCGGACAATAAAATAGATGTTAAAAATACACTGCCCTGAATTATTTTTGCTTTTCTGACACACATAGCAATATTCCCTCAACCTGTATTCGCCAGGCTCTCAGGAGAAACTATTCGAGTATCGTGGTGTGAGAAACGGACGATTATCCGTATCGCGGTCCCGCTACCATAGTGTCCCTTAGGTCGGTGACTTTGCGTCCTTACCTTTCGATAAGTTTGCCAAGTGAGTGCATATTAATCAGTGTTTAGCCAGAGAACAAATACCTGCCGATAAATGGATAAATTTTCGGATGAGCGGTGCGTAAGATTGTCTGAAGATTAATTTTCTCCTAATTCGTAAAATTTATTTTTCATCAGGATATTCATTTTTTCGCCAAATTGCTGGGCAAAAAGTCGCATCGCTTTGGCCGCTTCCACTTCCCCGGTAGCGCGTTCCAGCGTGTCGGCCATGGATAAAAGATTCTGGTGATAAAACTGCTTCATTTCATCGACCATCATGTCACGGGTCCATAAATCGATACGCAAAGTGTTTTGCTCTTTGGGATCCCACAAAGAAATCATCACGGCTTTGGTGGCGCTTTGTTCAATCTCTTCAGATGCGCTCCAATCTATTTTTACGGGCATTTTTTGATCGTCCAGTGTGACGGTAAATTTTATTTCAGATGTTTTCATAATGTTTGGCAGGTTGTTAAATGAAAGAAAGGTTGCGAATTATACCTATGCTCGGAAGCGAAATTATTGAATTTCGTCCAGCCATTCTATCCAGTGCCGCACCGGAACGTTGGCTGCGGTTTGCAAGTGCGTTAAACAGCCGATATTAGCCGTGGCGATGCCAGTGGGCGCGCCAGATTGAAGTGCAGCGAGTTTGTTGCGGAGCAATTGTTGTGAGAGCGTTTTTTGCAGGATGGAGTAAGTACCCGCCGAGCCGCAGCACAGATGAGCATCTGGCACGAACGTGAGTTTAAAGCCGCAGCTTTGCAAGACGCGCTCGACTGAACCCGGTAATTTTTGTCCATGTTGCAGCGTGCAGGGGTTGTGTAAGGCTAGTTTTTGTTTGGCTTGATTGGTTGCAGGATGGGTTTTCATTAATGCAGCCAGATTATTTTTTTCTGCCAGCAGCACCTGTGAAATATCCAGCGTGAGCGCAGAAATGCGCGCAGCCTTCTGGGCATATTGCGGATCATGCCGCAGGATGTGCGCGTAATCTTTGACCAACACCCCGCAACCGCTGGCGGTGGTGACAATTGCTTCTGCACCTTGTTCGATATGCGGCCACCAGGCATCGATATTTCGGCGCATGAAATCCAACCCCTCATCGTGCGCGTTGAGGTGGTAACTCACTGCGCCGCAACATCCGGCTTCTTGAATGCGGATGAGCGAGATAGATAAACGATCCAGCACGCGTGCAGTAGCAGCATTGATGTTGGGTGAAATTGCAGGTTGCACGCAGCCATCCAATACCAACATGCGCCGTGTATGGCGCGCAGCAGGCCAGATGCTCTGGGATTGTTTTGGCGGCACAGATTTTTTGAGCGCAGCAGGAAGCAGTGGTCGCATCATTTGTCCCAGCCGCAGCAATGGCGTGAAGCGAGCAGGGTGAGGGATAACGGCGCGCAATAAAGATTGCATGAGACGTTGCGACCATGGGCGCGACACATTTTCTTCAACGATTGCGCGACCAATATCCAGCAGCTTGCCGTACTGCACACCCGATGGACAGGTCGTTTCGCAGGTTCGACAAGTCAGGCAGCGATCCAGATGAAGCTGCGTTTTTTGAGTGACGGCTTCGCCTTCCAGCATTTCCTTGATGAGATAAATTCGTCCGCGTGGACCGTCCAGCTCATCACCTAGCAATTGATAAGTCGGGCAGGTGGCCGTGCAAAAACCGCAGTGCGTACAGGCGCGTAAAATGCTGTTGGCTTCTATACCTTGTACGGTATTTTTAAAGGTGGGGCTGAGTTTCGTTTGCATAGTTTAATGAGTGGATTTAAATTTGTTATTTGCAGGTTTAATAATCAGCGTACATCCGGCCAGGGTTGAGTATGCCATACGGATCAAACGCCGCCTTAAGTCTGTGATGCAGCGCGGCCAGTGCGGGTGTTAGAGAGTGGAATATATCGCTGTGGCGGTCCCCGCCTCTAAACAATGTGGCATGACCGCCAGCGCGGGCAACCTGTTCACGAATAATATTGCCGGGTAGCGATGTTTTGAGCCAGCGTTGTGCGCCGCCCCATTCGAGTAGCCACGATCCTTTCAAGCCCAGTTGTGCGCTGGCGGCAGGCATGGAAATGCGCCACAGTGGTGAGGCATCCTGGAAAAATTGTGCGGTATGGTCGCGCATGCTGCGCCAATAATCTGCGTCTGCCGTTAATAATTCGCCCCCCAATTTTGTTCTGGCTGTGCGCACTGCTGCCGCGCTACCTGACAGCCGCACATACAATTTTCCCCCATCGAAAGTTGTGCCGGAAAGCGGTATGGGTAGCCCCGCCCAAATGTTCATGCGCTGAATGGCTTCCTGTGCATCGCACGCAAATACCAGTGTTTTTTCGGCCTCATGACGCGGCAATACTTTAAGTGAAATTTCCAGCAATACGCCGAGCGTGCCCAGACTGCCTGTCATTAAGCGCGCCACATCAAAGCCTGCAACATTTTTCATGACCTGTCCGCCAAATTTTAAAATCTCGCCCTTGCCGGTCAATACTTTTGCGCCCAGCACAAAGTCGCGTGTACTGCCTGCGTAGGGTCGGCAGGGACCGGATAGTCCGGTAGCAATTGCGCCGCCGAATGTGGTGGTGCTGACAACGTCTGGCTGCGCTGAGTTTGAAAAATGAGGGGGTTCAAAGGAGAGCATCTGTCCGCGCTCAGCTAAAACTTTTTCTATGTCGATCAAGCGTGTGCCCGCGCGGGCAGTGATGACCAATTCGGTCGGCTCATAGCTCACGATGCCGCGATGTTCCAATACAGATAAGCGCTCCCCTTGCGGCGCGCGCCCATAAAAAGCTTTGCTATTGCCGCCCACTATTTGGATGGGGGAGCGGCTTGCCATGCAGGCCAAAACCTTAGATTGCAAGCTTGCGCTGAGGTCATTGTCAGATGCGCTGGGCGAATTTTCTTTCGACGCAGTGTGCGCTAAAGTTACATTCATTAGAAGCGCTCCAATTCAGAGAATGTTGTTTTTCCGCCATGTACATGCATCGCGCCAAACTCGGCACAGCGTTTTAATGTCGGCACAGCTTTGCCCGGATTCAACAAAGCCAGCGGATCAAAAGCGTGTTTGATTGCGTGAAATTGCAGTAACTCCAGCGCGCTAAATTGAGTACACATCTGCCCCAGTTTTTCTATACCCACACCGTGCTCGCCAGTAATAGTGCCGCCCATCTCCAGGCACAGTTCAAGAATTTTTACGCCAAATTCCTCGGTGCGTTGCAGCACTCCCGGGGTATTCGCATCGTACAAAATAAGCGGGTGCAAATTGCCATCGCCCGCATGAAAAACATTCGCCACGGGTAAATTATATTCAGCAGAAAGTGCTGCGATGCGTTTCAAAACAGCAGGCAGATGTTTGCGTGGAATGGTGCCATCCATACAATAGTAATCCGGTGAAATTCGTCCCATGGCCGGAAATGCTGCCTTACGCCCCGCCCATAATTTAATTCGTTCCTGTTCGTCACGCGAGGTGCGAATTTCTATTGCCCCTGCCTGTTTCAAAATTTCACCCACGCGCGTAATTTGTTCAGACACTTCTTCCGCTACGCCATCCAATTCGCATAACAGAATCGCCGCTGCATTCACCGGATAACCGGCATGAATAAAATCTTCCACCGCGCGGATAGTCAGGCCATCCATCATTTCCAGACCAGCAGGGATAATGCCCGCAGCGATAATATCGCCCACTGCTTGACCTGCTTTGCCGACATCATCGAACGCGGCTAACACCACCTGCGCGCTTTCCGGCTTGGGCAGTAATTTTACTGTGACCTCAACAATCAATCCCAGCAACCCTTCCGAGCCAGTCATCAAAGCCAGCAAATCATAGCCGGAAGAGTCCAGCGCACCGCCGCCAATCTCCAGCAACTCGCCGGCTATGGTCAGTACTTTCAAACCCAGCACATTGTGTACCGTGAGGCCATATTTCAAACAATGCACCCCACCGGAATTTTCCGCCACATTACCGCCTATGGTGCAGGCAATTTGCGAAGAGGGATCCGGCGCGTAATATAAACCATAAGGCGCGACAGCCTGAGAAATAGCCAGATTCCGCACGCCAGGCTGCACCCGCGCCGTGCGATTCAGCGGATCAATTTCCAAAATTCGCATGAATTTAGCCAGACTCAACACCACGCCATCAGTCAATGGCAGCGCGCCGCCAGACAGCCCCGTGCCAGCCCCACGCGCCACCACGGGCACTTTTTCCTGATGACAGGCCTGCAAAATTTCGCGTACCTGGTCTACCGTTTCGGGCAAGCACACGGCCAGTGGCAGGGCGCGATAAACCGACAAACCATCGCACTCGTAAGGGTGTAAATCTTCTGTGCTGGAGAGCACCGCGTGTGCCGGCAGAATACGATGCAGAGCGGCAATGAATGCTGTTTTGTTGATATCGGACATGACGAGTTTTCAATGAGTGGGGCGCAGATTTTCTTGATTGCGACTATAGTGGACCCCTCCGTCAAGACAATAATGCATCGAGTTTAAGAGAGTAACCGTCTTCATGCAGCGGAACGGCGCTGCCCCGGTTTTCGGTTTCCTTTTTTGTTTCTATTTCTGGGTGAGATTTTTCTTTCTCACTGTATTTGTCCAC
>CANJMS010000034.1 GCA_947475825.1 Nitrosomonadales bacterium
ACGCACCAAGGCTAAACTGAAAGCCGCAACAACCGAGCACATGCTGACATTGGAAAAATCACCTGAGCGTGTCAAAAAATACTTCCAAGATTCTCGCGTAAAATATGCGGCATGAAAACTTCAAACTTCATCTGGCCGGATCAATAGTGAAGTTGATCAGCAATTAGTTGAGCGTGCTCAGCGCGGCGATAAGTACGCCTTCGAATTGTTGGTTGTCAAATATTAGCGGCGTTTGGCTCGACTAATTTCACGCTTCGTGCGTGATGCAGCTGAGGTGGAAGATGTCACACAAGAAGCGTTTATTAAGGCTTACCGAGCCTTACCTGCGTTTCGTGGTGAAAGTGCGTTTTATACTTGGTTGTACCGTATCGGCATCAACACCGCAAAAAATTATTTGTTGGCACTTAAGCGACGTGCGCCGACCAGTACTTCATCTAATACAGAAGATGCTGAGGACTTTGAAGATGCAGATTTGTTGCATGAGGTAAGTACACCAGAAAATGAACTGATGAGTAAGCAGGTAGTGAATGTAGTGAACTCATCATTGCAGGAATTGCCTGATGATTTACGCACGGCGCTGACCTTGCGTGAAATTGAAGGCTTGAGCTACGAGGAAATTGCTTCCGTAATGAATTGTCCAATCGGCACAGTTCGCTCTCGGATATTTCGGGCGCGTGAAGCAATATCTGCAAATTTACGCCCGCTGCTGGGCACCAACAAAGACCATAGGTGGTGATGATGAAACAAAATATTTCAGCGTTAATGGATGGTGAATTGTTTGATGAAGATTCGGAAGTTGTGCTAAATAAACTCAAGCGCAATCCAGAAGCTCATGCAGAATGGCAGGTGTACCATTTAATCAGCGATGCGCTCCGACAACCTGATCATGTACGCCCGGACATCAGCACTTCAATGCGTGAGCGTCTGCGTGATGAACCCATCGTATTTGCGCCAGCAGTACAGCAGAAAAAAGCCCGGTGGTACGCTGTTTCAGCCGCAGCCTCGGTAATGGCAATAACGCTGATGGCTTGGTTGTCATTACAGGCGGACTCTAAAATCCAGTTCCAAGTGGCAACTACACAGAATACTATGCACCCAGCCAGCTTTTCTGCTGCGGATAATTTGGATGACTATTTAAGCGCGCATCGGGAATTTTCGCCGAGCAAAGATGTGCTGCGTATGACATCTCATGTACGTACCGTGACCCGCCAACAGACCAACAGAATAGATAAATAGATAATCTGTATGAAATCAAAAATTATTGTAGTGCTTGCGTTGCTGGGGTCGACTGCGCTGGCGGTTGCCAATCCGGTTCAACAGATTCATATGGAGTGGTTGAATATAATTGCGCTGGCCGCGCATCAAACAAATTACAGTGGCACTTTTGTGCATCAATATGGCAATCGACTGGAAACATCTAATATCAGCCATATTTTTGATCAAGGCGGCGAGCGGACAAAGTTGGTAAACCAAGATGGATCAAAGTGTGAGGTGACCAGCAACAATAGCGCAGAGTGGTGTTATCCTGGCGACAAGGTGGGGCAGGCTGAGCAGGCGCATGATCGCAAAGCTTTTCCTGTGCTATTGCCCGAGCAACTTTCCACACTCGGTGAAAATTATCAAATTCACACAGGTGAAACCGCTCGTATAGCAGGGTTTGACACGCAGGTGCTGGAATTACGGCCTAGGGACAGTTTGCGGTATGCACACAAAATGTGGGTACATATAGATTCGGGATTATTGCTTAAAGCCGCAGTATTAAGTGATCGACAAGAGGTGGTAGAGCAGTATACTTTTATCCAGTTAAAAGTTAATAGTAGTACCAAGCCAACTAAGACACCACTATCCGGCATTTCGAAAACAACAGCACAACCCAAATTGCCACTGGCTCAGAAAATTGTCGCAGTTGCGGATGAGAGTGCTTGGAAGGTAGATGGGATACCTGCCGGGTTTAAGAAAATCGCTGAGATACATCGTTTCATGCGCGGAAAAAAAAACGTGGCAACACAGATGGTTTTTTCTGATGGTCTGGTAGGCATTTCCATTTTCATCGAAACGCGTTCAAGCAATCCTGATAGCGCGCTAGGCCTGTCCAGTCAAGGTGCAATTCACATCTATAGCAAGCTCAATAGTGATTATCTCGTGACTGTGGTTGGCGAGGTTCCACCCAGCACAGTATTGCAAGTTGCTAATTCTGTACGTAACAGGGGCTTACTTTCAAATTGACTGGGAAGTTAGCCAGCAATCGGAGTGGGTATTATACTTGACGTGCGCGCTACCGTTATTTCCATTACAGGTAATGAAGGTTGGGTCTCTATCAAATTAAAACTGTCATGGGCAAAATCACAAACCTGCGTTGCATTATTTCACTGCGTTGCGTAGTATTCATATTCGGGCGTTGATGTAGTTTTCAGAACCTCCATCTTGCCAGCAATGGCCGCCCATCTCTACATCTTTTCGCTCCCCGTTCGGTGGTTAATTCAGCTCAGGTGGGGAGTTTTGCAAGAAGCTCTGTTGTCTAGCATTATTTATTTGACATGGTAATGTGGAAGCGGTTATATGGAAGCGGCGAGATCACTTGAAAAAAGTGTATGTTCATTAGGCTTTGATTAGAGAGGAAGAGAATGATGAGAAATCTATTTTTGAGTTGGGTGGCAGTAATATTTTTTGGGTTTTTTTCAGCCCAAGTTTCGGCTAAAGATCTACCTGATTTTACCGAGCTAGTACAAAAGCAAGGTGCAGCCGTAGTGAACATCAGCACGGTTCAATCTCCGCGTAGTAATCGCAATAATAAAAGGCCGCCAGGCCCGCCTAGAGAGGGCGATCCATTTTCAGAATTTTTTCACCGTTTTGCGCCGCCCGTGCCGCGCGGACAGCCAGAATTGCAATCCCGTGGATCGGGATTTGTTATTAGTGCAGACGGCTATATTTTGACCAATGCACATGTTGTAGGCGGGTCAGATGGCATCACGGTTAGCCTGAGTGATAAACGCGAGTTTAGCGCGAAAATTATCGGCCTTGATAAGCGCACTGATTTAGCACTGCTGAAAATTGATGCAACTGGATTGCCCAAAGTTACCCAGGGCAACCCGGAGGAATTAAAAGTAGGGGAATGGGTCATCGCTATTGGTTCGCCATTTGGTTTTGATAGCAGCGTGACAGCGGGTATCGTCAGTGCTAAAGGGCGTACATTGCCGCAGGAAAATTTTGTGCCGTTCATCCAAACCGATGCAGCCATTAATCCTGGTAACTCTGGTGGGCCGCTATTTAACATGAAAGGTGAAGTGGTCGGCATTAATTCACAAATTTATACACGTACAGGTGGATTTATGGGGTTGTCATTCTCTATTCCGATAGACGTGGCGATGAATGTCGCGAATCAACTACGCAGCACAGGCAAGGTCACGCGCGGTCGTATCGGGGTGGTCATACAAGAAGTCACGCGTGATCTGGCTGAATCGCTTGGACTCCGCAGTGCTGCAGGAGCACTGGTCAGTAATATTGAAAAGGGTGGTGGAGCGGAGAAAGCTGGGATTCAAGTTAGTGATGTGATTTTGAAGTTTGATGGGAAAACCGTGAATACGTCCTTAGACCTGCCGCGTATCGTTGCGGCCACCAAGCCGGGTAGTAAGGTCACCGTGCAATTGTGGCGCAAAAATGAGAGCCATGAAGTTAGCCTGATTGTGGGTGAAATGCCAGATGATAGCGTGGTGGCGAAGCTTGAAGACAGTGGTGCGGAAAGCCCCGTCACGAGTACGAACGTGGTGCGCTTGGGACTAGCGTTGAATCCGTTGACTGACGCACAAAAGAAGGAGCTTGGCGTTAAGAATGGTTTGCTAGTAGAAGATGTGTTGGATCCCGAGGTTAATGAATTGCGGACGGGTGATATTATTCTGGCTATAGGCAACATAGAACTTGATTCGGTGGATGATCTCAATGAAGTTTTGAAGCGAGTGCCCAAAGGTAGGAATGTTGCTCTACTGGTGCGCCGAGGCGAACAGATTTCATTTGTGGCAGTGAAGTTGGACATTAAATAACCCTATTGGCTTCTCTATATCTTGCTTGTCAATTGCAACTGAGCCTGCGTGCCCCGCTGAAATCAGCTAGAATCCACGCTTTTTGAACATTCAGGAATTTTTGGAATGATCAAAATTTGTCGGTTTTGGCAGAATGCGTCCGTTACATTGTCCCCTTGTGGGACGGCGGAGCGTTTTTAGGGGGCAGCAATTAGCATGCAGTTTATTCGTAATTTTTCTATTATTGCCCATATTGATCACGGCAAGTCCACCTTAGCTGATCGTATCATTCATTTATGCGGCGGTTTGTCTGACCGTGAAATGGAAGCGCAAGTGCTGGACTCGATGGATCTGGAGCGCGAGCGTGGCATCACCATCAAGGCGCAGACCGCCGCATTGCAATATAAAGCGCGGGATGGGCAAATCTACAGCCTTAACTTGATTGATACCCCAGGGCACGTCGATTTTTCATACGAAGTGTCACGCTCTCTTTCCGCCTGTGAAGGCGCGCTGCTGGTCGTAGATGCCTCGCAAGGCGTGGAAGCGCAAACCGTGGCCAACTGCTATACCGCGCTGGATTTGGGTGTGGAAGTGGTTCCAGTGTTGAATAAAATTGATCTGCCATCCGCTGATCCCGATAACGCCATTGCCGAAATAGAAGAAGTGATAGGTATAGATGCGCACGATGCAGTGCGCTGTTCGGCTAAAACAGGCGAGGGTGTGCAGGATGTACTGGAGGCGATGATCGCCAAAGTACCCGCACCAAAAGGTGATCCGAATGCCCCATTACAAGCGTTGATAATTGATTCCTGGTTTGATAATTATGTCGGTGTGGTAATGCTGGTGCGGATTTTTAACGGCACTTTAAAACCCAAAGATAAAATATTGTTAATGGCGACAGGCGCGCAGTCGTTAACCGAACATGTCGGTGTGTTCACGCCTAAATCGCAGCCTAGAGAGGCGTTAACTGCGGGCAATGTTGGTTTTGTTATTGCGGGCATTAAAGAGTTAAAAGCCGCCAAGGTAGGCGACACGATCACATTGGTTAATCGGCCAGCCAGCGCCGCATTGCCGGGATTTAAAGAGGTGCAGCCACAGGTATTTGCCGGGCTGTTTCCGGTAGAATCCAATCAATATGATGCGCTACGCGATTCTTTGGAAAAGCTCAAGCTGAATGATGCCTCATTGCAATATGCACCTGAAGTTTCGCAAGCGCTGGGCTTTGGTTTTCGCTGTGGATTTTTAGGCTTGCTGCACATGGAAATTGTGCAGGAGCGGTTAGAACGTGAATTTAATATGGATTTAATCACTACCGCGCCGACGGTTATCTACGAGGTGAGTTTGCGTGACGGATCGGTAGTGACGGTTGATAATCCATCAAAAATGCCGGATCCGTCTAAGATCGAAGAAGTGCGCGAGCCAATAGTCACGGTTAATTTATATATGCCGCAGGAATATGTGGGGGCAGTAATAACACTGTGTACACAAAAGCGTGGCCTGCAGCTGGATATGAGCTATCACGGCAAGCAAGTGTTGCTGATATATGAAATTCCTATGGCAGAAATTGTGCTGGATTTTTTTGATCGATTGAAATCGATTTCACGTGGTTATGCGTCGATGGATTATGAGTTCAAGGAATACCGCGCAGCGGATGTAGTTAAAGTGGATATGATGATTAACAGCGAGCGGGTGGATGCGTTGTCTATCATTTTGCATCGCAGTAATAGTCAGTCTCGTGGACGCGAGGTGGCAGCAAAAATGCGTGAGTTGATCCCGCGCCAAATGTTTGATGTCGCGATTCAGGCAGCGATCGGTGCAAATATTATTTCACGCGAAAATGTCAAAGCGCTGCGTAAAAATGTGATCGCCAAATGTTATGGCGGCGACATTTCGCGCAAGCGCAAGCTATTGGAAAAACAAAAAGCGGGTAAAAAACGGATGAAACAAGTTGGCAGTGTGGAAATTCCACAGGAAGCGTTCTTGGCTATTTTGCAGGTGGGCGATAAATAGCACACATTCGATTTAATTTTTAAGAGAATTACTGAAAGGACGTTGGATGGATTTTTCTTTAATCATGTTGGTGTTACTGTTAATTACTGGCGGTGTAAGCTTGTTGGATAAATTTCTGCTATACCCGCAGCGGCTAGTTGAGAGTGCAAGGCTGTCCAGGGAACAATCAAAGATAACAATAAAAGAGCCATGGTGGGTCGAATATGCCAAGAGTTTTTTCCCGGTTATATTAGTTGTCTTTTTATTGCGCTCATTTTTAATAGAGCCGTTTAAAATCCCATCCGGATCGATGATTCCTACTTTGCAAGTAGGCGATTTTATAGTGGTCAATAAATTTATCTATGGCATACGTTTGCCGATAGTCGGTAAAAAATTGGTTGAAATAAATTCACCTGAGCGCGGTGATGTAATGGTATTCCATTATCCGGAGAATCCCTCGATAGATTACATTAAGCGTGTGGTCGGTGTGCCAGGCGATAATATTGTGTATCGGCACAAGCAGGTAGTTGTGAATGGAGTGATACAAAAGCTGGAGGGAAATGGCGACTATAATTACGTTGAGCCTGGCTTGAGTTTTGTACATACTAAAATTTATAACGAAAGTCTCTCCAGCGGCCGCAGTTATAAAGTATTGCAAAATCCGGATGCACCGAATATGCGGTTGGGTGATGTGGCTGAATTTCCGCATCGCGAAAACTGTGCGTATAGCGTAGATGAGATGCGCTGCATTGTTCCAAAGGGACATTATTTTATGTTAGGTGACAACCGCGATAACAGTCGTGACAGTCGCTACTGGGGTTTTGTGCCAGATGAAATGCTGGTAGGTAAGGCATTTATGGTATGGATGAACTTTAATGATTTTAAGCGTGTAGGACTTTCTATCAATTAAATGGTTAAGCCAGAAAGGGGCGCATGATGAAAGCAATGATCAAAAAACAGCGAGGCGTGACGTTATCAGGTCTTTTGATTTGGTGCGTGATACTCATATTTTTATCTATCGGTGGAATGAAAGTAGTGCCAGCTTACGTGGAAGCGCAAACGATCAAGGGCATCCTGAAAACCGTCGCGAACGATCCGGATATGCAAGGAGGCGCGCCTAAAGACATACGTGAGGCGTACAGCAAGCGCGCCATGATGAATAATATTACGGTTGTCGATGCTGGCGATATTGAAATCAACAAAATAGGCGGTAGCCTGAAACTCAGCGTTGATTATTCCAAAAAAATTGAGTTGGTAGGCAATGCCAGTTTATTGCTGGAATTTAGTCTCAGCAACTTCTAAGTATCCTAGATTTTAATGCACAGCTATAAGATGAGTTCGGAATTGCCTGGATGAAGTTGGTTACGTTGAGTAAGCAGCTCGGTCACGCCTTTAAGAAACCTGGGCTTTTGCAGCGTGCCTTAACTCATTGCAGCCATAGCGTGACACATAATGAGCGTCTTGAATTTCTCGGGGACAGTGTGTTGAATTGCGTTATTGCCAAATATCTTTATGACACGCGCTCTGATTTAGCAGAAGGTGTGTTGTCACGCCAGCGTTCAAATCTAGTCAACCAGCAAACATTAGTTACATTGGCCCAACAATTACAGTTGGGTGAGATGCTGCTGCTTGGTGAAGGCGAGCGTAAAAGTGCTGGCTTTCGCCGTCCCTCCATACTGGCAGATGCAATGGAAGCCATATTTGGAGCAGTATTTGTAGATGGCGGTTTTTCTGCAGCAGAACAAGTGATATTAAATTTATACGTGCCCCTTATCGCGCAAGCTGATGAGCAGGCTATGGGCAAGGATTACAAAACTCTGCTGCAGGAGTTTCTGCAAAGCAAGCGTCTGGCTTTGCCGAAGTACACCGTCATAGCCACACAGGGCGAAGCCCATGCTCAAGTATTTAAGGTGGCATGTGACATTGCACAGCTTAATATTTCAACGTTGGGTGAAGGCGTGAGTCGCCGTAGCGCAGAGCAGGTGGCCGCTGAAGTTGCTTATAAAAAATTGTAGTGGAAAACATTTAGCACAACCCCCGTTCTTCTTATAATCGCCATTCTAGAAATTGCCACGCAACAAAATGAATAAATTAATCACAAAAGAGGGCGAGTTTCGCAGCGGTTTTATTGCCATTGTGGGTCGCCCAAACGTAGGAAAATCAACGCTGCTCAACTATCTGGTCGGACAGAAAGTCAGCATCACTTCTCGCAAGGCACAGACCACCCGCCACCGCATCATAGGTATCGTGACGGAAGAGCAGATGCAGTTTGTTTTTGTTGATACGCCGGGCTTTCAAACCAAGCATTTGAATACCTTAAATCGCGGCATGAACCGCGTGGTCACCAGCAGTCTGCGCGAGGTTAATGTCGTGCTCTTTGTAATCGAGGCGCATCATTTTGATGAACGCGATACCGAGGTAATGAACCTGTTGCCCAAACATTTGCCAGTATTATTAGTTATCAACAAAGTAGACAATCTATCGGACAAAGCAACCTTGTTGCCGTTTATTCAAGAGATGTCACACAAGCGTGGCTTTGCCGCAATAGTCGCGGTGAGTGCTAAGCAAAATTTGCAGTTAGATACGTTGCTAAATGCAATTCGTCCTTATATGCCGGAGGGCGAGAGAATTTATCCAGAGGATGAAGTTACGGATCGAAACGAGCGTTTTTTGGCGGCTGAGTTGGTGCGTGAAAAGGTTTTCAGGTTCACCGGAGATGAGCTTCCTTACTCAGTCAGTGTCATTATTGAGCAATTTAAAATGGATGGGATGATGCGTCGAATTCATGCCGCAATTCTGGTGGATAAAGAAGCGCACAAGGCCATGTTGATTGGCAAGAGCGGAGAAAAATTAAAAGAGATTGCTACGCAAGCGCGTTTGGATATGGAAAAGTTATTTGACGGAAAAGTGTATCTTGAAGTCTGGGTAAAAGTACGCAGCGGCTGGGCGGATAATGCACAAACCTTGAAGAGCTTAGGCTATTGATTAGTCTCAGGGGTATTATTCCAATTTCTGATAAACAGGAGCACAAGGCGGCAAGGATAAGGCGACGAAGACAGTACATTTGAGTGCGGCTATAACCAACCACTTTGCAACCGTCTTTTTGTTGCTTAGTGGGATGGCTAGTTGTTTCACTCAGGAGCCGAAAACGAAGCCAACACTGTGATTTTTTTTATCAGGAATTGGTATTAAATAAGGCAGAGTGCCCGTGACAGATAAACACAAACATCGGCAAGTTGAGCAGCCAGCATTTGTTTTGCACAATTACCCTTACCGCGAAACCAGTCTGGTGCTGGAAGTTTTTAGTCAGCAATTTGGTCGCATCGCATTAATGGCGCGCGGCGCGCGGCGGCCACGATCATTGATGCGCGGGCTGTTGATGGCTTTTCAGCCATTAACATTGAGTTGGTTTGGTAAGCACGAATTGCGCACATTGCATAGCGCAGAGTGGCAGGGTGGGCAGCCGCAATTACAGGGTACAGCACTGTTATGCGGGTTTTATTTGAATGAATTATTATTAAATTTGCTGGTGCGAGATGATCCGCATGAGCAATTATTTAATTTTTATCAGGACACATTACAAAAGTTGGCGCAGGGCTGTGACACGGTAAGCGATTACGCGGCGACGCTACGCTCATTCGAAAAACGCTTATTGCAGGAACTCGGTTACGCGCTGCAATTAGTGCAGGAAGCCGATACTCACACACCCATCATGCCAGATGTTTCGTATCAATATGTATTTGAACGGGGTGCTGTGCGGGATATGACATTGTCCCCTTGTGGGACAAAGCGTGATGCCACACAGAAACATATAAATGGCGCGAGTTTGGCGAGTGTACCTGTTTGGGGGAAAACATTACTTGATCTGGCTGTAGATGACTTTAGTGATGCAGTCAGCGCGCAGCAGAGCAAGCAATTGATGCGTATGTTGCTCAACCAGCACCTTGCGGGCAAGACTTTGCACACGCGAGAATTGATAATAGATTTTCAGAATAATCGCAATGGGTAATGAAAGCTAAACAGGAGGATAGCCGTTGATTAAACTCGGACTCAACATCGACCACGTTGCCACCTTGCGACAGGTGCGCGGTACACGCTACCCCAATGTGGTGCAGGCAGCGTTAATTTGCGAAGCTGCCGGAGCAGATAGCATCACCTTACATTTGCGTGAAGACCGTCGCCATATACAGGATAGAGATGTGGAGATATTGCGGGACATGTTGCAAACTCGTATGAATCTTGAAAGTGCGATTACGCGGGAGATGCTGAACATTGCGTTACGGATCAAGCCGCACGATGTGTGCTTCGTGCCTGAGCGTCGCGAAGAACTCACTACTGAAGGCGGTCTGGATGTAATTGGAAACTTTGAAAGTATAAAAGAAGCGTCTGAAAAATGTGCCAAGTCTGGAATACGTGTTTCATTATTTGTCGATGCGGATGAAAAGCAATTGGATGCGGCGCGCACGGCTGGCGCGCCAGTAGTGGAAATACATACTGGAAAATATGCCGATGCCAGTAGTGTGCCGCAGCAAGTGCAAGAGTTGGCGCGAATTGAACGAGCAGTCAAACATGCCCATGCCATCGGTTTGCAAGTGAATGCCGGACACGGTCTGAACTATCATAACGTACAACCTATCGTCGCTATCCCTCACATCATCGAACTCAACATTGGTCACGCCATTATCGCCGAGGCTCTGTTTATCGGACTGGAGCAGGCGGTGATAAAAATGAAAGCATTGCTCGTCCCGATGCCAATAAATAAATGATATTTGGCATCGGCACTGATATTGTTTCGTATGCACGCATTCAGGCTGTGCATGAGCGATATGGTGATCGCTTCGCACGCCGCATACTCAGCCCGCAAGAGCTATCAGAATATTTCAAACACACACAACCTGGCCGCCTGTTGTTTAAGCGATTTGCTGCCAAAGAAGCGCTGTCCAAGGCGATGGGTCTTGGATTACGCTCGCCGATTACATTTCAACGTATCAGTATTTCGCACGACCATTTAGGCAAGCCAATTTTTGTATTTGATGCGACATTGGCTGCGTATCTGCGTCAATTAGGAATTACCCATCATCATCTCAGCATCAGTGATGAACGCGATATGGCTATCGCTATTGTGGTGTTGGAGTCTACTGAGTCCGGCACTGCCCAGTGAATTCGTATATATAAAAGGAAGGTGACAATGGGAATTGGTCCGGTAATGCTGGACGTGGTAGGTACAGCTTTGACAACAGAAGATATAGCGCGACTACGCCACCCTCTGACTGGTGGCGTTATTTTATTTACCCGAAATTTTGAATCGACACGGCAACTCATGGAGTTGACTGCCGCTATTCACGCAGTTCGTAACCCGCCGCTATTAATTGCAGTGGATCACGAGGGCGGGCGGGTACAGCGTTTCCGGGAAGGATTTACCCGCATTCCGCCAATGCGTGAGTTGGGTCATATCTGGGATGAACATCCCAAGCGCGCTAAACATTTGGCACAACAAATAGGCTTTATCTTGGCTGCGGAACTGCGCGCCTGTGGCATTGATTTCAGTTTTACCCCGGTGTTGGATGTGGATTACGGTAGCAGCG
This sequence comes from Nitrosomonadales bacterium, assembly GCA_947475825.1. Taxonomy (GTDB): domain Bacteria; phylum Pseudomonadota; class Gammaproteobacteria; order Burkholderiales; family Gallionellaceae; genus Nitrotoga. The sequence goes on from CANJMS010000034.1 coordinate 11,591, forward strand.
GGGTGATCGGCGATCGTGCTTTTCATGCTGACCCCCAAGCCATTGCTGAACTGGCCCATAGCCTGCTCATAGGCTTAAGGCACGCGGGTATGCAAACAGTGGGCAAACATTTTCCGGGGCATGGTTACGTGCGTGCAGATTCTCATCTGGAAATCCCTCAAGATGATCGTGAACTTGCCGATATAGAGATGTGCGATTTGATTCCATTTCGTCAAATGGTGAATTTTGGATTAACGGCGATCATGCCCGCGCATGTGATTTATTCTAAAGTGGATCAATACCCCGCTGGATATTCCAGTATTTGGTTGAAGGATATTTTGCGTGGTGCATTGGGTTTTGAAGGTTGTATTTTTAGCGATGATTTAAGTATGGAAGGTGCGACCGGAGCAGGCGGAGTGGTACAACGCGCTGAATCTGCGCTCCATGCGGGTTGCGACATGGTGTTGATTTGCAATAACCCGGTAGGCGCGGATGAATTGTTGGCTGGATTGAAATGGGAAATGCCAGCGGCCAGCAGAGCGCGGTTGGTTCATATGCGCGGCAAGGCGCATCCCAGCTCGTTGATTCACCTGCATGGACAAGCCGAATTTGTCAAAGCAGTGCATGAAATTGCCGGCATAGGCTCGGGGACTGCGGAGTTGCCACTGACCTGAAGTGAAATAATTCAGTGTTTGATGCAGATTTGTCCAGATGATTTTGAACCAATTTAAAGTTAAATTCCGAAGAGAGCAAATATTTAATGGGAAGTTGGGAAGGTGAAGAATGGAAAATCTGCTGAATCTTGATGTGATCATTGAATGCGACGAAGTTGAAGTATCCGGGTTCGAAGCACCAGTTATGCACATAGTAGCCGAGCCGGACATCAGGTTGTTTGCCAGAATTTTTGACACGATACATGAGGGGGTGATCGTGTCAAATGCCGAAAATAATATTGAATTCGTTAACCCGGCCTTTTCCATGATTACCGGATACACCCGGGAGGAGGTGTCGGGGAAAAATATGTACATGCTGTATTCTGGTTTGATGGAGGAGCCGCTATATCGCTTTATGTGGCACTCCATTAACGAGACGGGGCGCTGGCAAGGCGAGATGGCCAATATCCACAAAAACGGAACAAGCTATGTCGAATGGCTGAGCATTCACACGTTGAAGGATGAGCAGGGCTTGGTTAGTCACTACATTACTATTTTTTCAGACATCAGCGAACGTAAAACAGCCGAAGCGCGTTTGGTTTATATGGCTAAGCATGATGTGTTGACTGATCTGCCTAATCGTGTGCTGTTACAGGATCGCTTGATCCAAGCCATCATCCACGCTGAGCAGGAAAAATGTAGTGTGGCGGTAATGGTTATGGATATTGACCGTTTCAAAGTTGTGAACGATGCGCTCGGGCACTTGGTTGGTGACAAGCTTTTGCAGGAGGCAGCGAATCGCATACGAGAAGCTGTGCGCGCTGGTGACACGGTCAGCAGGCAGGGCGGTGATGAGTTCGTCATCATGTTGCCGAATATTGTTGAAACCAGCATTCTCGATACTATCGCGCTTGAGCTGCTAAAGGTTGTGTCGGCGCCATACTTCATTAATGGCAATGAAATCGAAGTGACCACCAGCATTGGCATCAGCTTATTCCCGAGTCATGGGCAGGATGGCGATGTTTTGATTAAACATGCAGACGCAGCAATGTATTACGCCAAAAAAGTTGGTCGAAATAATTATCAATTTTTTACCAGAGAAATGCGGGAGCGCGCTCAGGAACATATGGCGATAGAAAAAAAGCTGCGCCGTGCTTTGGAGCGCAATGAACTTTGTCTACATTACCAACCGCAGGTAGATTTGAGGAATGGCAGAATTATTGGTGCGGAGTCTTTGTTGCGCTGGAATCATCCGGAATCCGGCATGATCTCACCAGCACAATTTATTCCGGTTGCAGAAGAAAATGGCATGATCGTGCCTATCGGAGAATGGGTATTGCTCGAGGCCTGTCGCCAAAATCAGGCTTGGCGAGAAATGGGATTCCCTGAAATCACCATGGCGGTAAATTTATCTGCGGTACAATTTCGGCAGAAAGATCTGGGCGAAGTAATCGTCGCGGCCTTATATAAGGCCGGACTTGATGCATCTGGTTTGGAGCTGGAAATTACTGAAGGTGCGGTGATGCAGGATGCTGAAGCTGCCATTTCTCTATTGCGCGTGTTAAAAGATTTCGGGGTCAATTTATCAATGGACGATTTTGGTACGGGGTATTCCAGTCTAAGTTATCTCAAACGGTTTCCGATTAACAAACTTAAAATCGACCAATCTTTCGTGCGCGATGCCACCATTAATTCAGACGATGCTGCTATTACCAGCACTATCATCAGTATGGGTCGTAACCTCAAATTAAAAGTCATCGCCGAGGGCGTGGAAACAGCAGAACAACTGGCTTTTCTCAAACAGCAGGGTTGTGATGAAATGCAGGGCTATTTTTTTAGCCGACCCATACCAGCTGAACAATTTGCTCGATTGATGGCTTCGGCACGAGAAAGTGATGGGCAGTGGCATTATGATAATTACTCATAAGTCAGTAAATAAGGCGACATGCGAGGAGCTTTATTGTTGAGATTGTGGTCAGAGCGAGCATGAAAAAAGATGGACGCAAACTTGATCGAAAAGCACAGGAAGCGATACGGCTGATGGCTGTTGAGCGGGTGCGTGAAGGAGAGACACCGAGCGACGTGATTTCCAGCTATGGGATGAATCGCACCACCATCCACAAATGGCTGAATCGCACCAAAGGCAAAGGAGTCGGGCTGCGCAAACTGAAGGCCAGAAAAGCAACGGGGCGGTGCGGCATCCGCAGTCAACTCAAAGGGCGGGTTCTGGTACGCCACATACAAAGGAGATTTGACGGGCGAATTGTTTGTCGAATTGCTGGGTAAGCTGATGTATCGGCGGTGTCAATTCCGCCCAGATGAAGGCTGGATGCGGATTGTCTACCTTTGGTGCAAGAAGCCATTGCACCTGGTTGTCGATGGATTGCCTGCCCACAAGAAGAAATGCGTCAAAGAATATGTCGCTTCACTCAAGGGGCGATTGCAACTCCATTTCTTGCCCGGCTATGCGCCGGAGCTGAATCCAGATGAGTTGGTGGAGTGATGCGAAACGAACAGAAACTGCGCATCGTCCTTTGAGAGCGGGGGAAAAATTGGCTGAAAAGGTTGATTCACAATTGAACAAAATCAGAAATAATCCGAGCTTGGTACGGTCATTCTTTGAACATCCAAGTGTCGCCTATATTTTTGACTTATGAGTAAATAAACGGTGGGTTGAATGTGCGCTGTAATTTTCTTCATTGATAGCGCGTTTAAGCGCGGTGTCAGTGGCGTTTACTAGATGCGGACACTGAGTGCTTCCAGTAACTTGATCATGCAGAAATATGCTCCCGCAGTGGCCAAGCAGGCAATGCCCAAGCTTAACCAAAATCCAACGCCCGCACGTAACAGCAGGGGCAGCGCAATAAACAAAACTAGCGAAGGCAATACCAACCAAAAAATACCTTGGGATAATTCAGTAACTTTTTGCACTTCACCCGAATCAAGATACAGCCAAATAAAGGCCAGCAGAGAGGTGAGCGGCAAAGAGGCTAAGGCCGCACCCCAAAAAGAACTGCGCTTGGCAAGCTCGGCGACCGCGACCAACATCACCGCCGAAAGAATAATTTTTAGAGCGTATTGCCACATGTGATTTATTGAATACCTTGCGTAAAATTAACAGATGGGTGGTTGACCTTAATAAATAAACCGCTCGTGCAATGCTTCCAGATTGAGTTCCTGCAAAATATATTCAAGTCGTTGCCGAGAATTATGTTTAGCCCCATTTTTCCCATGCGATTTCCCCCCGGTTGCATCTTTGCGGCAGGCGATAATCAGTTCGTTTTTCATCGAGTGTTCCCAGCCCACTAGCTCGGTTACGGTCACTTGATAGCCATGTGATTCAAGTAGCAGGCAGCGCAGCACATTGGTGAGGTGACTGCCGAATTCGCGGGTGTGGATGGGGTGTCGCCAGATTTCAGACAGAGCGGTTTTACTCAACGACTGATTTTTATTTTTATTTAACGCCGATGCCACTTCGGCCTGGCAGCACGGCACCAGCACGATGTATTGTGCTTGTTTATGCAGCGCGAATTTGATGGCATCGTCAGTGGCGGTGTCGCACGCGTGCAGTGCGGTGACGACATCTATTTGCTGCGGCAATTGAGTGGAGTGTGTCGATTCTTCCACCGATAAATTCAAAAAAGTCATGCGCGAAAAATTTAATTGTGCCGCCAGCGCGAGTGATTTTTCGACCAATTCAGCGCGGGTTTCGATGCCGTATAGCTGACCCATAGCGCGGGATTTCAGGAACAGGTCATAGATAATAAAACCCAGATAGGACTTGCCCGCGCCGTGATCGGCCAAGGTCAAATTTTTTGTGTTGGCGAGCACTTTTTCAAGCAGTGGTTCGATGAAATGAAATAAATGATAAACCTGTTTTAATTTTCGCCGACTATCTTGATTGAGCTTTCCATCGCGCGTGAGTATATGCAACGCTTTGAGTAGTTCAATAGATTGATCGGGTTTGATTTCAGGGATAAGAATCATGCTGGGTGTTAACTTAAGTATTCGCGAGCAGATAAGGTGTTAATGTTGGCCACTGGGTCACACGGAACGTTTTTTTGGGGATTCCCCGGGGAATATCGTTCATGATTTTATGTCCGCAAATGGTCAGTAAAAAAATTTATTTTTGTGCTTTGTGTTGTTGTAATAAAGTAAGCAAGCAGTGTGCGAGTTGTTGTTCAATCTCCGTCAGAGATGCCTGCACACCGAGGTTTCTGGCCTGGGTAACTTGCAGGCCAGCAAAGCCGCAAGGGTTGATGGCGGCATAGGGGGATAAGTCCATATCAATATTCAACGCCAACCCGTGATAGCAACAACCATTTTTTATTTTTAATCCCAGTGCGGCAATTTTTGCATTGCCGACATACACGCCTGGCGCATCTTCGCGACCCTGAGCGAGCACGGAATATTCAGCCAGCACATCAATTACCGATTGCTCCATCAAGCGCACCAGTTGCCGCACGTTGATTTTCCAGCGGCGTAAATCCAGCAGCAAGTAAGCCACAATTTGGCCGGGGCCGTGATAGGTAATTTGCCCGCCACGATCAATTTGGATAACTGGAATTTTTTGGCGGGGAATAGTGTGACCCGCATTGAGTAGATGCTCAGGCTTGCCAGCCTGCCCTTGCGTGTAAGTGGGCGGGTGCTGCAGCATCCAAATTTCATCGCGGGTATCGGCTGTGCGCCGGGCGGTGCAGTGCTGCATGGCGTGCCACGTTGATTGGTAGTCCACCGTGCCCATGAATTTTACCAGTGGAAGGTTGGCAAGCGGGTCGAGTTTAGATGCTTGGTTGTTGAGAGAAGCGCATGGTGGCTGTGGCTGGATATCAGTATCTAAGGTATGGCTGGCTTGTCTCATAGCACCATTACCACCATTGGATGGTCGCACAGATCACGATATAGCGCGTCTAGTTGAATTTGTGAGGTGGCGCGTATAGTGCAAGTTAAGCTGATGTATTTGGCCGCTGAACTGGTGCGCATTTCCATGCTGGCCAGATCAAAATTCGGCGCGTGGTGCAGCACAACTTCAGCGATAGTTTGGGCGAATCCCTCTACTGATTTTCCCATGATCTTGATGGGAAAGTCGCATGGGTATTCGATCAAGCTGGTGGTGGGTTCCATGAGTGTGGCAGCAGAGGTTTATTTTTTACGCATAACATCTTGTTTGAAGGTTTGATAATGCTGATGTAGCTGGCTGAACATTTTGCCCGGTTTGCCTGTACCTACTGGTTTTCCATCCAATGTGGTAATGGCGATGACTTCTTTGGTGGAGGAGGTCATGAGCAATTCATCGGCGGAAAAAACTTCAGCTTTGGCAATTTTGCGAATCTCATGCGGAATGGTGTGACTGGCGGCAATTTCCAGTATTACGTCGTAAGTAATGCCGGGCAACATCAAATTATTTTTAGGTGGCGCGAGCAGAACGCCATTTTTCACCACAAAAATATTGCTGGCCGCGCCTTCGGTCATAAATTTATCATCGCGAAATAAAATAGTTTCAACGCAGCCCGCGTCAATAGCCATTTGCCGCAGCAGTACATTCGGCAGTAGCGCAATGGCTTTAATGTCGCAGCGCAACCAGCGATTATCTTCCGCGCTAACTGCGCCCACGCCTTTGCTCAGCAAGGTTGTCGAAGGTGGCAGCAGCGGGTTGCTCATCATAAATATGGTGGGCTGCACGGGCGGATTGGGGAAGGCATGATCACGTTTTGCCACGCCTCTGGTGATATGTAGGTAAAGATACTGATCTTCTGCATCGTTGCGCGCGATGAGTTGCGTGATAAGGGCTGTCCATTCCGCATCGCTATGCGGATTGTGCAACTTGATACCGTCGAGGCTGTGCTGCAGGCGGTGCAAATGCTCGGCCAATCTGAAGGCGTGGCGCGAGTAAACTGGAATCACTTCATATACGCCATCGCCAAAAATAAAGCCTCGATCCATCACGGGAATTTTTGCTGCTTCGATGGGCATGAATTGCCCGTTTAAATAGACGGTCATTTTTTATCCTTAGGAATGATGCTTGCAAGTGTTATTAGGTATTTTTAAAAATTCCAAGTTTTGAAAACTATTAAGTATTGACTAAGCGGGATGAAACCACCGCAAGTCTCCACTTATAAACAAGACGAGGGGCGAATACTAAAGAAATATATTTTTCGAGTAACAAAGTTTTATGATGTTAATGGATTTTTAGAGATGCCTTATTGAAAAAGTAGTTGAATATTGTCCCAGCCACGTGACAGCACATTTGCTACTGGCACACGATCCAGTGCTACCAGTGGATACTCGCCAAACGGTTTATCATCTAGCGTGAGCCGTAGCGTGCTAATTTTCTGGCTACTCGCAATTGGCGCAAATAAAGGCTGTGCAGTTTCCATGGTAGCTTTTAATTTTGAAAATTGCCCATTGGGAATAGTGATAAATAAATCTTCGTGGAAGCCTACATTAATATTGCTTTCTGTTCCTTTCCATATACGTATACGGTTGACCGCTTGATCTTTTTGGTAAAGCCGTAGCGTTTCAAAATTTTGGAATCCGTAGTTCAACATTTTTTGTGTTTCAGTATGACGCTGATTATTAGAGGGCGCGTTGATTACTACGGCAATCAATCGTCGTTGTGCGCGCTTGGCCGAGGCCACTATATTAAATGCAGTGTTGCCAATATTTCCAACCTCCAGGCCATCAACAAATGGATCCATCCATAACAGCCGATTGCGATTGGCTTGTTTGATGCCGTTATGCTGATATTCGCGCAGGCTATACATTGCGATCATCTCAGGAAAATCGCGCACCAAAGCCGCAGCCAGCAAGGCTAAATCGGCAGCGGTCGAATATTGTTGAGTAAGTGCTTGACCAGTTGCATTCACTCCAGTCGCATTTGCGAAATGGGTGTTCTGCATATTGAGGCGCTGTGCCTCGATATTCATCAGCGCGGCAAATTGCGTTTCGCTGCCAGCTATCGCTACTGCCAAAACACGCGCGGCATCATTGGCAGACAGTACAATCAGACCATGCAGCAATTCATCAACGGTTACGGTTTTATTTCTGGACAGGAACATTCTGCTGGAAGATGTGCCTGATCCGCTGCTCTCACCACGCAAAGTTTCTGCGGCGGGTTGGATATCCTGCTTCAACGTAATTTTGTTAAAACGAAGCGCGCTGAAGCTCACGTAGGCGGTCATTAATTTAGTGAGTGCGGCGGGTTCAATGCGCTCGTTTGCATTGTTGCCGAGTAGTGTTTGCTGACTGCTGAAGTCATAGAGCACATAGGATTTAGCAGCGAATACGGGCACGGATAAATCGGGCGTAGACGAAGCAGGCAAGGGCGCTATGACTTTTTTTGGAATGAGTTTAGGCTTGACAAGTTCCGGTGCAGAGGAAGCCTGATTGTCGGGAGTTTGAGGGATTGGAGACGTGGTTTTCTGAGAATTCTGGGAAGCAGGCACTGTGGAAGCAGGCACTTGGGAAGCAGGCACTTGGGAAGCAGGCACTTGGGAAGCAGGCACTTGGGAAGCAGGCACTTGGGAAGCAGGCACTTGGGAAGCGGCTACAGTCACTTCCTGCGCGCTCGATAAAACAGGCAAAGCAGAAAATCCCAAGGTGAAAGATAGCAGCGTGAAAATTAAGATTGAATGAGGTTTCATATCACATGTTTAATCCACAAGATTGAAGCAGTAATTGTAATCTAGTCGAGTGGGCGGTGCTACGGGCTTGCGGGTCAACTGCCAACCAAGCAACCACAAAATTCTTACACTGCGGATCGCCCTTAGCGGTTTAATGACCAAGCAAGATTAGCGCATTCCCGGCAACAACCCCTTCATGCTTTGCATCATTTTCCCCATGCCACCCTTGCTAAACATTTTCATCATTTTCTGCATTTGCTCAAATTGATTCAGCAGTTGATTGACATGCATCACTTGTACGCCAGCGCCCGCTGCAATACGGCGTTTGCGTGAGGCTTTAATAATTTCGGGGTGGGCGCGTTCGTGTGGAGTCATGGAATTAATTATGCCTTCGGTGCGTCCCATGGTGCGCTCATCGACTTTAACGTTGGCTGCGGCCTGGCTGAGTTGTGCGGGTAGTTTGTCCATCATACTGGACATGCCGCCCATTTTTCGCATTTGGGCAATTTGCGTTTTGAAATCGTTCAGATCAAACCCTTTTCCGCCCTGAATTTTTTTTGCAAGTTTTTCTGCATCAGCCAGATTGACATCGCGCTGGACATCTTCAATCAGCGATAGCACATCGCCCATGCCGAGCACGCGCGAGGCCATGCGCTCCGGATGAAAGGCTTGCAGACCATTAAGCTTTTCGCTTACACCCACAAATTTAATCGGCTTGCCCGTGATCTGCCGTACCGACAATGCAGCGCCACCGCGCGCATCGCCATCCAGCTTGGTCAGAATAATGCCCGTCAACGGCAGCGCATCGCCAAAGGCTTTGGCGGTATTGACCGCGTCCTGTCCGGTCATTGCATCCACTACAAATAAAGTTTCTATGGGATTGAGTGCTGCGTGCAACTGCTGAATTTCTTGCATCATCGCCGCATCAATCGCCAGGCGACCCGCCGTGTCGACCAGTAACACATCGTGATGGTGATGGCGCGCATAATCGAGGGCGGCTAAGGCAATATCATGAGGCTTCTGGCTGATATCGGATGGAAAAAAATCAGTGTCGATCTGCGCCGCCAATAAGCGTAATTGCTCAATCGCAGCGGGGCGATAAATATCGCAACTGACCAATAACACTTTCTTTTTAAATTGCTCGCGCAGCAATTTTGCCAGCTTGCCACTGGTGGTGGTTTTACCTGCGCCTTGCAAACCCGCCATTAAAATTACGGCGGGCGGTACGGCAGATAAATTCAACGTATCGTTATGCTCACCCATCAGGCGAGTAAGCTCGCGATGTACGATACCCACCAGGGCTTGCCCCGGAGTCAGGCTACCCATAACCTCCTGCCCCAGCGCAGCTTGTTTCACCTGCACGGTGAATTCTTTTACCACGGGCAAGGCGACATCCGCTTCGAGCAAGGCCAAACGTACTTCGCGCAGCGTGTCCTGAATATTGTTCTCGGTCAGGCGTGCCTGGCCACGCAGATTTTTTATTACGCCGGAGAGGCGTTGGGTCAGGTTGTCCAGCATATTTGTAATCCTTTTGAGACACCTGCAAGCAACAAGCTTGCATTGCAGATAGTGTAGAATTCGTGAAGTCTAACACCCGGCTTAAAAATGTCTAACCCTTCTTTGTTATATAACACGCTTTTATATGGGCTGGTTTTCTTCGCCTATAGCGCGTTGGCGCTCTACTTTTGGCGCGTCCAACTTGCCGGCGGCGGCGACGCACTCAATCAAGGCAGCACCGGACATTTGGTTGTTTTACCGCTCGCGTTGCACGCTTATTTATTATATGGAAATTTATTTGGCAGCGGCGGAATAAATTTGAGCCTGATCTACGCACTATCCTTAATATTGTGGCTAACCATGTTTGTGTATTGGATAGCACGACTTTTTTATCCCATCGCCAGCCTGCAAACATTGATTCTGCCCCTGGCAGCACTGGGCGCACTCCTCCCGGCATTTTTTCCCGCCACACAACCCCATCCTGCTGAGGGTATGTCATTTGCCAGGCAGGCACATATTTTGACAGCGATGTTTGCCTACTCCTTGCTGACTATTGCTGCGTTACATGCCGGACTGATGTCGCTGGTTGAAAGAAATTTACATCACGCCAACTTGCCGCGCATGTTGCAAGGTCTGCCGCCCTTACTGACTATGGAAATCTTATTATTCCGCATTATCGGTGCTGGCTTTGTATTGCTGACGCTCACGTTAATCTCGGGCATGGTGTTTTCGGAGCAGTTATTCGGACAGCCCTGGAAGTTAAATCACAAAATGCTGTTTGGTTTTATTTCCTGGGCGGTTTTTGCAGTGCTATTGCTCGGACATTATTTGCGCGGCTGGCGTGGGCGTACCGCCGTACATTGGACCATGAGTGGCTTTGTGTTTTTAATATTGGCTTATCTGGGGAGCAAGTTTGTGCTGGAAGTGCTGCTGGGTCCTAGATAGAGCGCGCCAACAAACGAGCTTGACAGTTCTATTCATAAATATGCGATTTTCCTTTGCAGCATAAAATTTATAGGCAACTCGTCGTTCCAGAGGACGGCGTAAAGTAAAATTGCACCGCCTCTGAACTCGGACGCTGGGGATCAGGGTAGCATAGCAATTGTCGCGTTTTGCCTATTGATAGTTTTTGGGTTATTCTTCGGGACTTTGTCAGATTTTGTTGATGACTAAAGCTTTTAAAAAATACAAGTCTTGCTTGCTCGGATTTATCAAATAAATTACTACCGCTACTCACACAACTCGAAGCATGATGCGATGCGCGGGGACTGGCACGGGTAAGTGGCGACTTCAAGGTAAATATAATGCGCGAAGTGGCATGGGCTTGGCAAGGGTCATCGCGGATAGTCGATCTAAAAAATAATTTCATGCCTATATATTGCATCTGATCACGCAATAGCCGCACGGCAGGTAAATTCAGAAATTGGAGATTTATAACATCAATTGGAGAAAGTCATGAATGATACTGAAAAGAAACAGGCGATCGGTACTCTGAATGAAATAATGGAACTGGAATTAGCAGGGGTAGTTCGTTATACGCACTATTCCCTTATGGTTTTCGGATATAACCGTATCCCTATAGTGGGCTGGCTTAAAGATAATGCTTCGGAAGGTCTTGCTCATGCCCATAAGGCGGGTGAGCTGGTGACCATGCTGGGCGGTCATCCATCGCTTAAAATTGGTACGTTATTGGAAACGGAAAAACATAATATAGGAGACATTCTCAGGGAAAGTCTTGAGCATGAAAAGATAACGGGAGCGGCCTATTACAAACTTTTGAAATTGATTGAAGGAAAATCCGTGGCATTAGAGGAATACGCCAGAGAAATGATTTACCTGGAAGAGCTGCATCTTGATGAAGTTAATAAAATGCTGAGAACCCCCGGAGAAATTAAGCCATTCAACGTCTGACGTGCGGTTAAGTCCCGCGCGATGCGCGGGGATAGAACATGACCGTACGACTTCCCCGGCAAAATAAATTTAAAGATTCACATATTTTCGCCTTACAAAAAATTTCTTCGCAGGCCAGAAGGCCGATTTCAGCAACAACTATCGGCCATATCTTCAGTACTCGGTCTGTGGCACTATTTCAATGTGGTTGCACCTGTCTCAACTTGGCTGGTAATTTCTTTGAGGTCATTTGGATACAGCACAATTTCAATTCGACGGTTAGATGATCTTCCCTCTTCGGAGTCGTTCAACGCGATAGGGCGAGTGTCTGCGTAACCAACTGCAGCAAGGTACTGTCGGTCTACCCCACTTTGCTCAATCAGGTAGCGCACCACAGTTGTGGCTCGTGCGGTCGAGAGTTCCCAATTCGTTTTAAACCGATTCTGTAATTTAGCACTGATAGGTACATTGTCAGTATGGCCTTCGATGCGAATCTGTTTGTCAGTGATGTTTTTCAAAATGTCTCCGACCTCTTTTAGCACCTTGATGCCAGTCGGTTTCACTTGAGCCTGCCCGGAATCAAACAGGACTCGCTCTACCATATTAATGGTTAAACGGTCACGTACCTGTTGAATGGTGATATTGCCCTTGGAAATTTCATCTTGCAGCGATTTTGATAGGTCTTCACGTGTTTGTGTCAGGCGTTTGATTTCTTCTTCCTTTGCTTCTTTCGCCAAACGTTCTTGCTCCAGCATCGCCTTAAGCTGTGATTGCTCCTGTCTAAGTTGCTCGCGCTCCTGTGCAATGCGGGAGGATATCGCCATATTATTGGCTTCAAGCTCGGATGCCTTTTGCTGTAGCGCGGCTATTTCTGTCTGCGCTGAGGTACTTCCGCTTGCGATCTTTTGTTCGAGATCTATGATACGGCCGCGCACGTTGCCGAGTTCACTGTTCATTTGTCCTTTCTCATTCTCCAAGCTATCCAAGCGAGACTGCAACTCGTTGGAGCGTGTCTGAAGTGCTTCACGTTCTTTTAGCAAAGAGCTCGCCTGTTGTTCTGCAGCTTTGCGCTGAGCAGCCTCCTTATCTAGATTGTTTTGCAGGCCAGCCAATTGTTGTTGAAACTGTGCGGACGATTTCTTCGCAGCATCAAGTTCGGCGAGCGTCTTAGTGTGGGTTCCCGTGCTCACACAACCACTCATAGCCGTCACACAGAGCATGAGCGATGCGGTAAGCCAGAATGGTAAGGTTTGGTTAATTAAAATGCGTTGCATTGTTTCCTCCTTTTTCTTTGTTGGCCATTTGAGCCTCTTGCAAAACTCCCCACCTGAGTTGAATTAACTGCCGAATTTGGAGCGAAAAGAGGTAGAGAAGGGCGGCCATTGCTGGCAAGATGGAGGTTCTGAAAACTACATCAACGCCCGATATGAATACTACGCAACGCAGTGGAATA